>JAILAI010000149.1 GCA_024681705.1 Prevotella sp.
CTTCAGATTGTGTATCTCCACATCCTTCCTGCCTATGACGCGGTTGAGACGCCCGATTTCCTCGTTCTTCTCCGAATCAGACTTCTCAAGTTTACGCAGACGCTGGTTGATCAAACGTAGAACATCTTCCATGTCAGTACACTTCTTTGCCATTTCCAGACGCAAAAATACGCATCTTCTATGAAATGGCAAAATGTGGATTCACATCCTTTAACGGCGAATCCGAATATGCGGGAAACGCAAAACGCCCTCTCGCCGACGATAATCCGTTTGAGGGTGATAATTGGCAACGTGAACTTGCCGAAGCCATGGCAGACTTCACAAATCCTGATTAAGCCCGGTATCTGCCGCCATTGTGAAAATGCATCCAATAGGTATCCGATGATTAGAGGTCCTGGAAAACCACAAAAGCAGTTTTATAATTTCTTAACGAAAACTGTTCCGTAGTACTCACAATATTGCTCATTGAACAGGGGTGCTGAGTAGTTACGTCACCAAAACTTGAGAATCAGAGAGTTTTCAAGACGATTATCTAAGACGGCAAAGAAAAAGGACGATTTCAAAAACGGCAATTTCGATGATTGAAATTGGCGCTTTTCATCACCAAAAGCGTCAGTTTTCGTCATCAAAAGCACCAATTTTGGTAAGCATATTGGTAAAAGATGTATAAACAACTGACATTTAAGCCCTTTCATAATGGAAAAGCCCTCTCATTGTTTTCGAAAAAACGTCTTTTAGTGGAGTGTTTTTTGTCTCACACTATTTTCATTTGTCAAAGATCGAGATAACAAAGTTAGATTGTCAAAAGGACGAAAAGAAACATTGACGCGCGATGTGTTGACCACAACTTCATGAAAGAAGGAAGCGACACACATGGCGCGTCAACGCTGATGGGATCGTCTTCTATCGGATTACTTTCTTTCCGTTATGGATATAGAGAACGTGAGTTGTGGGAGCTGAAACGCGAACACCAGAGGGTGTCATCCACAAATCCACTTCAGTTTCGCCCGTCGTCATTTCACGAATTCCGACTTCTTGCATGTTGATTTCCACATAGTCTTCGATGGTAACGAAGGTGGGATCCAACTCGCCCTTCTGGAATTGGAAACGCATCTTATACACCGCATTACTTGCCAGATTGAAGGTGTCGTAGACGAATTCCGACTCTCCGCCAGCTGGAATGAACTGCTCTTTGTCGAGCTGACCGCCCTTCTTGTTGTCCTTGTAGATGACGGCTCGCAACTTACCATTATAGTCGGCTTCAGAATAGTTGTGAATCACCACTCTGACCACCAGCGGATCGAATGTAACGAACTTATCGGAAATGTCAAGGTCGTAGGTGGCGAACTCGCGTGTTCCGATTTCAGTATAACTACCATCTTTCATAGCATAGACATGAACGACCATATCTTCTATCGACGTCGCTTGGTAGAATATCGACACGGTGGCTTCCTCGTTCTCCTCCAAAGCGACGGTGGTATAGCCATTGGGGTTGTCCGAGAAGTTTACATTCTTCCCGCAATAGATGGCAAACGTGCCGTTATACTCGTCGCCCTCATTCTTCAACTTCACCTGCATCTCATTGATTCCCGACGTGAATTTGCCGACTGGTGATATACTCTCCACGTTCAATGCCAAGACGGGATGGGCTATTCCCTCATAGGAAATGGCGCCATCGTTGTCGGTAGCACGAACTTCCACATACTGATAGGGCAACCCGATGCGATGCCACTCTGCATCTTCACCATCTTCCTTGCAGATGGCGAAAACCTTATAGGTGCCTGGTTCGGTGAAGAAGTCGGGCATTGAGCAATACAACTTCCTCGAATTACCATTACCGAACGAGAACTTGCCCTGCACCAGCTCTTGCCATTCGCCATCAGCGTTCTGGACACCCAAAGCACAGGTCACCGTAATCGATTTACGAGAGCGGTTTTTGTACGTCACGGAAATGGTATTTCCATTCACTCTCAACGCGTCCAAATCGGGCAATATGGGTTGCGCTACAGAAGTGTCGCTAGGAGGTTGCACACCGACGACAATGCTTTGGCCATTGGGGAAACCATCTGGTGTGCTTCCAGCTCCGGCGCCCTCAGTACTATTGGGGTTCAGAATGCTCAGCTTAAAATAGTTGTTCAGATATCCGCCCCAACCCCAGTTGATGTGGAAGTATCCGTTTCTATAGCCATCACAGACGAACGCATGGCCCACACTCATGGAGTAACCCGTATAGAGCACGGGGCGTCCCTCAGCTATTTCGTTGTAGATAAGGTCGTCCCATTCGGCAATGCTATAGTCGCTACGTTCAGCATCGTACATGTTCTGATCGTAACCAAAGTATTTCTTCAACGAAGAAGCAACGTAATACTGACTCGCACCAGATCCCTCGGGAGTATAATCCATCCATACCGACTGACCAGCATATAGCATCAGTTCGGCTACAGCTGTTGCCGACACCTCGCTATAATTACCGCGATAAATGTCTCTCATGTTCTCCCAATCGAACTCCACAATAGGAAGATCACTTAGGTTGAAATTGTTCGTATAGGTGACATATCCGGGAATCGTTTGCAACGTCTGCGTTGGCCATTTGTAATAATACATAACCATTGCCATTGCGGTGGCTACGCATCCGGTGAAACAAGGATTGTTTCCACTCTTCGGACAAAGGTTGTAGTAGGGCGCACCCTGATCCCATTCACACGTAAGAAGCGGAGCCAGCTCAGGTTTCGTTGCCGAAGCGGCCAAGGCAGGATGAGACAATTTGTAGTCGGGGTGCATTTTCAGCCAAGCGATTTCATCCGCGATGTTATCTAACCATCCCTTCATGTTGTCGGGAATGGCGTTCTCATCAAAAGCGATGCCCTTGACAAAACCGAGAACCTCGTCCACACGATCGTCGCCAGCCACGACAACGAATCCACCGTTATCGTTGGCATTGAAGACGTAGTAGTCGGGAGTACCTTGCGTTAACGTAGCACGCTTCACTTCCTTTTGTGTAGGCATATTTCCAACCTTCAGCATCCCACGTTGCAACATGAACTGCTGAGCCTTCAGCTGCGCCCGCTCTTTGCCGATTGGGGCAGCATTCACTTCTGCGCAAATCAGCACAGACAACATTATCCAGATTATTTTCCTTCTCATAAATGTTTTGTAGGTTATCAGGTTGCAAAGTTAAGCAAAAATATCGAGATTATAATGATTGACCAGTAAAAATATGCAAGCCCCTCGCATATTTATATACAAAAACTCGTTTCGTCTTTTCGCGCTTCTGCCACAATTTGTTTCGAGAGTTAACTCTTTGACAAAACGATTCTACCAATACGGATGAAAAAAATCTAGAAAAAATTCATCGAAACCGCCAATTTCGAAACAAAAAATCTAGATTTTTTCAAATCATTGGTGCAACGTCAAATACATATAACGCCAAATTGGGGTGAGCAAAGCGGTTACATTGTTGCACTCTTATAGCAGATTATCGTGCAATCGGCACAACAAAAAATTGCGGAAAAAAGCCTCGACGACCTTATCCCGCAATTATAATGGTTTGTTGTTTCTACAACGATTAGACCTTGATTTCAACCTCCACACCACTGGGAAGCTCGAGCTTCATCAGGGCGTCAACGGTGCGTGCGGTAGAGCTATAGATGTCGATCAGACGCTTGTAGTCTGAAAGTTGGAACTGCTCGCGCGACTTCTTGTTGACGAATGTCGAACGGTTCACGGTGTAGATGCGCTTGTGGGTGGGAAGGGGAATCGGACCGCTAACGATAGCATCCGTAGCCTTCACGGCCTTCACAATCTTCTCTGCTGACTTGTCAACCAATTTGTGGTCGTAACTCTTCAGCTTAATTCTGATTTTCTGACTCATTTCTTAATGAATGTTTTGAATGTTTATTAATAAATGTTGTGAGGGTGCTGCTAAAGAGTCATTTGCTCAGCAGCACCCCTTTGGGTTTCTCTTATACGAGGTCTACACGACCCTTCACCTCTTCGAGCACAGCCTTAGCGATAGAGCTAGAAACGGCTGAGTGGTGATCGTACTCCATAGAGCTGGTTGCACGACCTGAAGTGATAGTACGCAGAGCGGTTACATAGCCGAACATCTCAGCCAGCGGAACCATAGCCTTCACGATGCGTGCACCGCTACGAGCCTCTTCCATACCTTCCACCTGACCACGACGCTTGTTCAGGTCGCCAATCACGTCACCCATGTTCTCCTCGGGAGTTACAACCTCGAGCTTCATCACGGGCTCCATGAGCACAGGACCGGCCTTCACACATGCGTTCTTGTAAGCGTTGCGAGCGGCAAGCTCGAACGACAGCTGGTCAGAGTCAACCGGGTGGAACGAACCGTCGATGACGGTCACCTTCAGAGAGTCAACGGGATAGCCACCGAGAATACCGTTCTTCATGGCATCCTCAAAGCCCTTCTGAATAGCGGGGATGAACTCCTTTGGAATGTTACCGCCCTTCACTTCGTTCACGAACTGGAGGCCGCCCTTCTCCTTGATGTCGTAATCCTCGTCAACGGGACCAACGTTCACAATGATGTCGGCGAACTTACCACGACCACCCGACTGCTTCTTGTAAACCTCACGGAGGTTAACGGTCTTGGTGATGGCTTCCTTATAGTTAACCTGGGGCTTACCCTGATTGCACTCAACCTTGAACTCACGCTTCAGACGATCGATGATGATGTCGAGGTGGAGCTCACCCATACCCGAGATAACGGTCTGACCGCTCTGCTCGTCGGTATGTACGGTGAAGGTCGGGTCTTCCTCAGCAAGCTTAGCAAGACCATTGTCGAGCTTAGCGATGTCAGCCTGGCTCTTCGGCTCAACGGCGATAGAAATCACCGTGTCGGGGAACGTGATGCTCTCCAGCACGATGGGATGCTCCTCATCGCAGAGTGTGTCACCAGTGCGGATATCCTTGAAGCCTACACCTGCGCCGATATCACCGGCGTCGATGCTTTCCATTGGCTGCTGCTTGTTTGAGTTCATCTGGAACAGACGGCTCACGCGCTCTTTCTTTCCTGAACGAGTGTTGTAGACATAAGAACCAGCGGCCACCTTACCAGAGTAAACGCGGAAGAACACCAGACGACCTACATACGGGTCGGTAGCGATCTTGAATGCCAAAGCCGATGTGGGCTCATCTTCGCTGGGTTTACGGTCTTCTTCCTCGCCCGTGTTGGGGTTCTCACCAACGATGTTGGGCGTGTCAAGCGGAGAGGGAAGGAAAGCGCAAACGTAGTCGAGCAGCGTCTGCACACCCTTGTTCTTGAACGAAGAACCGCAGAGCATCGGGGTGCACTCCATAGCGAGCGTTCCCTTGCGAATAGCGGCGATGAGTTCCTCCTCAGTAATGCTATTGGGATCCTCGAAGAATTTCTCCATCAGGGCCTCGTCGAACTCAGCTGCGTCCTCAACGAGCTTGTCGCGCCACTCCTGAGCCTCGTCCATGAGGTCAGCGGGAATGTCGGTCACCTCGTATTCAGCGCCCTGTGTCTCGTCGTGCCAGATGATGGCCTTCATCTTCAGCAGGTCAACAATACCCTTGAAGGTTTCTTCCTGTCCGATGGGGACAACCAGTGATACGGGCTTTGCACCAAGAACGTCCTTCATCTGCTGAAGCACGTCGTAGTAGTTGGCACCCGAACGGTCCATCTTGTTCACGTAGCCCAGACGGGGAACGTTGTACTTGTCGGCCTGGCGCCATACCGTTTCACTCTGTGGCTGCACACCACCTACTGCACAGTAGGTAGCAACAGCTCCGTCCAGCACACGAAGCGAACGCTCCACCTCAGCGGTGAAGTCCACGTGTCCCGGAGTGTCGATCAGATTGATCTTATACTGCTTGTCATTGTAATGCCAGTAACAGGTGGTAGCGGCAGAAGTGATGGTGATACCACGCTCCTGCTCCTGTGCCATCCAGTCCATTGTAGCGGCACCGTCATGAACCTCGCCGATCTTATGCGTCTTACCTGTGTAGTACAGGATACGCTCAGAAGTTGTTGTCTTACCAGCATCGATGTGAGCCATGATGCCGATGTTGCGGGTCAAATGTAAATCTTGCTTTGCCATTGATTGTATTCTACTCTTCTTATATTATCCTAAAAATAAACTCTTTTCACCTTGCATGAATTAGAAGCGGAAGTGTGCGAAGGCGCGGTTGGCCTCTGCCATGCGGTGCATATCTTCCTTACGCTTGAAGGCGCCACCCTGATTGTTGTAGGCGTCCATAATCTCAGCAGCCAGACGATCAGCCATAGACTTACCGCCGCGCTTACGAGCGAATGCAATCATATTCTTCATAGAGACACTTTCCTTACGGTCGGGACGAATTTCAGTCGGTACCTGGAAAGTAGCACCACCAATACGGCGGCTCTTCACCTCCACCTGGGGAGTGATGTTGTCGAGTGCCTGCTTCCAAATCTCCAGAGCGGGCTTCTCTTCCTTAGCCATCTTCTCCTTAACGATGTCGAGGGCTTTGTAGAAAATCTCGTACGACGTATTCTTCTTACCGTCGTACATCAAGTGGTTCACGAACTTCGAGACCTTCTGGTCGTTGAACACGGGATCCGGCAGGATCACGCGCTTCTTCGGTTTTGCTTTTCTCATTTTATTATTAATAGAAATTTATTCTGCGGAGGCTGTTTGTACGTTGGGCAACGCTGCCCATTATCTCTTTTTTAGATAATCCTTCAACACCCGCTCCCGGGTATTTACTCAACCTTTTCTAACAATTCTCCAGCAAAACGGTTTGTTTTCTTTATCATGGCCAACGGCTGAAACCCTCTCCGGCTTTAGCCATTGGCCGTTGTAGTCTTTTTACTTCTTCTGCTTTGGACGCTTAGCACCATACTTCGAACGGCGCTGAGTACGGTTGGCAACACCAGCTGTATCGAGCGTGCCACGAACGATGTGATAACGTACGCCGGGGAGGTCCTTCACACGACCACCGCGCACCAAAACGATAGAGTGCTCCTGAAGGTTGTGTCCTTCTCCCGGGATGTAGGAGTTCACTTCCTTCTGGTTTGTCAAACGAACACGGGCAACCTTACGCATTGCCGAATTAGGCTTCTTCGGGGTCGTGGTGTACACGCGTACACACACGCCACGACGCTGAGGACATGAGTCCAAAGCGGGCGACTTGCTCTTGTCTACAAGTACCTTTCTGCCTTTTCTAACTAATTGTGAAATAGTAGGCATTTTAATTTTGTTTTTTAATTATTTATATTGTATTTATTTGTATTTCAAATATAAGCATACTAATCCCTAAGGACCATTTGGGCTGCAAAGGTACAAACTTTCCGCCAAACTACCTAATTATACATAAGACAAACCCTTTCAGAATGATTTGTTTTACAAATAAATAACTACCGTTAACAAAATTTGACTTCACAATTTTACAAACAAGACACAAATAGCGACAAATCTTCAATAGTAGAAGTCTATTTTAGAACTTCAAAATTCGCAAAAACCCATCTCTCACTTCACGAAACATGCATCAAACTTGTCAATGACAAAACACATGCGAGAAAGACGTTTACCTTATAAATAATATAATGTATGTTCGACGAAAATGAGTGTTGCATTTATCTTGTTACTTTGAGATTCGAACTCTTTTGGTACTCTAAAGCGACGATTTTGCACTTTAAAAACGGCGCTTTTAATCATGGAAAACGGCGCGTTTGATGATGAAAAGCAGCGCTTTTGAGTTTTGAAAGCCATTCTTTACCTTGATTAGAGAATAGAATCCACTTTTTCACCTCTTTATCTTTATAATATACGTTTAACAACTACCTTAGTTACTCACTAACACCCACCTGCTAAGTGATCGAAATATGGTAGGTCTATGGTAGGTGTATGGTAGGTGTTGACGAAAGACCTACCATAGCTCAAACCCTTTGTAGATGGGCGTTTGAGGGTGGTCATGGTAGGTTGGTAGGTCTTTTCGCGAAAAGACTAATTTTATATTGTTTTCAACGAATTCACGTTATATATAATGTGTAACGACATTTTCACAAACAGAGGCTACACAAACAAACGACTACTCTTCCCCACCCTATTCTCCTATTTCTGCGAACAACGGGAATGAAAGCGTTTTCAATCGTCTTCCCTTTCACGATACCAGTCGCAATAGGCGACGTAGTGAGCGGCGTTGTCGGTCTGTCCTGGACGAGTTTTCTTGATGAACTTGGCAGGTACACCACCCCATATCTCTCCGGCAGGTATCTTCGTGCCACCGATGACAAGGGCACCGGCGGCTACGATAGCGCCTTCGCCCACCTCGCAATTGTCGAGCAACGTGCTACCCATACCGATGAGCGCATGGTCGTGAATGGTGCAGGCATGAACGGTGGCATTGTGTCCGATAGTAACGTCGCTACCGATGTTCAGTGGGCCCACCTTATAAGTAGTGTGCAGACATGCACCATCCTGCACATTCGTGCGGTCGCCAATGCGGATGTAAGCCACATCACCGCGCACTACAGCGTTGAACCAAACGGAGCATTCGTCGCCCATTGTCACCTCGCCAACAATCGTGGCGTTTTCGCTGAAATAGCAGTTCTTGCCCCATTTCGGTGCAAGACCATTCACTTCTTTTATCAATGCCATTTTATCGTCGTTTTTCTTAGAATCCGTA
>JAILAI010000179.1 GCA_024681705.1 Prevotella sp.
GTTGTCGTAGATGACGCTCTCGTCGTAGTTCTCCAGGCAGCGTTGACTGATGGTGAGCGCCTCATAGCTGACAAACGAGGGTGGAATGAGGCGGTAGCTGAGGTAGGAGTCGATGCTGTCTTCAGAGACGAAGATGCTGAAGGGTTTGTAGTGCGTCCACTGGTCGCCGCGCTGTGCAAAGACATCGACTTTGATGGCATCGCCTTTGGCTTCGCCGATGAGCGAGGCCCATTCGTCGAACGTAGGCTGCATCTTATCGGCACAGACCACCTCGATGTCGCCAGCTGAATAGCGCGCAATCATCGCATCGGCTTCCTCGTCGAGTTCGAAGGTCAGCGGAGCAATGTTCAGTGGGATAGTTACATCGACATAGTCAGGATAGATCTTAGGCAGGGCGTCGACGTCGGTAAACGCTGTCGGCACCTTCGTTGTGCATGCACAAAGCAACAGGGTTGCAGCCCAAATGAGATATCTGTATTTCATCATACTCGTTTTTTTTCTCTACCACCCCTCACCCCTCCTTCGGAAGCAGGGGCTACGCAGGGGGTGGGGGTTAATACTCTGGCAGTTGCCCCATAGTGTAGTACTGATAATAATAGGTATGCGCGAACTGGTTGCGGAGTCCTTCACGCGCTTCTTCCACGTCAGCACCGTCGTAGAGCGGGGCAAACCGCATGAAATCATCGTATTCGGCTTTCACTGAACTCTCGAAGGGCATGTTGTCGAGATTCTTTCGCCCTTCCAGCTTGCCGTAGAGATAAGCGGCTTCCTGATAGTAGCGCGGCATCTTGCCATCAGGATGTAGCCGGATGTAGTTGGCGAAATGATTCCAGAACTGTGGGACGTCGTGTGTGTAGAGTGTAGCCAGCAAGGCCTGCTCTTGGAAAACGGTGTCCTCGATGTTATAATTATTCGCTAAGCACCGCATGAGATAGCTCTCCACGAAGCCCTGATCCGATCCAAGAACGTTGTCGTGATGTAGCATGTGCTTCACCGCAGCCAGCTCCTGGTCTGTGTCCATCAGTTTCGGATTCTTTAGGAACGACTCTGCCTGTTCTGCCCAGTCATCGAAGAACAGGGTCTGCTTCAACAGCTCGATGTACTTGCGTGCCAACTGTTGCTCGCCGTTGAGCAGAGCACTTTTCACCAGATATTTCAGATGTTCCGCCCGCACTCCGAACTCCACACCCATTTCTATACACAGGCGGTTGCAGTAATTCAGCATGCCGTATTGATAATAGGCCAGCGGTCCCACCTCAAGCATCGCCCGCATGCCAAAGGGCGCAGCGAAAGCCTTCGATCCGTTCTTGTAGAGGAACATCTCATCGCCCTGTCGGCCCAGTCGCGACAAGGCGATGTTGCGCATCATGACGATGGGGCGTGTCGGCTCGTCCTCCTGTTCGCGTGCCTCATCGATAACGCCCTCCCAGTCGGCACAGTCTAGCCTGTGCTGCATGGTCAGTTCGTGGTGGAAATTCTCGTCCTTGAACCAGAAATGGAACACCCCGAATGCCAATGCTGCCACAATCGCTACTTGTGTTGCGTTTCGAATGATGGGCGCGGCTTTTTTCTTCCATTCAGCATGTTGGCTCTTGTAGGTGAGCGTCAGAGCGAGAAAGAAGAGGAAGAGCAGGAGGTAGGGTAGGTAGTAGACCCGATGATTCTCCGTGATGAAATAAACGGGCAGTCCTGTGTAATAGATGTTTGCGAGATTTGTCTGATAATAGACGAAGTGGTAGCAGATGAGTGGCACAGCGATGATGCTCGCTATGGCGACAATCGTACTGATCAATGCCTGCGGGCGCTGTTCCTCCAGTCGCCACGACCAGACACCCATGAGGAGCACTGCAGCAAGGGCGTAGATGCCGAACAGTGGATAGCCCACAGCAGCCACAGCTGCGATGAAGAGCGGGCGCAATGCGTACTTTGACGGGAGAGCGCGGAAAGCCCAAAGCGTCAAGACGACCGTCAGGGAGCCGATGGTGGCAGCGAAGAAATAGCCCGGTAGCTTCAGTACGTAGAGCCAGTAGCGCGTGTCGACGATAGCTATCAGCAGCAATGCGATGGGAATCAGCAACAGCGTTGCCCATCGGTCGGGAATGTTGAAGGTGCGCTTCGCCAACCACATCAGCAGCAGCCACATGCCACAGAGCAACAGTACGCCCAGCCATGGGAAATGTAGGAACTGCGTGCAGAACGCTCCCAACCACGATAACATGCCGCCAGAAACGACCATCTGTTGCCGGAAGAACAACGATGAATTCAGGAATAGGTTTGCCTCCTGAATCTTCCAAAGGAAGTCGTGTTCATAGACTAGAAGTGTGAAGGCGATTACAGCCAGAACACCAACCCAAATGAGTGGATAAAAAGACTTCTTCATCTTTCTCAGTATCACATTATCTCAACATCTCAACGCCTCAACATCTCCGCTCGAACCGTAGGGGCGCTTTCGTAGCGAAGCGGAGAAAGAACGTCTCAACATCTCAACGTCTCAACGTTTTTATCTTACTACCTCTGTGAATTCGGGCTTGGCGCCTTCTTCCTTTCCAACAGTCACGAAGATGGTCGATGTCGACTCGCCTCCATTGAAACCGCGGCTCTTCACGGAGAATTGATAATCGGTGCCATCGAGAGTCTGACGCTTGCCAACGGTGACGGGAGTGCCCAGGGGGAACTGATAGTTGGAGCAGGCGGCGTCGAAAATGGCTTTGTCGGCATCGGTGACGGGCTGTAGAGCAGAATAGTCGGGCAGGGGGGCGACGGTGCCTTCCTTGTAGCCGTTCTCAATGAGGAACTGGTCGAGTTCCTTCTTGGCGGCTGCCACTCTTGCTGTACGCACGCCATAGCCTTTCTGGATTGTTGCCTGAGGGAGCGCCTTCTTGAGATCGTTGGTCGAGGTGTTCAGTCCTCCGCTGCCAAAGGTGCAGAAAGGCACAATGGTCTTGCCGGCAAAGTCGTTCTCCTTCACCAATGTGGCAATCGGCATAGCGTAGGTGCCGAACCAAATGGGATAGCCGAGGAAGACGACGTCGTAGTCGGCAATCTTCTTCTTTAACGGCTTCAGGGCAGGTGTCTCGCCGTTTTCCCGCTCACGCTGACTGCGCTGGATGGTTGCCTGGAAGTCGCCCGAATAAGGGGTCATAGCCTCGATGCACTCGATGTCGGCACCGAGTTGTTTCTGCAACTCTTCGGCTACGGCCTTCGTAGTTCCTGTCTCAGAAAAGTAGAGCACTAGTTTCTTCTGTGCAAAGCCTGTTGTGATGGTTGCCATAGCGGCAACAGCCATGATTATTCTTTTCATTGTCTAGTTGCTTTTTAGGTTTAATATCAGTTTGAATGTTAAGGGGGACGAAGCGGGTTCGTCATCACGATGGCAAAATTACGAAGAATTTGCTGAAATACCAAATAATCTCCCCAATCTTTTTTATTGAGAGAAATTCTATCGCTACGTTTACATAAAAGTCACATCGCTTGAATGCAATCA
>JAILAI010000211.1 GCA_024681705.1 Prevotella sp.
ATAGGCATCAAATACAAGAAAGACGTTGAGTTCCAGAAGTTGGACGAAACGTCGGCGATTGGTCGGGCCATCAGGAAGATGAACATCAATCTTGCCGATTGTCAGGAGGCGATTCCCGCGAACGGGCTGACGATGCAGACCAAAGAGCTTTGCGATTTGCTCAATGCGAGGCTGAAGAAATAATCAAGATTGGGCCTTGCCTAAAAGGTTTTCGGGTGAGGTTTCTCGTCTTGATGTGACATTTGGTACCAAAGCTTTGAAAGACAAAACCGAAGTTTCACATGACAAAGGCTTTAGTCATGTAAAGCATTGGCCGAGGCCTCACATGACAAAGCCCGAAGCCTCTCGATACAAATAAATATGCAAAATCGGGTCCATTCTTATTTGAACAAATTTCAAACGCTAAGGCCTCGTGGTTGAAAAATAATTCACCAAGAAATATTTTGCCCGAAATATGGCCGTTATTCGCGATTAGGCGCAACCATCTGATTACCAATCACTTAAAAGAATTCCGCAAAAAGAGAAGACCAAAATCGGCACTTCTGAAATAAAAAATCTAGATTTTTTTCATCAAAACCGCCGCTTTTGATCATCGAAAGCGCCGCTTTTGCTCACCGAAATTGGCGCTTTTCATGACCGAAATTGCCGTTTTCCCTACCCCATCTCAGTGCAATTTTACAATATTTTGCAAATCTATCCCCATAAATTCACATTCATAAACAATTAAAATCGTCGTCTTCGCGCGAGAATGACGAAAAAGTTGTACGAAAACAAAAGCCTTCTTCTTTCTCGTAAAAGCCTGATTTTCAAGCACTTTATTTTTATGCGTTTCAACTGGTTTTTACGGATAAATATTGAAGATTTGAGGATTTTGGCGACAAAAACCTTCGGAATCAGCCTCGAAAAACGTTCGAATAACGGCCAAAATTTAAATCTTTTTAACAGAAAAATTTTAGTTTGCGAACATATTGTGCACAGTTCCGCCGTAATTTTGCACTCGGAAAGGGGAAGCAACGATTGCTTTCTTCCATCCAAAGAAAAAGTATCAATCATTAAAAATAAGGAATATGAACAACCAAATGACTCTCCAAACCCGTCCGCAGGCCTTCGCCCTGCTGACCTCTGCCACCAAGAAAATCGCCTTCCAGATGCGCCGTCCGCTGAAGGCGCTGACCAACTACTACAGCCAGGTGCTCGACCGCCCGATGAACACGCGCCAGACGCTTTCGTTGCTCGAGGTGCAGGCCGCCTTCTGCATCGCTATGGTGCCCGCCCAGTGCCCGTTGCTCTTCCGTGTGCTCCTGCTGATATGGGCCGTTGTCGCCGTCTTGCGTTGCCGCAAGGTGCTCAAAGAAGAAGCGTGAGACTAGAGACGGAAGTGACATCTATAACGCACGAATGCGGACACACCTGGGCGCGTCCGCATTCGCACGTATGAGTGATTCCCGCGAGATTTGGGGGAGAAAATCACGATATTTCGTCAACTTCCAGCCGTTGGAGTCTTCGTTTGCTTCGGGTCGGATTGCATCATCCAATCGAACAATCCGCCACAAGCATCCTCGATAAGGTCGAGCGCCAGCTCGAAGTCCGCCGGACCGCCATAATAAGGGTCGGGAACCGTCTTCTGTCCGGGATGATTTTTCAGGAAGTCCGCCAAGCAAAGAATGCGCTGGGCTGCCTCTTTCGAGGGCGCCAGACGACGCAAGTCGTACATGTTCTCCTCGTCCATTCCGATGATATAGTCGAAGCGATCGAAGTCGACCGAGCGCACTTGTCGGGCGCGATGGGTCAACTCGAGTCCCCGTCGCCTCGCATGGTCGCGCATACGTCGGTCGGGCAACTGGCCCGCATGCCAAGAACCGATGCCCGCACTATCCACCTCGATCAGACCAGCGGCCCAACTATCGTCCAGCAACCGCTCCATCACCCCCTGAGCAGCCGGCGATCGGCAGATGTTCCCCAGGCACACAAATAGAATCCTTTTCTCCATATCGGTGTCACAATTTCTCATTTTGGCGGCAAAGGTAGGCAAAAACAATTGATGCCACAAGCAACCGGCCGACTTTTTTCAGAACAACAAAGAGAATGGAGAGAGGACACGCTCGGCCAAAGAGCAGGAATACTCGGCAAACGGAACCTATCGGAAGATGCTCTCAAGCGTTCTTATAGATGAAAACGTCTGACGAATGATGTCCTGACGTTCTTCAAACGATGGAAGAAAACCCGAAATTCCTCTTTCCGAACCTCTGAAAAACCCCTCTTTCGCCCCTTTCGGCCCCTTTTCTGCACATTATTATAATAAAAATAAAGAAATATTTGGTCATCTAAGGAAAATGTCGTACCTTTGCACCCGTTCAGTGGAATGAGGGGCTCCCCGAGAGCTCCTCATTTTAATTTATACAAAACATATATGATTGACAAGGAGAACGTTAAAAGCATTGTCGAGGAGTGGCTCAAGGACAAAGAGTATTTCCTCGTAGACGTAGACATCAACAACGAGAACAAGATTGTAGTGGAAATCGATCACGCCGACGGAGTGTGGATTGAGGACTGCGTTGAGCTGAGCCGCTTCATCGAGGAAAAGCTCGACCGCGACGCCGAAGACTTCGAGCTGGAAGTGGGTTCGGCCGGCTTGGGACAACCGTTCAAGGTGGCCCAGCAATACGAGAACCATGTGGGGAAGGAAGTGGAGGTTCTGACCGCAGAAGGAAAGAAAATGAAAGGTATACTGAAGAGCGTTGACGCTCCGCGATTCGTCGTCACCATTCAAGAAAAGGTGAAGGAAGAAGGAAAGAAACGCCCCCAGCTCCAAGACGTAGACCACGAATTCAACATGGATGAGGTGAAATACACGAAGTATCTCATCAGTTTCAAATAGAACTCAAAATAAAAAAAAGAAGATATAATGGCTACAAAAAAAACTGAGACCCCTAGCATGGTCGAAACGTTTCACCAGTTCACGCAGGACAAACAAATAGACCGCACGACACTGGTAAGCGTACTGGAAGAGAGCTTCCGCAATGTCATTGCGAAGATCTATGGGACAGATGTGAACTTCGACGTCATTGTGAACCCCGACAAGGGCGACTTCGAAATCTATCGCAACCGTATCGTCGTGGCCGATGGAGAGGTACAGGACGAGAACAAAGAGATCTCACTGAGCGCAGCCCGCAAGATTGAAGAGGACTACGAAGTGGGTGAGGAAGTGTCGGAACGCGTTGATTTCGCAAAGTTCGGACGCAGAGCTATCCTGAACCTCCGTCAGACATTGGCCTCGAAGATTCTTGAACTGGAGCACGACTCGCTCTACAACAAGTACAAAGACCGCGTCGGTCAGGTGATCAGCGCCGAAGTCTATCAGGTGTGGAAGCGCGAAGTGCTGCTCGTCGACGACGAGAACAACGAGCTCATCCTTCCGAAGGGCGAGCAGATTCCCAACGACCAGTATCACAAGGGCGAAACCATCCGTGCCGTCATCCATCAGGTGACCAACGAGAACAACAATCCGAAGATCATTCTCTCGCGCACCAGCCCCGTATTCCTGGAGCGATTGCTCGAGGCAGAAGTGCCCGAGATCAACGATGGCCTCATCACCATCCGCCGCGTGGCCCGCATGCCGGGCGAAAGAGCGAAGATTGCCGTTGAGAGCTACGACGAGCGCATCGATCCCGTTGGCGCTTGCGTAGGTGTGAAAGGTAGTCGTGTGCACGGCATCGTGAGAGAGCTGAACAACGAGAACATCGACGTCATCAACTACACGTCGAACATCAAGCTCTTCATCCAGCGTGCATTGAGTCCCGCTCAGGTGTCAAGCATCTCGGTGGACGAAGAGAACCACAAGGCAGAAGTCTATCTGCAACCCGAGGAGGTGAGCCTCGCCATCGGACGCGGCGGACTGAACATCAAACTCGCCTCTATGCTCACTGAATACACCATCGACGTGTTCCGCGAGGTAGACTCCAACGAGGAAGACGAGGATATCTACCTCGACGAGTTCTCCGACGAGATCGATCAGTGGGTCATCGACGCTATCAAGGGCATTGGTCTCGACACCGCCAAAGCCGTACTCAACGCTCCGCGCGAAATGCTTGTAGAAAAGGCTGACCTCGAAGAAGAAACCGTAGACCAGCTGCTAAATGTATTAAAGGCTGAATTTGAACAATAAACCGGAGTCAGAAAAAGGAAGAAGCGAAAAGAAAACGGCCAAAGACATCGGCCACAAAACAACATAACGCAATCCAAAACTGTTCCAACAAACAAAAAGAATGAGTATAAGATTAAATAAAGCAATCAGAGAATTGAACATCGGACTCCAAACGGCAGTGGAGTTCCTTGAAAAAAGAAGCGACCTGGGCGAAGTGCGATCCGACCTGAGCTTCAAACTGAGCGACGAGCAGTACGACGCTCTCGTCAACCAGTTCAAGAAGGACAAGGAGGTGAAGGGCATGGCTGAGAAGTTGTTCCCCAAGCACCAGAAGGAGAAGAAAAAACCCGCCGAACAGCCCAAACCCGCGCAGATAGCAACGACACCCAGCGAACCGAAACAACAATTCAAACCGCTGGGAAAGATCGACTTGAATAATCTGGGAAAGAAATCTGAGCCCGCAAAGGCTGAGAAGAAAGCCGAGCCAAAGGCCGATGCCGTAAGCCCAAAGCCCGAAACAAAGAAAGAAACAACGGCTCCGAAGAAAGAGCAGCCGACCAAGCCTGTTGCTGAAAAGCCACAGACGGAGAAGGTGGAGAAGCCGAAAGTAGTAGCCGAGCCCGCAAAGCCGGTTGAAGAGGTGGTGGAGAAGCCCGCCGAGGTCGTCGAAACACCCGCAACCACCGAGGAGCAGCCGAAGAAGGAGACGGAGGTGTTCACCCTGAAGAGCGAGAAGAAACTGGCTCCGAAAGTGAACGTTCTCGGCAAGATAGACCTCTCGGCCATCAATCAGAGCACTCGTCCGAAGAAGAAATCGAAGGAGGAGAAACGCCGCGAGAGAGAGGAGAAAGCCCGTCAGACAAACCCTGGAGGCGAGAAGAAGAAGCGCCAGCGCATCAACAAAGAGCGCGTCGACATCGAAGCCGAAGGACGCAAACCGCAGAACAACGCCAACAATAACAATAATGGTGGCGGAAAGAATGGCGGTGCCGGCAACAACGGCAACGGTGGTCCTGGCAAGAAGAAGAACAAGAAGCGTCCGCAGAAGCCACTCGAGGTGAACGAAGAGGACGTTGCACGCCAGGTAAAGGAAACGCTCGCACGTCTTACCAACAAGCAGAACCAGAACAAGAAGGGCGCCAAGTACCGTAAGGAGAAGCGCGACGCCGCCCAGGAGCGTCTGCACGAGCAGATGGCAGAGGAGCAGGCAGGAAGCAAGGTGCTAAAGCTGACGGAGTTTGTAACCGTAAGCGAACTGGCCACCATGATGAATGTCGGTGTGAACCAAGTCATCGGTACCTGCATGTCTATCGGCATCATGGTGAGCATCAACCAGCGACTCGACGCCGAGACCATCAACATCGTGGCCGAGGAGTTTGGCTTCACCACCGAATACGTTTCGGCCGAAGTGCAGAACGCCATCACCGAGGAAGCCGACGACGAGAACGATCTCATCCCGCGCGCTCCGATCGTAACGGTCATGGGTCACGTCGATCATGGTAAGACATCATTGCTCGACCACATCCGCAATACGAACGTTATCGCTGGTGAGGCCGGCGGTATCACCCAGCACATCGGTGCCTACATCGTCGAATTAAAGGACGGTCGCAAGATCACCTTCCTCGATACGCCGGGTCACGAAGCCTTCACGGCCATGCGTGCTCGTGGTGCTCAGGTCACCGATATCGCCATCATCATCATCGCAGCCGACGACTCCGTGATGCCCACCACCAAGGAGGCCATCGCTCATGCACAAGCTGCCAACGTGCCGATGGTGTTCGCTATCAACAAGATTGACAAGCCGGGAGCCAATCCCGACAAGATACGCGAGGATCTTGCCAACATGAACCTGCTCGTTGAGGAGTGGGGCGGTAAGTATCAGAGTCAGGAAATCAGCGCAAAGAAAGGCCTTGGCGTTGACGAACTGCTCGAAAAGGTACTGCTCGAAGCCGAAATGCTCGACCTGAAAGCCAATCCCAACCGCAAGGCTACGGGTAGCATCATCGAGAGCTCGCTCGATAAGGGTCGTGGATACGTCTCAACGGTGCTCGTGTCCAACGGTACGCTCCACGTGGGCGACATCGTTGTGGCTGGTACCAGCTACGGACGCATCAAGGCAATGTTCAACGAGCGCAACCAGCGCATCCAGGAAGCTGGACCGGCCGAACCAGCCATCATCCTCGGTCTGAACGGCGCACCGACCGCCGGCGACTCGTTCCACGTGATGGATACGGAGCAGGAGGCACGCGAGATTACCAACAAGCGTGTTCAGCTTCAACGCGAACAGAGCCTGCGCACCACGAAGACGCTCGGCCTCGACGACATCTCCCACCGCATTGCATTGGGCGAGTTCCACGAGCTCAACATCATCGTCAAGGGCGACACCGACGGTTCTATCGAAGCACTCTCCGACTCGTTCATCAAACTTTCTACGGAGAAGGTTCAGGTCAACGTCATCAGCAAGGCCGTGGGTCAGATCTCGGAGAACGACGTCATGCTGGCCAGCGCTTCCGACGCCATCATCGTTGGCTTCCAGGTGCGTCCCAGTGGCGATGCCCGTAGACTGGCTGAGCGCGAAGGCGTGGAAATCAACACCTACTCCATCATCTACGATGCTATCGACGAGGTGAAGTCCACCATGGAGGGCATGCTCGACAAGGTGAAGAAGGAAGTCATCTCTGGCGAAATCGAAGTCAAGCAGGTGTTCAAGATTTCGAAGGTTGGAACCGTTGCTGGTGGTATGGTCATCGACGGAAAGGTGCACAACAAGGACAAGGCCCGCGTCATCCGCGATGGTATTGTCATCCACACCGCCAACATCGATGCGCTGAAACGCTACAAGGACGACGCCAAGGAAGTGGCCACAGGCCTCGAATGCGGTATCTCGCTTGTCAACTTCAACGACATCCAGGTGGGCGACATCATCGAGACATTCACCGAAATAGAGGTGGATCAGAAGCTCTAATCCCACTTTACATAACCCAAACGAATCCCCCAGATCAGCGCGATTTGGGGGATTCGTTTTTTCATTTCCACTTGTTGCTATCCTTGTTTCACGTTGAGATAGCCAACGCTTTCACCGAACGATAATTGGATAATAGAAAAACGAAATTGGCAATTCGCGGAGAAAAAATCTAGATTTTTTGGAGCAAAACCGCCAATTTCGATGAAAAAAATCTAGATTTTTTTCGACAAGCGCGTCAAGTTAGTGCCTTCTCGTTGCCGATCGTGGGTTGCGAAAGCGGCCCAAAAAGCATGTCAACAAGCTTCTGGGATGACACAATTCCATGTGTCGACAAAGGACAAAAATCTGCGTTAATCTTCTAAAATATAGTGATTATATCAAGGTTTTATCGTACCTTTGCAAAAAATTTGCAGAACACACTTGCATGGAAGACATAAACAAGAGTCAGAGAATAGAGGGTCAACCGCCGCTTGACGAACGCCAGAAGGGGCAGCCTTCGGAAACCGACAACGAACTGGTGAGGCGCATAGCCGAGCAGAAATACGAGTTCGGTTTCACTACTGACGTGCAAACCGAGGTGATTCCCGTGGGTCTCAACGAGGACATCGTGCGCCTCATCTCGCAGAAGAAAGGCGAGCCCGAATGGATGCTTGAGTTCCGCCTACAGGCATTCCGCCATTGGCAGACCATGCGTCAGCCCACTTGGGGCCATGTGAACGTCCCGCCCATCGACTATCAGGCCATTTCATACTATGCCGACCCGATGGCAAAGAAACCGGCGGGCGACGGAAAGATAGACCCTGAACTGGAAAAGACTTTCGACAAGTTGGGCATACCCCTTGAAGAACGCCTCGCCCTGAGCGGCAATACGGCCGTCGACGCCATCATGGACTCGGTATCGGTGAAGACCACCTTCAAGGAGAAGTTGCGCGAGAAGGGCGTCATCTTCTGCTCCATCGGCGAAGCCATCAAGGAACATGGCGAACTCGTACGCCAGTATCTCGGCACCGTGGTCCCCTATCGCGACAATTTCTTCGCCGCACTCAACTCGGCCGTCTTCTCCGACGGGTCGTTCGTATACATCCCGAAAGGCGTGCGCTGCCCGATGGAACTGAGCAGCTACTTCCGCATCAATGCACGCAACACCGGTCAGTTCGAGCGCACGCTCATCGTGGCCGACGACGATAGCTACGTCAGCTACCTCGAAGGTTGCACCGCTCCGATGCGCGACGAGAACCAGCTTCATGCGGCCATCGTGGAAATCATCGTCAACGACCGCGCCGAAGTGAAATATTCCACCGTTCAGAACTGGTATCCAGGCGACGAGAACGGCAAGGGCGGCGTGCTCAACCTGGTGACCAAGCGCGGCGATCTGCGCGGCGAGGGTTCGAAACTTTCGTGGACACAAGTGGAGACGGGCTCGGCCATCACATGGAAATATCCTTCGTGCGTGCTCCGCGGCGACAATTCGATAGCCGAATTCTACTCCGTCGCCGTGACAAACAACTACCAAGAGGCCGACACGGGCACGAAGATGATCCACATGGGACGCAACACCAAGTCGACCATCATCTCGAAAGGCATCTCCGCAGGCCACTCACAGAACTCCTACCGCGGACTCGTTCGCGCAACGGCAAAGGCGGACAACGCCCGCAACTACTCGTCGTGCGACTCCCTCTTGCTAGGCAGCGATTGCGGCGCCCACACGTTCCCCTACATGGACGTTCACAACCCGACGGCCATATTCGAGCACGAAGCCACCACGAGCAAGATATCCGAAGACCAGCTCTTCTATTGCAACCAGCGTGGCATACCCACCGAACAGGCCGTAGGACTCATCGTCAACGGCTATGCAAAAGAAGTTCTCAACAAACTTCCGATGGAGTTTGCCGTCGAGGCACAGAAACTTCTCAGCGTGTCGCTTGAGGGCACCGTGGGATAGTTTCCGGATGAAAGAAAAACGAAGCAAATAATCAAGCGAGGGCAAAAAGAAAAGGATACGGGCGGCACCAATGAGGAAAGCATCGATTTAAACCGCTTTTCTTGTCGTTCCGAAGGATTTCAAGTAACTTTGCACTCATAAAAAACAAGATAAAGAGAATGTTAGAAGTACGCAACCTGCACGCCAACATCGGCGGCAAAGAGATATTGAAAGGCATCAATCTCACCATCAACGACGGCGAGACACATGCCATCATGGGGCCCAACGGTTCGGGAAAGTCTACGCTGAGCGCTGTGCTCGTAGGCAATCCGCTCTACGAGGTAACCCAGGGAGAGGCCTTCTTCAACGGCAAGAACCTGCTGGAGATGAAGCCCGAGGAGCGTGCCCACGAAGGGCTGTTCCTCTCGTTCCAGTATCCAGTGGAGATTCCGGGCGTGTCGATGACCAACTTCATGCGCGCCGCCATCAACGAAAAGCGCAAGGCAAAGGGACAGGAGCCGATGAACGCCGCTGAGTTCCTGAAGCTGATGCGCGAGAAGCGCAAGGTGGTGGAACTGGATGCGAAACTCAGCAACCGCTCGGTGAACGAGGGCTTCAGCGGTGGCGAGAAGAAACGCAACGAGATTTTCCAGATGGCCATGCTCGAACCCACGCTGAGCATTCTCGACGAAACCGACTCGGGTCTCGACGTCGACGCCATGCGCATCGTGGCCGAAGGCGTGAACAAACTGCGCACACCAGAGAGCTCGTGCATCGTCATCACCCACTACGACCGCCTGCTCGACATGATTCGTCCGCAATATGTGCACGTGCTCTACAAGGGACGCATCGTGAAGACGGCCGGACCTGAGTTGGCTAAGGAGATTCAGGAGCACGGCTACGACTGGATAAAGGAAGAGATTGGCGAAGAGTAATCAGCATCACACATGAACAGCGAACAACAATATATCGACCTCTACAAGCAGTGCCGCGACATGATTGGGGCGCACTCGGCCGACGTGCTGAACAGCGTGCGCGACAAGGCGTTCGACGACTTCTGCCAGCAGGGGTTCCCCACCCGGAAGGTGGAGCGCTACAAATACACCGACATGCCCGCGCTGATGGCGCCCGACTACGGTCTGAACCTGAAGCGGCTGGAAATTCCCGTCGATCCCTATGAGGCCTTCCGTTGCGACGTTCCCAATCTGTCTACGTCGCTCTACTTCGTGCTCAACGACGCTTTCTACACCAAGGCCCTGCCCAAGAGTCAGCTGCCCGAGGGTGTCATCGTGGGTTCACTACGCGAAGAGGCCACCAAGAATCCGGAGTTTATCGGTCGTTACTACGCCCATCTGGCCAGGACCGACGCCGATGCCGTGACCGCTCTGAACACCATGCTGGCACAGGACGGTCTGCTTGTATACGTGCCGAAAGGTGTTGTGGTGGACCGCGCCGTACAGATTATCAACATCCTTCGGTCGGACGTCGACCTGATGGTGAACCGTCGCGTACTCATTGTGGTGGAGGAAGGTGCCGAGGTAAAACTGCTCTTCTGCGACCATGCTGCCGACGACCACCGCTTCCTAGCCACACAAGTCATCGAGGCCTTTGTGGGCGACGGTGCCACGCTCGACCTCTACTGTCTGGAAGAGACCCACGCCAAGAACGTGCGCATCAGCAACGTCTACATCGAACAACAGCGTGACAGCCACGTGAACCACAATGTCATCACGTTGCACAATGGAACTACACGCAACAGTCTCGACCTGCGGTTCCGCGGTGAGGGCGCCGAGTGCCAGTGCAACGGTTGCGTCATTGCCGACAAACACCAGCACGTGGACAACAACACCCTCATCACCCACGAGGTGTCGCATTGCGAAAGCCACGAGCTCTATAAATATGTACTCGACGAAGACGCCACCGGAGCCTTCGCCGGTAAGGTGTATGTGGCCCACGGCGCGCAGAAGACAGTTTCGCAGATGACCAACCAGAACCTCACCACGACGACCGCGGCCCGCATGTACACCCAGCCGATGCTCGAAATATATGCCGACGACGTGAAGTGTGCACACGGTTCCACCGTTGGACAACTCAACGATGCCGCCCTGTTCTACATGCGTCAGCGAGGCATCAACGAGCGCGAGGCACGCATCCTGCTTCAGCAGGCATTCATCAACGAGGTGATCGACAACATCAAGCTCGCCCCCCTGCGCGACCGTCTGCACTATCTCGTGGACAAGCGCTTCCGCGGAGAGCTGAACAAGTGCGAGGGCTGTAAGCTCTGCAAATGACGCCCCGCCAACGCTACGAATAAAACACTGTTTGCCCATCAGCCTATGTATAATATAGATAAGGTACGCGAAGACTTCCCCATCCTGTCGCGCGAGGTGTACAAAAGACCATTGGTTTACCTCGACAACGGCGCCACCACGCAGAAACCGCTCTGCGTGCTCGATGCCATGCACGCAGAAACCGCTCTGCGTGCTCGATGCCATGCGCGACGAATATCTCAACGTCAACGCCAATGTGCACCGCGGCGTCCACTACCTGTCGCAACAGGCCACCGACCTTCACGAGGCCGCCCGCGAGAGAGTGCGCCAGTTCGTCAACGCGGAGAAGATTGAAGAAATCGTCTTCACCCGCGGCACCACCGAGAGCATCAACCTCGTGGCTTCATCGTTCTGCGAGGCAATGATGAAAGACGGCGACGAGGTGCTGGTGAGCGACATGGAGCATCACTCCAACATCGTGCCCTGGCAGCTGCAGGCCGAGCGACGTGGCATCGTGGTGAAGCACGTGGCCATCGGCGATGACGGACGCCTCTGCCTCGACGATTTCGAAGCCCAGCTGACGGAGCGTACGCGTTTGGTGAGCATCACCCATGTGAGCAATGTGCTCGGAACGGTGAATCCACTGCCCATTATCATCGAGAAGGCCCACGAAAGAGGCATCCCCGTATTGGTAGATGGAGCGCAGGGCGCACCCCATCTGAAGGTCGACGTTCAACAACTCGATTGCGATTTCTACGCTTTCAGCGGTCACAAGATGTACGGACCTACGGGCATCGGCGTGCTCTACGGCAAGGAGAAATGGCTCGAGCAGTTGCCTCCCTACCAGGGCGGTGGCGAGATGATTGACAAGGTGACCTGGGAGAAGACCACCTTCGAGCGTCTGCCCTTTAAGTTCGAGGCTGGCACGCCCGACTTCGTGGCCACCCACGGACTGGCCACCGCCATCGACTACATGGAAAATCTGGGACTGGAGAACATCATGGCCCACGAGCAAGACCTCACACGTTACGCCATCAGCCGGCTCAGCGAGATTGAGGGCATCAGCATCTACGGTCCCACCAGCGCCCAAGCAGGTTGCGACAATGCCGCGACCGTCACCGACCGCGACGCCGTCATCTCTTTCAACGTAGGAAACATCCACCATCTGGACATCGGCACCCTGCTCGACCGATTGGGCATTGCCGTTCGCACAGGCCACCACTGCGCCCAACCACTCATGGCGCGCCTCGGCGTGCAAGGCACCGTTCGCGCCTCGTTCGCCCTGTACAACACCCGCGCAGAAGTCGACACGCTGGTTGAAGGCCTGCGCCGCGTCATCCAGATGTTTTAATCAACTCGACAGAGCAAACACGACAGTTTGCCACAAAAAAATCTAGAAAAAATTCATCGAAAGCGCCAATTTCGACCGATTTTTTCTAGATTTTTTTTTCGCCAACCGACAAACTCATTAGACAACTGCACCAAGACGAGAAGCCTAAATGGACAAAATCTGCCAGAAATTCTCGTTGTTTCTGCCCTCAAAAACCTATATACACACCGTTTATACTCATCATTTATATCGTCTACTTTCAACTACCTCAACTTTTCAATAGACAAAATACCCACTTTTGAGTATTGCATGCGCATTGCTTTTGCCGTACCTTTGCAGCCGGTTTCATAGTATACTATCAACAATTGGTATGCAAACATCGAAGATAACAATGCAAATAAGACACAAGATTCTCACACTGGCCGCCCTCATGCTTCTGGGCACCACTACTATGAGTGCACAAGTCGCAGCTGGCGACAGCGTCATGAGCCACGCCCGTGGCAACCGCCTGAGTGTTGGCGGATATGGAGAAGTCGCCTTCTCGCGCAACTTCTATAGCGACAACCACTACCGTTACCGTAATCCCTCGAAATACAAGGACGACCCGTCGAACGGACGGTTCGACATTCCACATGCCGTGATCTATCTGGGCTACGACTTCGGGCACGGATGGACAATGGGCACTGAGATTGAGTTTGAACACACCGGAACAGGTGCCGCCGTTGAGATAGAGACCGACGAGGGCGGCGAATACGAGACCGAGGTGGAGAAAGGCGGTGAGGTGGAACTCGAGCAGTTCTGGCTCCAGAAGTCGTTCTCACGTGCTGCTAACTTGCGTATCGGTCACATCGTGGTTCCCGTAGGTCTGAACAACGCCCATCACGAGCCCCTCAACTTCTTCACCGTCTACCGTCCCGAGGGCGAGAACACCATCCTGCCTTCCACATGGCACGACACGGGCGTTTCTTTCTGGGGACGCGCCGGAAAGTTCCGCTACGAGTTACAGATGGTGGCAGGCCTGAACGCCCTGAAGTTCAGTCGCGACCAATGGATACATAGCGGTGCAGGCTCAGCCTACGAGTTCAAACCCGCCAACAAATACGGCTTTTCCGCACGTCTCGACTACTACGCCATGCCCGGTCTGCGGGTGGGTGTGAGCGGCTACGGCGGACAGTCGATGCACAACACCTATCCCAACGACATGGAGGGAACGGGAAAGGCCTACAACAACGTGAAGGCCAACGTCTTCATCGGTTCGGTGGACTTCACGCTGAACCGCTGGAACTGGATTGTTCGCGGTCAGGCCGACTACGGATATATCTCTGATACACCGCTCTTGAACAGTGCAAAGGTGAACTCACCCAAGACGTCGCCCTACAACAAGACGCTCGTAGGCAAGAACGCAATGGCCATAGGCATCGAGGCTGGCTACGATGTGTTCTCCCAGATCTACCGCATGCGCCAGGAGCAGAAGAAACTCTACGTCTTCAGCCGCTACGAGACCTACGACAGCTACATACGCGAACACTCGCAGTCGCCTGCCACCAACAACTACACCAAGCGCAACCGCGTGGTGGCTGGTCTGAATTTCTACCCCATCCCGCAAATCGCGGTGAAGGCCGAATATTCGCACCGCATGTTCAAGGATCCTATCAACGACGAGCCCGCTCTCAACATCGGCGTGGCCTACGAAGGATTCTTCCTCTAAGGATACATCAACAATTTCAATTATCATAAACAATGAAAAGATTTTTCAACTATGCCATGCTTTTCATGGCAGTTTGCACGATGAGCCTCGGCTTCACATCGTGCAGTGACGATGATGACGACGACACGACAAATGTCGTTGAAGAACAAAACAAAGCCATCAAGGCTCTCTCTGAGAAGTATCTCTCTGACGTGGTCTACCCCACCTACCAGAATCTGGCCAACGAGAGCGATAAGCTCTACAGCCTCATCACATCTCTGAACACCAAGCTTCAGGCTGGCACAAGCGTAAGTCAAAGCGACATCGACGCTATCTGCACATCCTACAAGGCAGCCCGCAAATATTGGGAGCAGAGCGAAGCCTTCTTGTATGGCGCAGCCAGCGATTTCGAAATCGATCCGCACATCGACACATGGCCCCTCGACGTTCCTACGCTCGCCAAGGACCTGAGCGACGATGCTAAGATTTCAAACCTGAAAGGTGCTGCCACCAACGGACGTGCCCGCGATTACCTCACCGCTGAGAACCTTGGCTTCCACGGCATCGAGTTCATCTTCTTCCGCGACGGTAAGAACCGCGACGTGGCCATCTTCAACAACGACGCCACCGAGAACTACACTTACAAAGGCGAGGAGTATTTCAAGGGAATGACCGTGACGGGCAAGGAAGAAGTGGTGTTCGCAACAGCCGTTGCCTGCGACCTGCGCGACAAGTGCTGGCAGCTGGAAGTGGCCTGGTTGGGCAGCAAGGCCAGCAATACTCACGTCACACGCGTCGCCGAGATGGCAAAAGTGTACGACGATTTCGAGACAACTGTACAAAAGAACGGCCTCAGCTACGGCGAGGACCTGCTGGCTATAGAATCGGGCAACTCGTCGGTTGGCACTTCCTGGAAGAAGGTGGTTGAGACCATCCTGGTGTCAGGTTGCTCAAACATCTGCGCCGAAGTAGCCGATCAGAAGATGGGTCAGGCCTATCGCGCCGCCGTCGGCAAGGCCGAGAAGCACGAGGATGAGGAGACTGGCGAGATGGTGGAAGACGACCCCAACTACATTGAGTCGCCCTATAGCCACAATTCGTTCACCGATTTCTACGACAACATCATGAGTATCCAGAACAGCCTCTACACAAACATTGAGGGAAGTCAGGCTACCAATACGTCAATCATGGCGTATCTGAACACCTACAATCCCGCACAGGCTCAGACACTGGCCTCCAAATTGCAGGCTGCTCTCGCTGCCCTCACCGCTTGCCGCAACAGTGGCACCGCTTTCGTAGACAATCCTGGAGCCACCTACGTGAAGACAGCTATGGACGCCATCAACGAACTCGACAACTGTCTGAACGAGTCTTCGAGCTGGATTTTGAAGAACTAAGGAACGACGGGTGCGAACCCGCTGAACCTTCATATCTAAGAACCAGAAGTTGTGCCGCTAAACCGGCACAACTTTCTGCGGTTTAAAGGAAAAACAAATAAAAAGACATACATTATGACAATCACGAACAAAGCGAACATTCTGATGCTCAGCGCATTGCTGACATTGAGCTTTTCGTCGTGCCGCGACGATGACGACACGGCCGACAACAGCGAAATCACGATTGCCGAAGACGACTACAAGTACGTCGGACAGGCTGTTGGCAACTTCAAAGCCGAGGAATGGTATCCCGGTGGACAGCTAGGCACCACCGAGAATACGACGGCTTCGTGCTATGAAGACGAGACCGAAGCCATCAATGCCGGCGACATGCTGAATGCCTTCAAGCGTGGCGAGATGCTCTTCGAACACGACTTCACGCCGACGAGCACGGCCTCTTTCGGTGGTCTCGGACCGGCCTACGTGCGCTCTTCCTGCATCCATTGCCACCCAGGCTATGGTCACGGTAAGCGCGTGAACAGCTATCAGGCCGACCAGCGCGGCAATGGCTATCTGCTGGTGGTCTACCATCCATCCGACGGAGACAATAGCGACGACGGTCCTTACATCTCTGAGGTGACGGGAATGCCGCAGACCAAAGCCGTTGAACCCTTCCTCCCGCCCATCGACGAGAGCGGCATCCATCTGGCATGGCTGCCCATCACCGAGATGGAAAGCGGACTTCCGATGCAATTCCCCGACGGCGAGAAGTACGAACTCATCTATCCTGAACTGAGCATCGACATCGACGCCTTCAACACCGACCCCAAACCGTCGAACCTGGCCTTCCGTCTGGAATCCACCATCGGACTCTACGGCACGGGCCTGCTCGACGCCATCCCCGAGGACTCTCTCAAAGCGCAGTATCAGCGTGAGGCTCCCTACGTGGAGCTGAACCCCAACTTCTGGGACAAGGATGCCAACGACTGGGCAGCTAGTGCATGGTACACGCTGGCCGACGGCACCAAGAAGATCAAGCGCTTCACCTACGCCATGACACGTGCCTCGTTACAAGACGGTGCTGGTGCCAACGCCATGTGGAACATTCCCAACGTGAGCCGCTCCGACCGCCACTTCCTCTACACCACAACGGCGTGGGCAACGGCCATGTCGAAGAACCAAGACGTGATAGCAGCCATCAAGAAAGACCCGACGTCGCCCTACTATGCCGACGGCACCGACGAGGGTATTGCCGCCGCGGTGAAGACGTTGCTCGACCCGAAGACCGACCAGTTCAACAACGCATATCACAACTTCAAGCCGGAAATGACCGACAACAACTTCTGGCAGTATATGGTTTGGCATCGCGGTCTGGCCGTGCCTCGTGCCCGCGACCTCAACGACGCTACCGTCCAGCGTGGTAAGCAGATGTTCAATGAGATTGGATGTGCCACCTGTCACCGTCCGCGTTGGGAGACCGGCAACGACGACTACTGGGCTCCGGCTCCCATCTTGACGAACAACCTGACGCTTCCGCGCTATCCCAACCAGGTGATCTATCCCTACACCGACATGCTCCAGCACCGCCTGTACATGAAGAACGGCATTCACGGTTCGTGGTGCCGCACTACCCCACTCTGGGGACGTGGTCTGTCGATGCAGAACACTGGTGCTGAAGACCGCCTGCACGATTGCCGCGCCCGCAACGAGATCGAGGCCATCATGTGGCACGCCTATAGCAAGAAGTCGGACGGATATGCAAGTACAGAGCGCTTCTTCAACCTGCCGAAGAAAGACCGCGACGCCATCGTGAAGTTCCTGCGCTCGATTTAATTCATCGCGACAAACAAGAGAAATCATCTACATTACCAAGAAATGGAGAAGTGACAAGAGTGGAAAAGTGGAGACGAAAGGCCGCCGAACGCGCGGCAAGCACCTCCATTGCTCCAGTCCTGTAGCTTCTCCACTTCTTTTCTTTCAACCCCAAGGTCCCATTCCGGCATCCCAACACCCAAGAAAAGCAGGCCGCCTGCGCCATTCATCATGAAGAAAATACTCATCTTTCTCTACATAGCTGTCATCGTAAGCATGGCTGTGGCCACGATTGTTGAAAAGGACCACGGTACAACCTACGTGGCAGAACACTATTATGGTGCCTGGTGGTTCACCGCACTATGGGCCCTGCTGGTGGCTTTCGGCGTGGCCTGGATGGTGCATCAGCGCATGCGAAAGCCCTCGGCCGTTCTGCTCCATTTGTCGTTCGTGATGATTCTGGCGGGTGCTTTGCTCACCCATCTCACCTCGCGGCAGGGCATCATCCACCTGCGACTGGGCGAGACAACCTCCAGATACCTCTCCACCGAAGGCAACTCCAACCAGGTAAAAGACCTGCCCTTCAGCATCCGGCTCGACAACTTCAGCATCAGCTACCACGAGGGAACGGGAGCTGCCGCCGACTATCTGAGCCACTTCACCATCGATTCTGGCGACGAGAAAGCGACGGGAATGGTATCGATGAACAACATCTATAGCCACAACGGCATCCGACTTTACCAGAGCAGCTACGACGACGACCAGCGCGGAAGCTACCTATCGATGAATAGCGACCCGTGGGGAATACCCGTCACCTACGTCGGCTACGCGCTGCTATTCGTAGCGTTGGTGTGGATTCTCTTCGACCCGAAAGGCGCCTATCGCCAACTGTTGCGGAGTCCACAATTCCGCAAACAGACGACGGCCGTGCTCCTATTGCTGCTCTGCACCAACACGACCGCCCGCACCGACGACAAACCGCTACCACCCACCCTTCCGCAAGCGTCGGCCGAACGCTTCGGACAACTCTACATGAACTACAACGACCGCATCTGCCCAGTGCAGACCTTCGCCCTCGACTTCACCAAGAAACTCTGCGGAAAGCGCAGCTATCGCGGACTGACGGCCGAACAGGTGCTCACGGGATTCATCTTCTGGAGCAACGAATGGGATGCCGAACCCATCGTCAAGGTGAAGAGCGGCGAACTTCGGCAGACCAAGAACCTACCCAAATTCTGCTCGGTGAACCAGTTCTTCTCGCAAGAGAGCGGCTACATCCTAGGGCCGATGGTACAGGAGAGCTACCAAGGCAACAACGACAAGTTGCACCAGGAAGCCATGAAGGTTGACGACCGCCTACAACTCATCATGCAACTACGCCAAGGCCTGTTGCTACGCTTGTTCCCTGCGCCCGTCAAAGAGGGCACGGCCAACGCGGTGAAATGGTTCGCCCCGAGCGACAAACTACCCGCCGAGATGGAGCCCGGACGCAAGGAATACATACAGAACATCTTCGGCATCATGAACGAGGCGGTCCACCAAAACGACCAAGCGCGGCTCAACGAGGCACTCGTGAAGATGCTGCGCTACCAGAAGACCTTCGGCGCCACATCGATACCATCGGCCACCAAGACCAAGGCCGAGCACTACTACAACGCGGTGCCTTTCGCCACCATCTTGTTCATGGTGAACCTCACGCTCGGCTTCCCATTGCTTTTCTACTTCATGTGGCTGATGACCGGAAGCCACGACAAGCGCCACCGAGTGGTCAAGTTGTCGGTCGTGCTGATGGTACTCTCGTGTCTGGCACTGACGGTGTGCCTGGCGCTACGCTGGATTGTCTCGGGCACCATCCCCATGAGCAACGGCTACGAGACGATGCTCCTCATGGCTTGGTTCATCATGTTGCTGAGCCTCTTCACCTACCGCTACTTCCCCATCATCCTCTGCTTCGGCTTCCTCATGTCGGGATTCTTCCTGCTGGTGAGCCACATCTCGCAGATGGACCCGCAAATCACGCATCTGATGCCCGTATTGTCGTCGCCTCTGCTCACCATTCACGTGAGCATCATCATGATGGCTTTCGCCCTGCTGGCTCTCACCTTTATATGCGGACTGACGGCCCTTGGCATCGCCCTGTTCAGGAAAAACCCGAAGAAGAGCGACGCCAAGCAGACCACCGACGGCCCGACGCCGTCCGCCGACCCCATAACCGACCTCGCCCTGTTGTCGCGCCTGTTCCTCTACCCCGCCCTCACCTGCCTGGGCTTCGGCATCTTTACCGGTGCCATCTGGGCAAACGTGTCGTGGGGCACCTACTGGAGTTGGGACCCGAAAGAGACGTGGGCGCTCATCACCTTCATGGTGTATGCCGTTGCGGTGCACGACCGTAGTCTGCCCTTCCTACGCCGTCCGGTGGCCTATCATGCCTATGTGGCGCTGGCGTTCCTCACCATTCTGATGACCTATTTCGGCGTGAACTACGTGCTGGGCGGCATGCACTCCTACGCATAAAGCGCCGAAGACAAGCACCAGAGGCCTTTCCGACCGACATTGAAGGGTGCACGAACGTCGCCATCCCCTTCAACCGAAAAAGCGGGAAAAGCCTGCTTTTGCTTTCACTTTTTCACTTTTCAAGATGCCCGAAATGACTATTTGAGTCAAATTTCCGGGCAAAAACATGATTTTGTCGATTTTTATATTTACCTTTGCGGCTCGATTCGGACAGCTACCCCCTTCTGCGCTAAGGCGAAAAAGGTGGTGGTGAAGAATAGAAAACGAAATTAACAAAAGTATGGAAGCAAAACATTTATGGTAATCTCTATGGATAACGCTAAGATGGATTGTTGTACATATTTCAGGAATAACATCATTTATCAAAATTGAATGGAAAATGAAAAACAGTAAATTTTGTGCGCTTGTCGCCTCGATTCTTGTGTGCGGCACAATGCTCTCGTTGACATCTTGTAGAGACGACGACGAAACGTCGAATACGCCCACCAAGTATGTCATCACCTCCACGTTCCAGGAACCCAATGGAAGCACGTTCTACAAGTACGACAATCAGGGAAGGTGCATACAAAAGGTCGTCTCTTTCGATGACGTCATCCAGACGACCAACTACACCTACACCCCAACCAAGATTGTGTCGAGCTACGAACAGGGCGGGAACGCGTCGAACATCAAGATTACCAAGACATACCAACTCGACGAGAAAGGCCGCATCTTCAAAGAGGATAGAAGCCAGATTATCGCTGAAGGCGATACGGCAAAGGGCACCTCGACCTACGAATACGACGCCCAGAATCAGGTAGTCAGCATCCGGACAAGTACTGATCCGTCCGACAACAACGCCTTCAAACTGACCTGGAAGGACGGAAACCTCATGAAGATTGATTACAACTCGGTATCGATTATCGGAACTGTTTTGACGCTCACCTACGACCTTGCGTATGGCGACATTCCTTTCCAGTTTGCGAACAATGAGTTCCCCATTTTCGACAATGTGCTCTTCAGAGACGGCTACTTTGGAAAGAGTTGCAAATATGAGCCCGCCCAAATCAGCAGCGTGAACACGACGAAGACATCGTTCACGGAAATCAAGCTCGAAACCACCGAGAAATACGCCTATAGCCACAACGAGAAAGGCCTCATCTCGTCATACGAAGTCGAGAAATCGACGACGGGAATCGACAAGGT
>JAILAI010000216.1 GCA_024681705.1 Prevotella sp.
TTGCAGTTCTTCCTCCGTCGGTGTGATCACCTTGTTGCTGACCATGCGGAACGGCGATGCCACCCTGCCGAAGAAATCTTGCTGCTGCCGGCCTTCGGCGTTGCCGCTGCGCATGATGTTTTTCACCATGCGGTCTTCCAGCGAGTGGTAGGTGATGACTACCAGCCGTCCGCCCGGTCGCAGCAGCGACGTCGCTGCGAGCATCATCTCGCGCAGGGCGGTCATCTCCTGGTTGACTTCAATGCGCAGGGCCTGGAAGAGTTTGGCCATGTCTTTCTTCTCCCGGTCACGCGGCATCATCGGCGAGACGACGTCGATGAAGTCTTGCGTGCTGACGATGTCGTGCTGTGCGCGGGCCTTCACCACGGCGGCGGCTATGCGCCGGCTTTGCTTCAGTTCGCCGTAGAGGTAGAAGATGTCTGCCAGCTTCGCCTCGTCGGCCTTGTTCAGCACGTCGGCCGCATTCTGTCCGGCGCGCTTGTTCATCCGCATGTCTAGCGGTGCGTTGAAACGGAAACTGAAACCGCGCTCGGCATCATCGAAATGGTGACTCGAGACGCCAAGGTCGGCCAGCAAGCCGTCTATATGTGGAACGCCATAATAGCGCATCCAGTTTTTCAGGTATCTGAAATTGCTTCTTACGAAGGTGAACCGCTTGTCGCCAGCCATTGCCGGAGCATCATTCCCGGTTCCGTCTACCCCAAGAGGGGAAGTGGACTCTTCGAGATTTTTCTCGGCGTCTTGGTCTTGGTCGAAGCCATAGAGATGGCCTGTCCCCTCGCCCATCCGCCTAAGCAGTTCACGACTATGTCCGCCGCCTCCGAAAGTCACGTCCACATAAATGCCGTCAGGCCGCACGTTCAGTCCGTCGATGCTCTCTTTGAGCAACACTGGCACGTGGTATGTAGACGTCTCTTCCATCCGTTTCTGCTTTATTTGGCGGCGTTAGACGAACCCACATCGGGCAGTTGCGTATCCATACCCATCACGGCTTCGAGGGCCTGGGCGAAGTCTTCGGGATCCATGAACGGCTCCTGCGTCTTCTCGCAACTCCATATCTCAATGATGTCGTTCTTGCCAATGAATTTCACGTCGGCATTGATGCCAGCCATTTCCAGGTAGCGCTTTGAAATGAGGAAGCGGCCATTGGCGTCGAGTGTGATTTCCTCCACATCGCTCATGAACTCGCGCATGATGCGCTGGTGCCCACGGTTCCAAAGGCTCAACCTGCGATTCAGCGCATCGACTCGCTCGTTCCAGACGTTCTCCGGATAGAGCACCAGACATTCCTCGAAAATGTCCTTGCGAAGGTAAAGCGTCAGCTTCCCCGTGGCCTGCATTTCCTTACGGAATGGGGCGGGAAGGAAGGCGCGTCCTTTCGCGTCGATCTTTGCTTCTATGGTGCCTATAAATCGCATGTGTACCTATTTTATAGTTTTCGGGTTCAAAGTTACAACTTTTTCCCCACATTTCCCCACTTTTCTCCACTTTTTTATCAAAATCAGCAAAATTTCTTGATTTTAACATTTGTTTACCCGAAAAAGACTTCGATTTCTGACGAGTCGATTGAGCTGAAAATAGGGTTGAAGAGACGAAAAGACCGAAATGGCGTGATTGGAGACGACATAAACGAAACTTGAGTGCGACATAAAAGAAAACCGAGAAACGACGAAAGGATTCGAGCGAATATGAAACCGCCCAGGCGAGCCATCGAAAAGACGATGGAAGAGCGCCACAAAGGGCACGACGGGAGCACAATCAACAAATAAAGGCCACAAAGATGGCGAAAAAACAAAAAAAAGAACATTTTTCAAGAAAAGTGAAATGTTTTTCAGAAAAAAAGTGTATTTTTGCACGTTATTTCACTACGAATGGATACAATCAAGCAGAAAACGATTGACATCGACGAGGTGCTCAAAAGCAAAATGGGCGATAAGGCGAAATGGGTGCCGGGCTTTGCCGTGAACTGGCTGAAGCGACTCATTCACCAAGATGAGGTGAACAGCTTCTTGTGGGAAAGCAGGGACGTCACCGGTACGCCTTGGCTCGAGGCCTGCGTGAAGTATCTGAAGATGGACCTCCGTCTGGAAGGGCTCGAGAACCTGCCCGACCCGAACGACGGAAAACTCTACACCTTCGTATCGAATCACCCGCTTGGCGGCATCGACGGAGTGGCATTGGGAAGCATCATCGGCCGCCACTACGATAGCAAGTTCCGCTATCTGGTGAACGACCTGCTGATGAACCTTCCAGGACTGGCTCCGCTCTGCATCCCCATCAACAAGACGGGTTCGCAAAGCCGCTCGTTCCCGGCAATGGTGGAGGCGGGATTCCAGAGCGACAACCACATGCTCATGTTCCCCGCCGGCCTCTGCTCGCGCAAGCAAAACGGCGAAATCAGAGACCTCCCGTGGAAGAAGACATTCATTTCGAAAAGCGCTGAGTATCAGCGCGATGTGGTTCCCATCCACTTCGCTGGACACAATTCGGAGAAGTTCTACCGCATTGCCAACATCGGCGACCGTTTTAAGCTGAAATTCACCATCGCCACTTTGTGGCTCGTCGACGAGATGTACAAGAACGTCGGAAAGCAGTTCACCATCACCTTCGGCAAACCCATCCCCTGGCAGACCTTCGACCGCTCGAAAACGCCTATGCAATGGGCACAATGGGTACAGGACCGCGTCTACGAATTGCCCAAAACCGGAAAGTCCTGAACACACGTCAAACCAAAGCCTTCAAAGCGGAAATCCCCTCCTCCGTTCCAATAAAAATCAAAAAGCAAACAACTCATGGACCAACCCATCATCGCACCCATCAGCAAAGATCTGCTCAAGAGCGAACTCACGCCCGAGAGACAGCTACGCATGACCAACAAGAGCCATAACGAGATCTACATCATTACCGCCCACGAGGCGCCAAACGTGATGAAGGAGATTGGTCGACTACGCGAGATTGCCTTCAGAGAAGCTGGAGGCGGAACCGGAAAGGAAATGGACATCGACGAGTTCGACACTTGCGAGAACTGCTATAAACAGCTCATCGTGTGGAACCCTGAGGCCGAGGAGATTATCGGAGGATACCGCTACCTGCTGGGTACCGACTGGCAACTCGACGACAATGGGCAGCCCATTCTGGCCACTAGTCACATGTTCCACTTCTCGGATAAGTTCCTCAACGAATACATGCCCAAGACCGTAGAACTGGGCCGCTCGTTCGTCTCACTTGAGTATCAGAACGTGCAAAAGAACACCAAGAGCATCTTCGCACTCGACAACCTTTGGGATGGACTGGGTGCTTTGACAGTCATCTTCCCCAACGTGCGCTATTTCTTCGGCAAGATGACCATGTATCCCAGCTATATCCGCAAGGGCCGCGACATGATTCTCTACTTCCTAAAGAAGCATTTCGACGACAAGGAGAACCTCATCACGCCCATGCATCCGCTACGTCTTGAGTCGGATCCCGATGAACTTGAGGCACTCTTCAACGGCAAGGACTTCAAGGAAGACTATCGCATACTGAACCGCGAAATCAGGGGTATGGGATATAATATCCCCCCACTGGTGAACGCCTACATGGGTCTTTCGCCCACCATGAAGCTCTTCGGCACCGCTATCAACTACGGTTTCGGCGACGTTGAGGAGACGGGCATCCTGATTGCCGTAGACGAAATCCTGGAGCAAAAGCGCGTGCGCCACATCGATAGCTTCATTGCCGAACACCCTGAGGCTCTGCACATTACGAGTGGTGCCAACAAAGTGATTTACAAGGAAAAGGAATAAATCCCACTTAAGAGGTTCTCTAGATTTTCTAGAGTTTCTAGATTCTCTAGATGATCTAGATGATCTAGGGCCGCAAAAGTCGGCTCAAGTCACCATTACGTTTGAACTCTGGTTGGCTTATCACCTTTCTATCATTACACTTTTTAACTATTTTTACAAACCTAAGTGTTAAAACCGGCATCAAAATTCCCCAATTTTTTAACACAAAACTACCCACATATCTATCCCCTTTTTGCAATCTCGAGATAGCAGTCGAAAAGTCGGTTGAGCAAAACCGACAGTTTTGATCATCGAAATTGGCGCTTTTGATGACCGAAACTGCCGCTTTTGGTGGCCGTTTTTCTCGGTTTTTGCGTATAAATCCCGTATTTATATACTGAAAGATTGTCGCGTGTTTTGTAAGGTGTTGGGTGTCAGCGGGTTACGCTAATGGGTCGTGAGTGGCTTATTTCGGTGCTTCGGAAATGTTGGCGCGAAATTTTTAAATGGTGAGGTTAAAAAGTGGGACACAAATGTTAATGGAATTTAAATTGTGGGTTTTCAATCGCACCTTTGGCGTTTGCCTTTATGTTTGGGGTAAAGAAATCAGATGAGGTAGATGACCCCACCCCTGCCCCTCCCCTGCAAGCAGGGGCGGGGAGCATAGATAGTGTGTGTGCTCCAATCAGTAGGGCAGGGCAGAGAGAAGTGTGCATAGTAATTCCCGATGCTGCCTATAACTCTTCATTTACTCCCCGCCCCTGTTTGCAGGGGAGGGGCAGGGGTGGGGTGTCATTACGACCAAGAGGCGTGTTACATATTTGTGCGTTTGGGGGCATAAGGGGACACTAGCGGCTCGAATGGCGGCTACGTTCGGGTAATGAAACCCTGAAGGGATGAAAGACTATAATCAGGGGTGGACTCCTACCAATAGGATGCGCTACAAATGGTGCATTAGCGCATGTTTGCCCCCACCCCTACCCCTCCCCTGCAAGCAGGGGCTGGGAGCATAGGAAGTGCTTGCATCCCTCATCAATAGAGTGCGTGGGCCCCTCCCTAGTAAACAAGGACATGGCGCCTTACAACTCCCCAATCGGCGCAATGGTTTTCGTAAGGCGAATGACCATGTTCCGTCTTTCGTTTTAAGTCGGAAAAGTCTGTAAAAGTTGTCGTATATCAGAAGTCCGACAAAAGAAATGGCGTAGGTTTTTGTTTGTCTTAAAGAAATAATGTAACTTTGCAAGCAAATAGTTCTATTTCACATGGCCAGTTACAAAATAGAAGACATGCAGAAGCGGATACTCGACGTCCTGCTTCGTGTAGATAAAGTGTGCCGCGAGCACAACCTCACCTATTATCTCTCCGACGGAACCATGCTTGGTGCCATCCGTCATGGAGGTTTTATCCCCTGGGACGACGATGCCGACATCGCCATGCCGCGCGAGGACTACGAGCGCTTCATCGAACACGGAGCAGAGTGGTTGCCCGAACCGCTGGAGTTGTATTGTGTGGAGAAGAATCCCAAGTGCTCGTGCACCTTCCTGAAGATTATCGATGGAAGCACCACACTGATAGAGCGCTGGGGCTACAACCAGCTGGGTGGCGTCTATATAGACATTTTCCCGTACGACGGCGTAGCACCTCAGAAGTGGCGTCGCACAGTGCGTTTCAGCCTCTTCCGCGCATTGAAAAGGTGGATATACCTGCGCAACCGCGACCCATATAAGCGCGGTCACGGTTACACCTCGTGGTTACCACGCATCCTTCAGGCTACGGTGAGCAACGAGAAGTTGCAACGGATGCTCAAACGCCTGCAAACGAAGCGCGACTATGCCACATCGCCCCTCGTTGCCGATTTCGATAGCGGCGAGCGAAGCGTGATGCCTCGCGAGGTGCTG
>JAILAI010000001.1 GCA_024681705.1 Prevotella sp.
TCTTGCGTGTAGCGCTCGTAGTTGAACGATTGAGAATAGCGACATGCCTCCTTTGCCGCCTCCGAGTCGCGATTCCATTTCTCCAGTCCTTCCCTCACCACCTTTGCCATTGTCTCGGGCTCATAGCTATCCCAATAGGAAACATGATTGGCACAAATCTCGGGCAGACATGTGTAGCGCGATGAGAACACCTTCGTGCCAAAGCGCATGGCCTCAAGCACGGGGATGCCAAAGCCTTCGAGCGTGCTGGGGAATAGGAACGCTTGCGCATGGGCATAGAGCCAACATTTCTCGGCTTCGCTAATCTTTCCGGGAAGCACGATGCGCTCGCGATCTTCAGGCGCTATCAGCTTGACGATGTCGTCGTAATAGTTCCAATGATGGTCGCCGCAAATATAGAGTTTGTAGTCTGGCAGATGCTTCATCATGGGCACCAACACGTGGAAGTTTTTCTTCCGTCGCACCTGACCAATGGTGAAGAAGAACTTCTCGTCGTCGCTAGCCACAAAAGCAGGTCGTTGCTGGTCGCTTTTTTCTATATCCTTGATGCCATTGTAGATGACGGTGGGCACTTGCTTGATGTCTCGGATATTGTTCATGACATCGTTTTGTACGTATTTTGAAATGACGGTCAACGCGTCGGCACACCGGATGTGTCTTTGTTTCAATATCTTGTGTTTCCACAAATGGACGCCGTGTTTCTCGTACAGATAGTTCAGGTCGTGCACCGTCAAAAGTCGGATGGCATGTCCGCCACGTGCCACATAGCCCGATTGCTGATCGGTGATGTGCCATAGGTCGCACTTGTCCACATAGCCCTTTACCTCCTTTCTGAAATGCTCGCACGAGATATAGTCGATATGGTTGCCCATCTCGCCTCTGTGCTTTTCGGGCATGATGAATATGAAGTGCATATCGGGCATCTCGGCGACAACCTTAGCCAATCGTGGGGCATAGTTGCGGGCGATTTCTCCGAAGCCGCACATGGCATCATAGTTGGAGAAGTCTACTATTATTGTCTTCATGATGTTTTTGATGATTTCCAAATAGTGTGTCTTGGTTGTGAAAGAGTTTCCTACACGATGATATAGATGGCGCATAGAGCCAATGCGATGGCCGAGACAATGTCGACCTGAGGGGTGTTACTGTGCGATGAGCGTGAAGTACATGAGTTCTTCTTTGTAGTTCTTGAAGTGCCCGTTGTATGAACTTCCGTCGAAGTTGCCATCGAATCGGCCGGTCTGAATTCCATTGCTAGTGGTTTCGGTGAGCACCATCTCACCATCGCTAAAGAGCGTTCCGCGCAGGTAGAGGCGTTCGCCCGACCCCGAGCTGATATAATAGTAAGAGCCCGACACATCAGAACCGTCGATGGTGAGGTCCATCCATAGGCTATAGCGGTCGATGGAGCCCGAGAACGAATACGACCTACTACTGCTGACGGGCGTGTCGTCGATGACGGTTGATTCTTGTATGACGTTGTCCGAAGACGTCGTCTGCATGTTGTTGACGTCGATGGGGAAAAGCTTCATGCGTATGTTATGGTCGTTGTGGGCGTAGTCGGAGCCCGTGCCGCTTAGTTCCTTGTCGTCACCTTTTCCGGGAGCAAGCACAATCAGCAGGTCTTCCGTTCCAATCTTTCCCTTGAAGTAGAGCGAGTCGCCACGCATCTCACCTGTCAGCTGGGTGGTGGTGCTATACTTGATGTTGGTGTACGAGCAATATTTCAGTTGTCCGTTGTCCTTGGTGAAGAGCATGCGGCACGATTGTGGGCTTCGGCCTCCATCGTCCCATACACCTTCGTAGACGTAGGACCCATCGGCGAGGTTCACATGGCTCTCGGCCACCTGTTCTTGCTTAGCGCTGACGTCCTTTCCTTCCTTACGCCCTTTCCACCAGAAGAAGGCAATGGCGAGAATCACCAGCGATGCCACCATGATGGCGATGTGTAGCCATAGCGATGTGTTGCTCCTGGCTGGTTGTATGGGTTCGTAGGAGTTGTTCTGATTGATGACGGCACGTGGTGTTCCGCATGTGGGGCAAACCTGCTCGTAGTCTTGAAGCAAGCGTCCGCAATGAGTACAATAGACTTGAGACATAAAGCGTTCTTTTTCTAAAGAAATTCATTCATTGCCTGCAAAGGTACGAATAAGCGAGCGAAACGACAAAGGAAAACTTGTTTTTCTTTTCGTTTCCGAGCGGAAGTACCTTATCCAAAGGTACGAATAAGCGAGCGAAACGACAAAGAAAAGCTTGTTTTTCTTCGTTTTCGAGTGGAAGGAGTTTGTCTAAAGGGTAGGTCTTATTAAAAGCGGCGCTTTTCATGAGTAAAAACGTCGCTTTCAATGTTCGATATTGTCGCTTTTGAGTGTCCAAATTGGCGATTTTCCTCACAACAAGAAAATAACCTACACTCATTATCGTCGGACTCGCGCTACCACCTTATTTATTATATTGACTGGTTCAACCAACAAGCCCTGTTTTAGGATTTATCTTCAACGGGCTCAAATTTGAGCTCGTTCAACCCATGAGCTCCATTTTTCGTGTGTTTTGAATTGAATAATAGGCTTGTAACAACATTGTAACACATCTTTCAAGGCGTTTACAAGGATTTCTTTGTAACTTTGCGGCAAAATAGGAAACATCGAATCATGACTATCAGTATTGTATTGAGACTATTGGGTGCGCTGGCATTGCTTATCTTCGGCATGAAGATGATGAGTGAGGCTCTTCAGAAAATGGCAGGTTCGGGCCTTCGCCATGTGCTGGCTCGGATGACGTCGAATCGCTTCACGGGAATGCTCACCGGTGCATTCGTCACCTGTGCCGTTCAGTCGTCGTCGGCCACAACGGTGATGACGGTGTCGTTTGTGTCGGCTGGCCTACTCACGTTGGCACAAGCCATCTCCGTCATCATGGGCGCCAACATCGGCACTACGCTCACGGCTTGGATCATGTCGTTGGGTTACAATGTGGACCTTACCAATGTGGTGTTTCCGGCTTTCCTGATAGGCATGGTGCTCATCTACAAGAAGCGCCATCGGGTGGTGGGCGACTTCCTCTTCGGTCTGGCCTTCATGTTCTGGTCGTTGGTGATGCTGAGCAGTGCGGGCAAGAGTATGGACTTGGAGCACAATGCGAGCGTGGTGGCTTTCTTTTCATCGTTCGACACCGATAGCTATCTCACCATTTTCATCTTCCTCGCCGTTGGTACGCTCATCACTTGTCTGGTGCAATCGTCGGCCGCCGTCATGGCCATCACCATCTTGCTTTGCTCTACTGGCGTGCTCCCCATCTATCTCGGCATTGCCCTCGTGATGGGCGAGAACATCGGCACCACCGCTACGGCCAATCTGGCGGCTCTCGGAGCGGGATTGGAGGCTCGTAGGGCGGCGCTTGCCCATCTGTTGTTCAATGTATTTGGCGTTTGTTGGGTGCTTTGCGTGTTCTATCCCTTTGTCAACATGGTTTGTCGGATGGTGGGCTACGACCCTACGCTCAGCGGTCAGGCTACGCTTTTACCCATCGTGTTGGCCACATTCCACACCTGCTTCAACGTCTTGAACACGGCATTGCTATTGCCCTTCGTGGCCCAGATGGAGCAGGCCGTGTGCAGGTTGCTTCCCGAAGGTAGGGAGATTGCCGTCAAGCCCGTTACGGTGCACTTCATCTCCGCCGGACTCATGGCGACGCCCGAAATATCGGTGCTTCAGGCTCAGAAGGAAATCGTGCACTTCGCCGAGCGCATGCAACGCATGTTCGGTATGACGCAATCGTTGCTCGAGGAGAAGGACAAGAAGGACTTCGCTAGCCAATACGAACGCATTTGCAAGTACGAGGATATTGCCGACAACATGGAAATAGAGATTGCCAACTATCTGGAGAAGGTGAGTAACGAGCATCTCTCTGACGACACGAAGGGAAAGATTCGCTCGATGCTCCGTCAGATTGGCGAACTCGAGTCCATCGGCGATGCCTGTTCGAAGATTGCCCGCACCATTCAACATCGCAAGGATAGTCGAGAGGACTTCAGCGAACAACAATACGGACGTCTACGCGAAATGATGCAATTGGTAAACGAGGCACTCACGCAGATGATGGTGGTGGTGAGCGGAAGGATAGAAAACGTCACTATCGACCCGTCGCTGGATGTGGAGAACGACATCAATGCGCTTCGCGACAAGGCGAAGAAGGAGAGTCTTCAGGAAATGGTCGACGAGAACGACTACTCTTACGTCGTCAGCACCATCTATATGGATATCATCGCCGAATGCGAGCGGTTGGGCGACTATGTGATCAACGTCGTGGAGGCCCGTCTCGGCAAGCGCTATCTCACCTACAAGGGTCTTCAGGTGAACCTCGACAAGAAGACCGTCCTCATGGATGGCGCTCCCGTCAATCTGACCCGTACGGAGTTCGACTTGCTGAGCATGCTCCTTTCCAATCGAGGGCAGGTGCTCTCGCGACAAAAACTGATGGAGAGCATCTGGGCGGGCGTCATCGTCACCGAGCGGACCGTCGACGTGAACATTGCCCGACTCCGGAAGAAGCTGGGTCCCTACGCCCATAACATCGCCAACAAGCAGGGCTTTGGCTACTATTTCGACGAGGAGATGCCCATTGAATTAGCAACGGCTCAATAAAGGTATAAAAATAACAGCGATAACACTTCGGATGGTTATCGCTGTTGTTGTCTTCAGATAGCTGAGAATTCTTGTCTACGCCTTGTCTGGGCGTTTCATTTCGTTGCCATCTTTGTCGTATTGCTTGCGTTTGCCCACGGGAGGTTCGGTCAGCGTGATGCGAACTACCGCCGTTCGGGCGATGCTTCGGCGTATGGCATCGTCGAAGGCATCCATGTGATGCGGTAGGAAGCGCTCGCAAATGGCACGCAAAGCGGTGATTTTCTCCTCTTCGTCCTCCACCATTTCGGCACGTCCAACGGCGATGGCCGACCGGAATTGCAACGTGAAGCTTCCGTCCTTCGGGCCAATGGTAGGTGTGCAACGCGTCACGGCCGATAGGCATACCGTCGGGTTCGCCTTGATGCAATCGAGTTTCTCACCCTCGAGGGCACAATGGAAGTAGAACGTCTTCTCGTCGGTTCGGGCCAGCGACAGGGGCACTCCATAGGGGCGACCGTCGGGACGCGTGAGGCTGACGGTGACGTAGGGCGCTTTGTCGAGGACCTCGAGAGCGAAGTCGACACCCATCTCGCGGGATGCTTTTCTCATGAGAGCAGTCGTTGGGAGTTAGATTTTGTCGAGGGCCTGACGAATGTCGTCCAGAATGTCCTCCACATCCTCGATGCCCACGCTCAGACGAATCAAGTCGGGAGCAACGCCTGCCTCGCGCAATTGTTCATCGGAGAGCTGGCGATGGGTGTGGCTTGCCGGATGGAGCACGCAGGTGCGGGCGTCGGCCACGTGGGTCACGATGTTAATCATCTGCAATGAGTCCATCCATTGGATAGCCGTCTCGCGATTGCCTTTCAGACCAAAGGCGATGACACCACACGAGCCTTTGGGCAGGTATTTCTGACCACGCTCGTAGTTGGCGTCGTCCTTCAATCCGCAATAGTGCACCCAGGCCACCTTGTCGTTGTCGTGAAGGAACTCAGCCACACGCTGGGCATTCTTGCAATGCTGGGCCATGCGCAGGTGAAGGGTTTGCAAACCTAGATTCAGCAGGAACGAATTCTGAGGAGCCGGGATGGAGCCAAGGTCGCGCATGAGCTGAGCCACCAGCTTCGTGGTGAAGCCCATCTTACCGAAAGCCTTGACGTAGGTGAGTCCGTGATACGATTCATCGGGCGTGCAAAGTCCGGGGAACTTCTCCGCATGGGCCATCCAATCGAAGTTTCCGCTATCCACAACGGCACCACCCACCTGAGTGGCCATACCGTCCATATACTTCGTCGTGCTATGGGTTACGATGTCGGCTCCCCATTCGAAGGGTCGGCAATTGATGGGTGTGGCGAAGGTATTGTCGACGATGAGGGGCACACCGTTCTTATGGGCTATGCGGGCAAACTTCTCGATGTCGAGAACGGCGCATCCGGGGTTCGAGATTGTCTCGCCGAATAGTGCCTTCGTGTTCGGTTGGAAAGCCGCCTGAATCTCTTCCTCGCTAGCCTCTGGCGACACGAATGTGCACTCGATGCCGAGCTTCTTCAGGGTGACACCGAAGAGGTTGAACGTTCCGCCATAGATCTCGTTCGAGGTGACGATATGGTCGCCGGCCTCGCAGATGTTGAACACGGCGTAGAAGTTGGCGGCCTGTCCGCTACTGGTGAGCACACAACCCACACCACCTTCCAATGCGGCAATCTTGGCGGCCACCGCGTCGTTCGTGGGGTTCTGTAGACGAGTGTAGAAATAGCCTTCCTTCTTCAGGTCGAAGAGCTGTGCCATCTCGTCGGAGTCGTCGTATTTGAACGTTGTCGATTGTACGATGGGCAGTTCAATGGGTTCACCGTTCTTCGGTTTGTAGCCCGCCTGCACGCAAAGCGAGCCTCTTCTGAGTTCCTTTTTCATAATCATTGATGTATCTGATGTTTCATTCAAATCGTTATCTTTCCTTCTTTCATGTTTCCTCCTTGAGTGGCGTTGCATCGCAAACGTGGGTGCAAAGTTAGTGATAAAAAACGACATGAAAGACAAAAGGCCCGTTTTTATTTGGAAATGGTCACGAAGAGTCCAACCGCGAATAAGAGAATCCATGCGAGTTCGTGCTAGTCAGTGTCAAAGAGTCCCGTTGCGAAAATCCGACGCGTTGGGGCTTAAGAATCCTCTTTGTGTTGTCGTCTGATGGTCATTTGAAATAAAATCAGAGGAAATATTTGGTAGATAGATAGTTTTTTCTTAATTTTGCGGCGAAAACTAACATATCATTAATATTCAACACAATGAACAAGAATCTTTACTCAAATTCGTTTTCGCGAGTTGTATTAACTCTGCTCGTGAGTATGTTCGCCTTTTGTGCGAATGCAGAGACATTAACGGTAGGTTATGGTACGGCCAAGAACGACCAAGTTCCTGTTTACGGTAACAATGTCGACAACTATCAGAAGTGTGAGTTCATCATTCCGGCATCCGACCTGAACTCGATGAGTTACTCCTCTATTCTGAAGATGGAGTTCTTTCTTGCCGAAAAAGCTGGGGGGAAATGGAACAATGCTCGTTTCAAGGTGTATATGAGGGAAGTGTCCGATTTCTCTTTCCCCTCATCTGATGCCTTTATGGGCTTCATGGAGAGCAATCTTGTCTACGAGGGAGCGCTCGATGCCACGGGCGACATCATGGAGGTGCCTTTCGACAGAAGCTTTTTCTATGCCATAGACAACCTTCTGGTTGGCATCTATGAGGTAGCAACGGGTGACAACGCAAGTTGTAAGTTCTCGGGAAATACCGCCTCGTATGCAGCCTTGGTTGGCACCAGCAACTCCTCTCTTGATGAAGTGCAAGCCGAAACGCAGGACTTTTTGCCCACTACAAGGTTTACCTACACACGTGAAGCAGTGCCTAGTCTTTCGACACCGACGAACCTGGTTGTGACCGATATCAAAACGACCTCGGCAGTGGTGAGCTGGACTTCAGAAGCCAGCCAATTTGAATTGTGCATCAACAACGATGCAAGTAATCTCATCAGCGTCTATGGAAACTCGTACGAACTGACCAATTTGGAGGTCGGCACCAACTACGAGGTGAAGGTTCGTGCCGTCTCTAATGACACTAAAAGTCTGTGGAGTGAGACGGTGAGTTTCACAACGATTCTCTGTGACCCTGAAAACCAGATGACCATCAGCTATCATCTCACCGACTCCTATGGTGACGGATGGGATGGAAACGCCATTGAAGTATGGGACGCGAGCACAGACGAGCTCATTACCACGTGGACCATAGAGTCTGGCAGTGAAACTTCTGGCACGCTATCGCTCTGTATGGGCCGCACCGTTATCTTCAAGTGGGTACAAGGTTCTTATTCCAGTGAGTGTAGCTACGAGGTGTTAGACGGTGATGGCGAAGTGATTTTCTCAGGCAATAATGCTATGCCAAATTCGGTGGAATACACCGTGTCGACAGTTAAGACACCCAACAATCTGCAGACAACATACGACTTAACGGGTGAAGACATCTCTGTCGTCGTTAATTGGGAACAGCCCGACAATGCCGACAGATGGGAGTATTGCCTTGATGGTGGTACAACAACGGAAACCGACCACGCCTCTGCCAAAATTAGCAGCCTGACAAAAGGGAAGGACTACACGTTCAAGGTGCGCGCTTTCAAGAGCAGCAATCCTGGTTTATATAGTAAGTGGAGCAAGACCATCATCCTGAGCACCAAAAATGTCTTGCCCGCACCGGAAAACATCAAGGTCAGCGAAGTGAGCCCAACAACAGCAACCATCAGTTGGGAAGGAGAGGCAGATGGCTACAATCTCAGGTATAGGAAGGCTACTCAGGCGGAAGAATTGGCAACCGTTACGCTGACCGTGGGCAATGTGTGGGGCGATGGAACTGGCTATCAGATGCTGCTCGATGCAGATGCGACGGCATACGGAGCCATCATACCCGAAACAGGTGGCTTGAGTGCTGGTGATGACGTGCCGGAAGAGACATACAGCGAGTTTGAGTATAAGATTCCCAATAATGCCGACGGATCGCTCACTACGTCCAACTTCTTAATAAACGCCAGTGTCACCATAACAATACCCGCTGGCATCTACGATTGGTGCATCACCAACCCGACGCCAGGCGATAGAATGTGGATAGCGTCTTCAAGCGGCAATGTAGGCGGCCGGCAGGACAACTATTTGTTTGAGCCCGGAAAAGCATACGAATTCACGGTCTATTCCAGTGGAACTAGAGATGCTGTTGACGTAACTGTGACCGATGCGACTATAGATGTCGAAGAATTGTATGAAGAAGGATGGACATTGTTGACAGACGTAGACAGTCCTTGCACCCTCGAGGGGCTCGATCCCAGCTCATTGTATTTGGTACAGGTGCAGGGAACCTATAGCACGGAATACAATCATGAGACTGAATGGAAATCCAAATTGTTTAAAACAATGGATCCGAATCCAGAGCCCTATGATGTGGTTGTGGTGCCGGCAGCTACTTCTGCCGACATCAGCTGGAAGGGATTTGGCGACAGCTACGTGGTGAAATACCGTAGAGCCGGCCACTATCCGAAGTTCTTCTTCGAGGACTTTGAGAACGGCATTCCCGACGATTGGACCATCATCGATGCCGACGGTGACGGATATGGCTGGTATGCCTACACATCAGAAAACCCCGATGCGACCACTATCGGAAGCACCTGTGCCACCTCAGCCAGCTATTCTGAAAAAGCATTAACACCCGACAACTGGCTCATCACGCCTCCACTCACTTTGCAGGGCAAGCTAAGCGTATGGCTACGAGCACAGAGCATCACTTACGTCGATGAGCACTTTGCCATCTATGTGTCCATCTCGGGCAACACGGTGGACGACTTTGTCGAAGTCATACCTGAATCCGTGGCTACAGATACATATGTAGAATATACAGTTGACCTGAATGACTACGATTCTGCCACAGGCTACATTGGCATCCGCCACTTCAACTCGGAAGACATGTTCCGTTTGAATGTGGACAACTTCGCTATTCTCGATGACTACGTTGAACCAGGAGAAACGAAGACGAAGACCACCACCGACCTCTCACTGACGCTCACCGGTCTCTCGCCGTCCACCCCCTATGAGTTCTCGATAGAAAGCCGGAAGGAAGGCATTGACCCAACCCAGACTATAGTCGGAACCTTCACCACCAATGAGCTCGGAGTGGCTACGGGAGTCAATATGACACCAGTGGAAGTGCAGGATAATGACGACTGGTACACAATCGATGGCCGCAAACTCAGCAGTAAGCCCGCCAAGAAGGGCATCTACCTGAAGGGCAACAAGAAGGTTGTCGTGAAGTAATACCACAACATAAAAGGGAAAGACGCTGTTAGCCCTGAGGGTTGACAGCGCCTGCCTTGGGGGATAGGTTTAACGGGCGCAAATTTGCGCCCATTGAAGTTTAGGTTTTCTAGAGATTCTAGATTTTCTAGAGATTCTAGAGCATCTAGATTTTCCAGAGCATCTAGATTTTCTAGAGCATCTAGTTTTCTAGAGCTAGAACGTGTCCATTCCGTCCCAGTTCACCATGTCCTCGCGAACATAGCCCACCTTGCCATTGATGCGGATTTTGTACCATCCATTCACCTTTCCGAGGCAGGGGAATGTGTCGGGAACGCCTTCTGGGTCGACAATCTTACCCACGACGGCGGTCTTCGTTGACGGGCCCTTGCGCACGTTGATATTGCCTACGCGCTCGCCTTTGCGATAGACGATGCCCTGTCCCTTGGCGGCGCTGAAGGTCACCACCTTGTTGCCGGCTTTGGGAATGTCGTATTCGTCCTGCACATCGACGGTGTAGGTGCTGGCGTTTGTCCTTACGTAGCGTCCCTGAACTTCACCTTGGTTGCTGACAACCATTTTCATGCTCTGTGCATTTACGCCCAGGCAAAAGACGAGGCCAAAGGCCAATGACAATAATTTCTTCATGTCCGTATGATTTTAAGGGTTAAACAACTCGTTTGAATGATTTATTTCTGCTGATGCGACATCTCCTCTTCCTTCACCTTCTTGAACAGGTCGGAGGCGAAGATGAAGTCGTTGAGTTTCTGGTTCGTCGAGGTCATAATCTGGTCTTTGTTGCCCGTCCAGGCAGAGGTGCCTTTGTAGATGAAGATGATTTTCTCGCCGATGCCCATCACCGAATTCATGTCGTGGGTGTTGATGATGGTGGTCGTCTGGAAGTCCTTCGTGATGCCATGAAGAAGATCGTCGATGACGAGGCTGGTCTTCGGGTCGAGACCTGAGTTGGGCTCGTCGCAAAACAGGTATTTCGGGTTCAGCGCAATGGCTCGTGCAATGGCCACACGCTTCTGCATGCCGCCCGAGAGCTCGCCCGGATATTTCTTCTCCGCCCCGACCAGATTCACGCGGTCGAGACATTCCATGGCCCGTTTCTGACGCTCGCGAAGGTTCATGTCGGAGAACATGTCAAGCGGAAACATCACGTTTTCAAGCACCGACAACGAGTCGAAGAGTGCGGCGTTCTGGAATATCATGCCCATCTCGCGCCTGAGCAGCACTTTCTCGCGCTTCGACATCGCCACGAAGTCACGTCCATCGTAGAGAATCTCACCCCGCGTAGGCTCGAGCAATCCCACGATGTTCTTCATGAGCACCGTCTTTCCCGAACCGCTCTGGCCGATAATCAGATTGGTCTTGCCGTTCTCGAACGTCGCGTTGATGTCTTTAAGGACTTCCTTGTCCTCGAACGATTTATATAGGTTGTTGACTTGAATCATTATTTCAAGATAGAAGTTGAGTGAGGAAAACGTCAGAGAAGAGAATAAGCACACTACTAGAGACCACCGCATCGGTCGAGGCCTTGCCAACCTCTACCGAACCGCCCTCAACAGTGTAGCCGCAATAGGAGCTGACGCTGGCGATGATAAAGGCGAAGACAAGGCTCTTGATGATGCTCATCCACAAGAACCAAGGTACGAAGTCGTGCTGAAGACCCAGCGTGAGGTCGTCGGGCGGTAGCACATGACCGATGAAGGCCGTAGCGTAGGCGCCGACGATGCCCATGGCCGACGAGAAAATCACGAGGAAAGGCATCATGGTGACCATGCCCATAATCTTCGGAAGGATGAGGTATTCGGCCGAGTTCACGCCCATAATCTCCAGAGCGTCAATCTGTTGCGTGACGCGCATGGTGCCCAGTTCCGAGGCGATGTTCGACCCGACCTTACCAGCCAGAATCAGACACATGATGCTCGACGAGAACTCCAGCAACATGATTTCGCGAGTGGTGTAACCGCTCACCCATCGGGGCATCCAGGGACTCTGGATGTTGAGCTTCATCTGGATGCAGATGACGGCGCCGATGAAGAACGAGATGAGCAGCACGATACCGATGCTGTTCACGCCCAATGCGTGCATCTCGCCGATGTATTTCTTCAGGAACATGCGCATCCGCTCGGGCCTCGAGAACGTGCGACCCATCAGAATGAGGTATTTCCCCAGGGCATAGAGCCACTTGTATACTAACGTGTGTTTCATTTTCCGAGAGGTTTAGGCTTCGTCAGCGCTTGAGCGTCTTGATGAGCCATGAGGAGACGATGTCGCAAGTGCGGTAGATGTTCTGCGTGAACCCGTGGTCGAAGGCTTCAAGTTCCACATATTCGCTACCTGGCCATTGCTGATGGAAGCGCTCTCCGTAGGTGTAGGGCACCACGCGGTCGCCTGTTCCGTGAACCACGAGGGCAGGTCCGTGATAGCGGGCTGCCGTCTCGTAGATGGGCAGACGGAAGGCCGTCTTGATGTATTCGCGGCCGAGTTTCTGGTTGCCAAAGAGCTGCACGAACTCAGGCGGGTCCAGCGGGTCGTAGCTCTTGCCGAAGGTGCTGCCTCGAATGGCATCGTCGCGAAGTACGGCGGCAGGTGCCATCAGAGCAACGGCGGCCACGTCCTCGCTACCCAGTTCACCGGCCGTCATGGCGGCTACGACACCACCCTGCGAGTGTCCCACAAGCGAAATGTTGCTCACATAGCGCAGGTCGCGTACGTAGTCGACGACATGCTTGGCATCTTCAATCTCGTTGGGAACGGTCATCTCCTCGAACTTGCCCTCGCTCTCGCCGTGCGCGTTGAAGTCGAAGCGCACCGAGGCGATGCCGTGATGGGCTAGCGAGTCGGCAATCAGTTCGAACATATCGCCGTCCTTGCGACCGCCAAAGCCGTGACAGAGCACCACCATCGGGCACCGTTCGCCCTGCTTCAGTTCGGGCTTCTGGATGATGGCTGCCAACTTGCCCTTCGCACCGTCGATGCTCACGCGCTCCTGAGTGCCGTAGATCTGTCCCTGGGGCGCGAATGTCTCCGTGAGCATGCACTCTAGCTTGTCCGACAACACGGTAGAAAGCAACACCTTTCCTTCGGGACTGATGAGGTACATCGAGGGAATCCACTTCACGCCGTAGAGCGCTGCTATCTGCGTATCGTGGAACTTCACCAGCTCGCTCACCTGCGTATACTTGATGCCATACTGTTCTACGGCTGCCTTCCACTTGTCGCGGTCGGTGTCCATCGAAACGCCGATGAACTCCACGCCCAGCGGGGCGAACTTCTCGTACATGCGCTGGATGTTCGGAATGTCCTTGCGGCAATCGGGACACCACGATGCCCAGAAGTCGAGCACCACATATTTCCCCTTCGTCTGCTTGGCGAATTTGAACGTCTTCCCCTCCAGCGTCTTCATCTTGAAGTCGGGAGCCTGGGCGTCGGCCTTCAGCAGTTCGGTAGCATATTTCGCGTCGGCATCAGCCTGCGGGAACTGTGCGCGTGCGGTGGTGGCGAGCGCCATCCAAAGCACCAAGAAGAGTTTCCATTTCATGGTCATTGTCCTTTTCTTTATATGTTTGTGAGCACAAAGGTAATCATTTTTCTGACATTCCACAAAGAAAAGCCGACAAAAGCGTTTTTTAGGTCACTAAAAGAGCCATCCCGAACAAAACTACAGCCCCTCCTGAATGGTCGGAATCGCCCCTGAATATTGACATTTGCCATATTCGCATCTGGTCTTAGAATCCTTATCGCGACAGGCCTTTTTCTGGCTAGATATTTTCGGGCCGCCCCCCCCCGATTCGTAAGCCTTTTGTCCTGCCTTCCAACGAGGGAAAAATTTCCCTGGTTCACGCTAGGCCGATCTCCACCGGGCCTCTGCCTCGGTTTTCTCCCCCCGATGTTCGTTCAGCAATTTCCCAATTGCATTCTTGTGATTTTCCGCCTTTCGTTCCAGCAATTTCCCAATTGCATTCTTGTGATTTCCGCCTTTCACTTGCTATCTCAGCACAGGTGCAAAGGTACAAAAAAATCTCTCAAAATCCAAATTTTGAGGGCCTCCAGAGAGCCCTTTTTACAAG
>JAILAI010000135.1 GCA_024681705.1 Prevotella sp.
AAAGCCCATGTAATGCTTGAAGGGGTAAGGGGAAGGTGGGCGCATACTTTCAATAATCATCCCGCTATATCTGACAAAGTGCACAATGACGCAGCAGAACGGTACATTTAGTAGCCGAAACAATTAGTTGCGGATTTTAGGAAATCTAGATTTTTTTCTTCAAAAGCGCCAATTTCGATGAATTTTTTCTAGATTTTTTTCTTCAAGATTGGCGGTTTTCATTTTCGAACGTGACGGAATGGTGAGCTCGTTGCGGCAAATTAGCTTCCAAAGCGCAATGATTGGGATGGGCACATCTACGATATGATAAGGTGAAGTTGTTGTGCGGGTCTTGAAGTTCTCAAGCCGGTCGAAGTCGATACGGACACTTTTGAAAATTTAGATTACAAGAAAGCAATGAAATCGTCCACTATATGAAAGTCTAATAAATAAACGTATAACCTATTATTAAATAAATCTGTCAAAATGAAGAAGTTCTTGTTTTTGCTCCTCTTCGCGATACCTCTCATGGGATATGCCCAGAAGAGCTACGTCTTTATTCAAGCCGTCAGTTCCAATAGCAATGGTGCCTTTTCAACATATCTCAGTGGCGACCTGCCCGCAGACGTAGACACCTACTACTCGGCTACCATCCGCTACGATGGAGAATTCATGACCGTGGGAAGACTCCTGAACATATTGTCGGCCGAAGGTTTCGAAGTAGAGCAGATGACGTCGGCTCTGAAGAGTTCGACTGGCGAATACCACACCATCTCCATCATCATGTCAAAAGCAGCTACCAACGTGTCGTCGAAAATACAGACTATACGTGGTGACGGCGACAACGGCGATGCCTACGAGGTAGCTCGCTACAACCTGCAGGGTATGCCGGTAAAGGAGACGGAAAAGGGAATACAGATCATCGTCTTTTCCAACTATACAACAAAGACCGTTATCGTTGAATAGCTTTAGTATTACACTAGAAAGAAAAAGTTTGTTAAAAGGGTTAAATAACCATAATTCACAGAAGTGAAGCGTGGCTTTTTGCGCGTATTAAGAGGAAAAGCCGTACCTTTGCATCCCGATTCTTGTGGGGCCTATCAATGAACCCCCGAGGGCAGTGTGTAAATAGTAGCCTTGGCGAAAGCCGACGTTGCGGTTTGTGAATCGCTGCTCACTGGCAGGCGGAGAGTCTGCTCGCTCCCAGGTGCGTGAAGCCAGGCGCGGTCGGATGGCGACATATCCGGATTTAAAAAAAACGTTTTTATACACATTTCAATTAAAAAATGAACACTTTAAGTTACAAGACTATTTCCGTTAACAAGGAAACAGCAAAGAAGGAGTGGGTCGTTGTCGATGCTACCGATCAGGTGGTGGGCCGTCTCGCTTCAAAGGTAGCGAAGCTCATTCGCGGTAAGTACAAACCCACCTTCACCCCGCACGTGGACTGTGGTGACAACGTCATCATCATCAATGCCAAGAAGGCCTACTTCACTGGCAAGAAGGAAACCGACAAGGTGTACACCCGCTACACAGGCTATCCCGGTGGACAGCGCTTCGTTACTCCCGCACAGCTTCGTCAGAAGGACTTCGGCATGGACCGCATCCTGCGCCACGCCGTAAAGGGCATGCTTCCCAAGGGACGTCTCGGACGTCAGCTCCTCGACAACCTCTATGTTTACAATGGAACTGAGCATCCCCATGAGGCCCAGAAGCCCAAGGCTATTGACATTAACCAGTACAAGTAATCCTCAAAAAGAAAGTAAAGAAAAATGGAAGTAATAAATGCAATTGGTCGCCGCAAGAGTGCTATTGCACGCGTATACGTGAGCGAAGGTACTGGCAAGATTATCATCAACAAGAAAGAAATCACCGATTATTTCCCCTCAGCCATCCTGCAGTATGTGGTGAAGCAGCCCATGTTGCTGCTCGACGTGGCCGAGAAGTACGACATCAAGGCTAACCTCGACGGTGGCGGTTTCACCGGACAGAGCCAGGCTCTGCGCCTCGCTATTGCCCGCGCATTGGTGAAGATCAACGCTGAGGATAAGAAGAACCTGAAGGATCATGGCTTCCTCACTCGCGACAGCCGCGAGGTAGAGCGCAAAAAGCCGGGTCAGCCGAAGGCTCGCCGTCGCTTCCAGTTCAGTAAGCGTTAATATCTACTGGACGCGTTTAGTATCTAAACTAGGAGGACTCGTAACGATTACCCCCTGGTTGGTTCTAACAAAAATGGTCGTGCGCTGGCAGAAACTACGGTCTCTGCCCGCCGTCCAAAAGAATTCAAAAAGAAAGTAAACAACAATTTAAAGCATTTTAAAAGAAAATGGCAAGAACAAATTTTGACCAGCTGCTTGAGGCAGGCTGCCACTTCGGCCACCTGAAGCGCAAATGGAATCCCGCAATGGCTCCCTATATCTTCATGGAGCGTAACGGCATTCATATCATTGACCTCCACAAGACTGTGGCAAAGATCGACGAGGCCGCCGAGGCTCTGAAGCAGATCGCCAAGTCGGGTAAGAAGGTTCTCTTCGTAGCAACAAAGAAGCAGGCTAAGGACATCGTCGCCGAGAAGGCTACAGCTGTCAACATGCCTTACGTTATCGAGCGCTGGCCGGGCGGCATGCTCACCAACTTCCCCACCATCCGTAAGGCCGTGAAGAAGATGACCAGCATCGACAAGCTCATGGAAGACGGAACCTACAGCAACCTCTCTAAGCGCGAGATCCTGCAGATCAGCCGTCAGCGTGCAAAGCTCGAGAAGAACCTCGGTTCTATCGCCGACCTGACACGTCTGCCCTCTGCCCTCTTCGTCATCGACGTGATGAAGGAGCACATCGCCGTGAAGGAAGCTGTGCGTCTGGGTATCCCCGTGTTCGCTATCGTCGACACCAACAGCGACCCCAACGACATCGACTTCATGATTCCTGCTAACGACGACGCTAAGGACAGCATCGAGGTCATCCTCAGCGCTTGCTGCACCGCTATCGCCGAGGGTCTGGAAGAGCGCAAGGCTGAGCGTGCCGACGAGAAGGCCGCCAAGGAGCAGAGCGAAGAGGCTGCCGAGGCTAAGCCCCGCACACGCCGCGCCCGCAAGAGCGAAGACGCTCCCGCTGCTGCACCCGCCGAAGAGCCCGCAGCAGAGGCTCCCGTTGCCGAAGAACCCGCAGCTGAAGCAGAATAAGAATCAAGGTTAATAACAAGCATTTAAATTAAGAAAAGATTATGGCTTACAAAGTAAGTATGGACGATATCAAGAAGCTCCGCACGATGACAGGCGCTGGTCTGGCTGACGTGAAAAAGGCTCTGACAGAGGCTGAAGGAGACTTCGACAAGGCAAAGGATTTGCTCCGCGAGCGTGGACTGGCCATAGCTGCCAAGCGCTCAGACCGCGAGACTTCTAACGGCTGCGTGCTCGTGAAGAAGGTAGAGGGCTTCGCCGCTATGGTAGCAGTGAAGTGCGAAACCGACTTCGTGGCTAACGGTGCCGATTTCATCGCAATGGTTCAGAGCATCCTCGACGCTGCCGTAGCTGCAAAGGCTAAGACCATCGACGAGGTGAAGGCTCTCGACATCAACGGACAGAAGGCAGAAGAGGTGGTAACACAGCGCTCTGGCATCACCGGTGAGAAGATGGAAATCGACGGTTACAACGTGCTCGAAGGCGACAACGTGGAGGTTTACGACCACATGGGCAAGCACACGCTCTGCACAATGGTTCAGACCAACAAGGAGAACGTTGACGCTGGTCACAAGGTTGCCATGCAGGTGGCTGCCATGAAGCCCGTGGCACTCGACGCCGAGAGCGTCGACCAGGCTATCCTCGATGAGGAGTACAAGACCGCCGTTGAGAAGACAAAGCTCGAGCAGGTGGAGAAGTACGTTGACTCTGTGCTCAAGAAGCACGGCATCAACCCCAACCTCGTGGACAGCGAAGACCACATCGAGAGCAACATGGCCAAGGGTTGGCTCACTCAGGAGGAGGCCGACGAGGCTCGCAAGCTCAAGGCAGAGGCTGCTGAAGAGAAGGCAAAGAACCTGCCCGCTCAGATGATCGAGAACATCGCTAAGGGCCGCGTGGCTAAGTTCCTCAAGGGGAACTGCCTCGTTGACCAGGAGTTCCAGTTCGGCGACAGCGACAAGGCTACTGTCAGCCAGTGGCTCGCTCAGCAGGACAAGGAGCTGAAGATTGTCGACTTCAAGCGTTTCACGCTCGTAGCAGAATAAACAGCAATCGCACAATTTATAAGTTTAGAAGAAGCCTGCAGCCCATCGAGGTTGCAGGCTTTTCGATTATAGGTCACACCCGGCATTTTCCTTTTTAGGTCGCAGGCTTTACCATTTCGAACAACAAAATCCGACGAAAAGAGAAACTAGAAACAAAAACGTGATTGATTCTTGGGCTATTATATCTCACAAACCTACAGAATACATCCAGTCTACCCAACTTCATTCATGGGGAATTTATTATAAGATGAACTCAATTCCAGAGTAAAACGACAAATAAAACTCAGCGAACACCTCTCTCCACCCTTTGCCCTTCCCGTTTTTATTTACGGCCCACACAATAAAAGCGCGGTTTGTGCGTTATATTATCAGTTGCTCGACATAGAAAATGAAGATATTCGCTATTGGAATGAACTACGCGCAGCACAATGAAGAGCTTGAGGGAAACAGCCTGAAGCCCGCTGAACCTGTGGTGTTCACCAAGGCCGACTCTTCGCTGCTGAAGGACGGGAGACCCTTTTTCCTGCCCGAGGAATTGGGTCGCATTGACTACGAAACCGAACTTGTCGTGCGCATCTGCCGTCTGGGGAAGAGCATTCCCGAGCGTTTCGCCCACCGCTATTACGATGCGGTGACCGTAGGCATCGACTTCACCGCCCGCGACCTGCAAAAGAAACTCAAGCATCAAGGTCTGCCCTGGGATCTATGCAAAGGGTTCGACGGAGCGGCCGCCATCGGCGAATGGGTGCCCGTGGAGAAGTTCCGCGACGTGCAGGCCATTCACTTCCACCTCGACGTGACGGCAAACGGAGAGCGACGAACCGTGCAGGAAGGTTGCACGAGCGACATGTTCTACAGCGTTGACCAGATAGTGAGCTACATCAGCCAATGGTTTACGCTGAAGACGGGCGATATCATCTACACGGGAACGCCAGCTGGCGTAGGACCCGTGCACATCGACGATCATCTGGAAGGATGGCTCGAAGAAAGAAAAGTGCTTGAATTCAACGTGAAATGACCAAGAAATATGTATCCATCCTGTTGCTTCTGCTACTCAGCATGACCGCTTTGGCGCAGAAGAAATTCTTCAACCTCACCACCGATGAGGTGAAGATCGACTCGGTGTTGCCTCATTTCACCTACTCCATCGCGCTGCCCGACAACTACGCCGACTCCGTTTATACCTCTGAGATTCTCTATCCGGAGTTTATCAACATGACCGACGACGACGTGGAGCGCTACCAAAAGATTACTAGCAAAGAGCCCGGGACAATGCCCGACGTGGAAACCTTCGTGTCGGTAGACCGCAAGAAGGGCGTCTATGTCACCACTTTTGTGCCCATCGTGAAGCGCGACGGCAAATGGCAGAAGCTGGTCAACTTCATGATCAGCGTGAAGTCATCACCCAAAGCGCGTCGCATCAATGCCGCCTCACGAGCTGGATCAAGCGCCGAATATGCCAGCCACTCGATGCTGGCCACTGGCGACTGGGCAAAGATACGCGTACCCGAATCGGGCATCTACCAACTAACCGACGCATTGGTGAAGCAGGCTGGCTTCAGCGATTTGTCAAAAGTAAAGGTGTACGGCTACGGTGGTGCCTTGCAAAACGAAGTGCTGGTGGCCCAAGAACTCTACGCTACCGACGACCTGAAAGAGGTGCCTCTGTGCATCGTTGACGGCAAACGCCTGTTCCATGCCGTTGGCCCTGTGACATGGGACGGTAGCAAAGAGCGCACGCGGAATCCCTATTCCGACTACGGATACTACTTCCTGACTACCGACGGAACGGACCCGCAGACGGTTGATAGCGCCACTTTCATGAAGGAATGCTACCCGCTCGATGAACACTATCACGTGTTGCACGAGAAGGAGGAATACAGCTGGTATCACGGTGGACGTCGCCTCTACGAGGACACGCCATTAGAGGAAGGCCAGAGCAAGACCTATACGCTCACGACACCCGGACACACAAGTTCGGGCTATGTGACGGTAGCCCTTTCGGCAGAGGCCGTAGTGAACAAGAAATGCATCACCGTAGTGAGCGTGGAGGTGAATGGAGTCGGTTTGGGAAACATCACCTTGACGGCCAACGACGCGACGATTAACTATGGCGGACACACGGTCGACGAAGCTTGCGACGCCACACAAGTGTTCAGCGTCAACAACCTGACGGCCGAAAACACTATCACGCTGACCGTGAGAAGTGGCTACACCATGCGCCCCGACTACCTGGCCATCACCTACGACACGCCAGCACCTAAGCCCAGTTTGACTTCCACAACGTTCTCCGTACCGGAATTTGTGCACCGCATCACCAATCAGGACTTGCACGCCGACAGCGCCTACCAGATGGTGATCATCATTCCGACATCGCAGAAGCTACGCGCTCAGGCCGAACGTCTGAAGGCGTTCCACGAGGAATACGACAGCCTCAGGGTGAGACTGGTGCCTGCCGACGAACTGTTCAATGAGTTCTCAAGCGGCACACCCGACGCAAATGCCTACCGCCGCTACCTGAAGATGCTCTACGACCGAGCCGAAACAGATGCCGAGATGCCGCGCTACCTGCTGCTCTTCGGCGACTGTGCTTGGGACAACCGCATGGTTACCCGACAATGGAAGTCGTTCAGTCCCGACGATTTCCTGCTTTGTCTGGAGAGCGAGAACTCGTATAGTGAGGCCGACTGCTATGTCGACGACAACTTCTTCTGCTATCTCGACGAAGGCGAAGGCGGCAATCCCGCCTCCAGAGACATGCCCGACGTGGCCGTAGGTCGCTTCCCCGTCCGTACGGCTGACCAGGCAAAGGTGATGGTCGACAAGACCATTAACTACATAAAGAACGATAACGCCGGCAATTGGCAGAACACGGTGGTGTTCATGGGCGACGACGGAAACGGCAACGTCCACATGAACGACGTGAACGCCGTGTCGAACGTCGTGCAGAACCTCAACCGCGGACTTTACGTCAAGCGCATCTACTGGGATGCCTATCCCATGAAGGTGTCGGGCACGGGCAACTCCTATCCCGACGTAGAAGCCATCATCAAGCAACAGATGCAGACGGGTGCGCTCATCTTCGACTACGTAGGTCACGGCCGCGCCGAGATGCTCTCGCACGAGAAGGTGCTGACACTCGCCGACTTCAAGAACTTCAACAACACCAATCTGCCGCTATGGATTACGGTGGGTTGCGACATCATGGCCTACGACGGACTGACCGAGAACATCGGCGAGGAGGCAGTGCTCAACGAGAACGGTGGCGCCGTAGCCACCTATGGAACGGCCCGTACCGTCTATACCAACCTGAACCGCAATATGAACATGCAGTTCTTGCGTGCCATGTTCACGCCCGTCGACGGACGCTTCGTGTCTATCGGCGAGGCGCAGCGCATTGCCAAGACAAAGCTCGTGTCGTCCTATTCCGAGCGCGATGTCAGCCACAACAAGCTGGCCTACCAGCTAATGGGTGACCCTGCTCTGGTACTTCACATACCGACAGAGAGTATCGTCATCGACAGCATTAATGGCGTGAACGACCTTTACAACACGATTGTGACGCTGAAGGCGGGATCCATCGCCAAGATTGCCGGTCATGTGGAAAGCAACGGAACACTGCTCAGCGACTTCAACGGAACGGTTTCCATCATGGTGCGCGATTGCGAAGAGCGCATCGTTTGCAAGCTTAACAACAAACTCGAGGGTTCGACACCATTCTCCTACCTCGACCGTCCCAACGTCATCTTCTCGGGCTCGGCCGCCGTCAAGGACGGAAAGTTCAGCATGGCCTTCACCGTTCCCCTCGACATCCGCTATTCCGACGAAACGGGAATGATCAACGCCTTTGCCTGTAGCACCGAGAAGAAACTGGCCAATGGCTATAACAGCACCTTCCTGGTGGGCGGAACGGAGACGACGCAGAACGACTCCATCGGACCGAGCATCTACTGCTACCTCAACTCGCCCGACTTCGTGAACGGCGGAAAGGTGAACAGCACACCCTATTTCGTGGCGCAACTCAACGACAAGGACGGCCTGAACACCTCGGGAGCCGGCATCGGCCACGACTTGGAACTCATCATCGACAACGACCCATCGATGACCTACGTGCTGAACGATAACTTCACCTTCGACTTCGGAAGCTACGTCAGCGGTTCCACCTTCTATAATATTCCCGAACTAACTGAGGGTAACCACACACTGAAGTTCCGCGCCTGGGACGCCATGAACAACCCCTCGACGGCCGAGCTACAATTCACGGTGGTACAGGGCCTGCAACCCACGGTTACCGATATCAGCGTAAGCCAGAACCCCGCGCGCAATGCCACCACGTTCATCGTGACGCACGACCGTAGTGGAAGTCAGATCGACGTAGTGCTCGAACTATACGACATGAGCGGCCGTCTGCTCTGGACGCATACCAGCAGCGGACATGCCTCCACCTCTACCTACACCTACGACTGGAACCTGTGCACCAACTCGGGCGCACCCTTGCATACCGGCGTCTACCTCTACAGGGCACGCGTGAGTTGCGATGGCGGCAGCTACACCTCGAAGGCGCGCAAGCTCATTGTCATCAAATAGGCAAAAGTCCTGAAACAAAAGAATACCATAGATATGAAAAGAAACAGCATTCCTCACAACAGTCCGCTCGCATGGCGGCTGCTTGCCGTCTGCCTGATGGCCATTCTGTCGCTATCGGCATCGGCACAGGATAAGAAAGACATGTTCAACCCCGTGAACGCCAGCGTCACCTCGCAGACAATTGCGCCCGACGCCCGAGCCGCAGGTATGGGTGATGTGGGTGCCGCCACCGACCCGGACGTGAACTCACAGTACTGGAACCCCGCCAAGTATCCCTTCTGCATCAGCCGCGCCGGCGTGGCACTGAACTACACCCCGTGGCTTCGTCAGCTGGTTTCAGACATGGACCTGGCCTATCTGGCCGGCTACTATCGCATCGGCGACTATAGCGCCGTGTCGGGATCGTTGCGCTACTTCTCGCTCGGTGAGGTCTACACGTCGGAAGCTGCCGACGCCATGACCATCAATCCCTACGAGATGTCTATCGATGTTGCCTACTCGCAGATGCTTAGCGAGACCTTCTCGCTCGGCGTAGGACTACGTTGGATCTACTCCGACCTGACCTACGACTACACCGACGACACCAATCCCGGTTCGGCTTTCGCCGCCGACATCTCCATGTTCTACAACAACTATTTCAACATGGGTTCGCGCGAATGTCAGCTCGGTCTGGGTCTCAACGTGTCGAACATTGGTAGTAAGATTTCCTTCGGCGGCGACGACAATAGCGAATTCATCCCCACCAACATGCGTCTGGGTGCCTCGCTGATGATTCCCGTGGACGAATACAACCGCTTCTCCATCTCGGCCGACGCCAACAAACTGCTGGTGCCCACCTATCCGAAGCAGGACGAAGGCGAGACCACCGAGGACTATCAGGAGCGCGTACAGAAGGACTATTACGATGTTTCGTCCATCAGCGGTATCTTCAAGAGCTTCAACGATGCGCCCAACGGCATGGAAGAGGAGTTGCAAGAGATCAGCTGGAGCGTGGGTGCCGAATACGTCTACCACGACCAGTTCTCCATCCGCGGTGGTTATCACCACGAGAGCGAGAACAAGGGTAACCGAAAGTATTTTACACTCGGTGCTGGCTTCCGCATGAACGTCTTCTCGCTCGACGTGGGCTACGTCATCGCTACGGCGAAGAGTAACCCGCTCGACCAGACGCTGCGCTTCACGCTCGCCTTCGATATGGACGGAATCAAAGATTTGTTCAAGTAAAAGCATAAGCCCTCCACGTGAAAACGTTGGGGGCTTTAACCCAAATAGGTCGTTAGGATTTATGTCAGATTCGTATTTGTTTTGAGCAGTTTGATAGCATCGATATTGAAGGCGTAGTGGGCTCGAGATATAGATGTGAACAAAATGCCAAAAGAAATGCCGAGATGACATGAATAGACTGAAAACATCAGAAAAGTAATCAATCTTCGGCCTAACGACCGATTTGGGTTTAATCATATCAAAACATAGTTTCAAGATGAAGATAAGAGTAGGTATGGGGTTCGACGTTCACAGACTCGTGGAAGGTCGCGACCTGTGGCTTGGCGGCATTAAGATTGAGCACTCGATGGGATTGCTGGGACATAGCGATGCCGATGTGCTCATCCACGCTATCAGCGACGCCCTGCTGGGGGCGGCGAACATGCGCGACATTGGCTATCACTTCCCGGACACGAGCGACGAGACCGACGGCATGGATAGCAAAATCATCCTCCGCAAGACGGTGGAGATGTTGGCCGAGAAAGGCTATAGCGTGGGGAACATCGACGCTACCGTATGCGCTGAGCGACCCAAAATCAATCCGCACGTGCCGGCCATCAAGAAATGCCTTGCCGAAGTGATGCAAACCGAAGAGGACAACATCTCCATCAAGGCTACCACCACCGAGCGTCTGGGCTTCACCGGACGCGAAGAAGGCATGTCGGCCTATGCCGTTGCGCTTATCGTGAAAGAATAATAGAGCCTTTTCTCTACGCCTCTTTCGCTACTTCTACGTCATAGCTCTGCGCCATCTGCGCAGGGCTTGCTTATCGTGAAGGAGTCCTGAAGGCCTTCATTCCGTCGTTGGCCATGTACTGATTCCCCTTGTATTGCTTCAGCGCACCCATCGCATAGCCGAAATCGGGTGTTGTGATGGGTTCCCAATAGACCAGCCCGTGCAGGTGTTCGGGCGCATTCTTTATCATGTATTCTATCACCTCCCGGCACAATTGCTCGTGGTCGTGAGGAATGCCAATCTCCACAATCATCGATTCCTTGCCATATTTCTGGTAGATGGAGTCGGCGTTTGCGATGCATTGGTCCGCCTTCCCGTGCCAATTCAGGTCGACCACAGGCGGTGTGGCTAGCCAGTTCATTGCCGGATAGAGCGACCATCCCAGCATGTCGTAGTCGACGTTGTAACGTTTCAAAATATCTAAGATAAACTCCGTGCGGTCAAGTTTGAAACCGTTGTCGATGTGAACCATCGTGAGTGCATTGGGGCAGATGCGCTTACAGGTCTCGTGTCCGCGTCGGAACAGCCGGGCGAAGTTCTCTGGATGGGTCGTAGCGTCGCCCAGAGGCTTCATGAACCCTGTCGGCGTCTCGTTGCCCACCTGTATCCACGTGGGCTCCACGCCGGCGGCGAGCAGCGCCTGAAGCACTTCCGTCGTATGGGCCTCAACCGAGTCGCTCAACTGCTCGATGTTACAATCCTTCCATTCTTCGGGCACATGTTGTTTGCTGGGGTCGGCCCACCAATTGCTATAGTGGAAGTCAACCATCACGCGCAACCCAGCCTCCTTCGCCCTGACGGCCTTCGCCACGAGGTCCTTCGTATCGCACCACGCACGTCCGCTTCGACGATCGGGACGTGGATTTACCCACACGCGAAGCCTCACCATGTTCATGCCACAATCGCGAAGCATCTGGAAGCCGTCGATTTTCCGACCCATGCTATCCACCAATTCGTACTTTCCGTTTGCCTCGATCTGCGTAATCCAACTGATGTCTGCTCCCTTGGCAAAGGGCAACATCTGGTTCGTCGTCGGTTCGCCCTGGGCCCACGTAGCGACGGCAAATGCCAATGCCACCACGACCGTGATGATTCTTTTGTTCATATCTTGTCCTTTCCGTTTTTATTTTCCGCCGTAAAGTTACGGCAAATCCGGGAAACGACAAAGCACTTCGCCAATTATTTTGATTCTCATTTCCGCTTTCACAATTCGCGATAGCAGAAAGAGCAAGTACGACGATAGGTATAAAAAAACACGCTGCAACTCTCAACGAGCTGCAACGTATCAACTATGTTTAACTAAAAATCCTTTTTCTGAGTGAAATGAAAACCTCCCGGTCTCCATTGTCATCCGTTTCAACAATCATGAAAACTTACCTTAAAATCTAATAACTAAAAACCTAAATCTATTACTACTAACCTAAACAATCTATTAACCTTTTGACGATGCAAAGGTACGACGATTTTTCATTTCTCGCAATACTTTCGCATAACATTTTGAAGAAAAAAGCCGCATTCTTGATGTAAATCAATCATTGTGCACGAAAACACTACGAAAAACCGTAACTTTTATGGCCCGATTACTTAAAAACAGTAAGCAGGACCTGAGCGCTCCAAACGTCAACAAAGGAGGAGAAAAGAAACGGAGAAGTATAGGTTGCAACCTTCGAATTATCGTTGCGAGCATTATAAGAATAAGTATTGAGCCTTCTGGAGCGGCCCGTTGATTTCACAACGACGATGCTTTGAAATTATTGGTGTCCGCTTAAAAATTTGTTCGAGTGGTGAGTCGTTAATTAGTATGGCGCATCCTCTTGGTCGGGGAATCACCCCCACCCCTGCCCCTCCCCTGCAAGCAGGGGCGGGGAGTAAATGAAGAGTTATAGGCAGCATCAGGAATTATTATGTAGAGTTCTTTCTGTTCCGCCCTCTTAATAGGGAAACAAACACTATTCTTGCTCCCCGCCCCTGCTTGCAGGGGAGGGGTAGGGGTGGGGTCAACAAGACCCCCTAAGTTAGGGCTGTGGTCAACGAGCATTGGACTTTGAGCAGGGAAGAACCCTGAAGGGGTAACAAGACCACAGGCAGGGGTGGAGCGAAGCGGAACCCCTGATAGCGACGACACAGAACCAGTAGCGCCGAAGGTGCGACACAATACGAATGCTACACCATTTCAAGGTCAGAGGGGGCTTGTCAAGCGGCAAAAGTCGTAAATTTGTAGCTAATAATATGTTTAGCGGACAGTAATACTTTGAAATAACGTTTTTTTACTTTTCTTGTGGGTAGTTTTTAACACAGAGATTTAAAAATTTTGAACCAAGAAGACCGAAGGGGCAAAATACGCTATTCTCAGCGATTAGACGTAACGCGCTGATTGTCAATTTATTGCAAATTTGACGATAAATTTTCGAGCCGAAATTTCACGTTCGTTAACGAAAAAATCTAGATTTTTTTCATCAAAAGCGGCAGTTTCGATGAGCAAAAGCGGCAGTTTAGGTCATCAAAAGCGCCAATTTCGATGATCAAAACTGCCGCTTTTGCTCAACCGACTTTTCGATTGTAATCTCCGAGATAGCAAAAAGGGGGTAGACATGTGGGTAGTTTTGCTTCGGAAATTTGCGCTATTTTCAGGTCCGTTTTTAACACACGCGAGCAACGGAGTGTTAAAATATCTATACTACCCCACCCTATGATGATTGTTGCTATAAGTCTTCTCGTTTCCGAAGAGACCAAAAACGATTGGGCTTAGGAACTATCATCAGCTAAGACCTCCTTCGGAATTGGTATTTGCATAAATAGAAGAACGCAACGATGGTAGAGCCCAACATGGCCAATGCCATATCTTTCTGGGCATCCCATAGGTCTCCTTGCTGGCCGTTGTAGGAGTCAGCATCCTCTGGCGACATAAAGACCGTTAGCGACCATTCAAACAACTCATAAATCAAGCTACCCGTCTGAATGATCAGCCAAGCCATGAATATGGCCGTCAGAGGCTTTTGCCGCAACACATCTTTGCACACATGAAGGAGGTAGGGATACAATAGGACGCCGAAAGCGAAATGCACGAACCGGTCGTAATGGTTTCGCGGATCCTGGAAAAAGTCAGGGCCGACGCATCCAATGGTCGTGAGCCACTCCTTGTACGGGACATAGGAATAGATGTAGCGAGCCCCGATGA
>JAILAI010000192.1 GCA_024681705.1 Prevotella sp.
AGTCGCGACTTAAAGCGAATGCTCAGGAACTACGATCTCGGGCGCTTTTTCAGGCATGTACGAACTTCTGATTTTCCATTCGGCCGGATAGAGGTTGTTCGCACGAGCGCCGATGTTCTTCACAAACCCAAGCGGCATCGATTGATACATCACAAGAACGAAACCTCTTTGAACACCCTCGGGCAACGTGATGGTTTCCCGACGTAGATAGGCGATGGCTTGCTCGTAACTGAGTTCGCAAAGCGGAAACGCCTTACGACAAAGGCATCTCGAGAGTGCGAGGCTTACGTCGGGCACAAGATCCTTGCCTTTTGTTTCACCAATCGTTACGCCAGCATGCACGATGTGGAGCTTTGCTGAAGCAATATCGAAAACCTCTTTCCACGATGTTGGAATAGCCACTAGCCGCCCGTTCTTCTCAATGGTGACAAAACGATCAGCGTCTATTAACGGCAAAGTGACGGTTTTCTTCCGTTCGGGAACGCCTCCCTTCGCCTTCTTTTTCTTCTGAGGTTTAGGTTGCTCGTCGGAAGAACTTCCTTTTTTGCGGATGACCGCCATAAATAGACCCTCGCCGAGCGTCTTTCCTGGCAAGAATCTATAGACGGGAGCCTCGAATCCTACGAGCAGGGAACCCGTGATGTTCCATGAGTCGTCGACGTCAACCGCAACAATTTCACCACTCAGTTCTTCTGCTATCCATCGCACATTCTCCTCGTTTTCCTTCGTGTTGAAGGTGCAGGTGCTATAGATGAGCATTCCCCCGGGCTTCAGACATTGCCAAGCATCTGCTACAATCTCGCGTTGTAGTTGCCAACATTGTTCCACATTCTGAAGGCTCCATTCGTCAATGGCCCCGCTATCTTTGCGGAACATGCCTTCGCCCGAACATGGAACATCGGTGAGAATCACGTCGAACATCAACCCCGAACGCCTGTAATCCTTCGGATAGTTATTGGTCACGATGATGTCTTCGTGTCCCCATTTCTGCGTGTTTTCGGCCAGAATTTGTGCCCGATTCCTCATGGGCTCGTTGCTCACGAGCAGGCTTCCCTCGGGCAAAGCGGCTCTAGCGAGCGTACTTTTACCTCCTGGTGCTGCACAAAGGTCGAGCATCTGTACGGGTCGGTCGACAAATTGTCGAAGCACTCGGTCGAGAAACATCGACGAAGCCTCCTGTACATAGTAGGCTCCAGCATGTAGGCAAGGGTCGAAAGTGAAGGCCGGTCTTTCGTTCAGATAGCAACCGCTCTCGCACCAAGGTACAATGCCAGATGACGTAGCCGACAGATGGTCACGCCCAATGCCTTTTAGCGTATTCAGTCGGATGCTGGTGGGCGGTTCCTGGTTTGTCAATCCGTCGAGCACCGTCGCCCAGAGTCCTTCGCCCATAAGCGCCTTCGTTTGCCTGATGAAATCTTCTGGCAGCATGTTCATTTTGCAAAGATACGCCTTTTTGCTGAAAGTAGCAAACTGACGTCCGAATATTTTTCACGCTTCTTTTCAAGGAATCGTTTTTCCGCCTTTTTAGCATCTCTTGATGAGACTCAAAACGTGTGATGAGAGAAACCGCCAATTTTGATGATGAAAAGCGCCAGTTTTGATAACGAAAAGCGACGGTTTTGATGACGAAAAGCGCCAATTTTGATAACCCCAATCGTCAGGCATGTTTTTACGAAGCGCAGAGCCCATATAAACTCGTCGGTATTTCGTCTGAAACGGTTCCTTCTTCCTATATAAAAAAGGTGTCGGTCAGCATCATTTCCGACATCGCCCATTGACTCTCAAACTAGACGAGGAAACGACAAATCGGATGGATAAGAAGGCGAAAAATGCACTTTTTGCAGATTTTATGCTTTCCCATTTGTTAGTTTCGCGGAAAAATATTATCTTTGCAGGTTGAATGAACTAAAAGGAGAACAAGGCGTTTTCCCCCTTGCTCAACGAAAAGAGGCATACACATCAATTATTAATTATAAGAATAAACAAGTCAATGAAACCTACATTGTTTCTGCTTGCTGCTGGCATGGGTAGCCGCTACGGTGGCTTGAAGCAGCTCGATGGTCTGGGACCAAACGGCGAGACCATTATGGACTATAGTATCTACGATGCCATTCAGGCCGGTTTCGGTAAGGTGGTTTGGGTCATCAGAAAGGATTTCGAGGAGCAGTTCCGCACGCAGATCCTATCGAAATATGAGGACAAGATTCCTTGCGAGCTTTGCTTCCAGGGACTCGATGCTCTGCCCGAAGGGTTTAGCGTTCCCGAAGGTCGCGTGAAACCTTGGGGTACCAACCACGCCGTACTCATGGGTAAGGACGTGATTAAGGAGCCCTTCTGCGTCATCAATTGCGACGACTTCTACAATCGCGATGCATTCATGGTGATTGGAAAGTTCCTGAGCGAACTGCCCGAAGGCGCTACAAACCAGTATGCTATGGTGGGTTTCCGCGTGGGTAACACCCTGAGTGAGAACGGAACCGTAGCTCGTGGCATCTGTTCGAAAGACGAAAAAGAGCATCTGACCACAGTTGTGGAGCGTACCGAAATCGTGCGTTGTGCCGAAGACGGAAGCAATGCTGGTGCGGCCGCTGAGCCCATCCGCTTCAAGGACGAGAACGGTAAGTGGGTTGTCGTTGACGACAATACGCCCGTATCAATGAATATGTGGGGCTTCACACCCGACTATTTCGAGCACTCTGAGGCCTATTTCAAGGAGTTCCTGAGCGATCCGAAGAACATGGAGAACCTGAAGGCAGAGTTCTTTATCCCGCTGATGGTGAACAAACTCATCCAGGAAAACACCGCTAGCGTGAAGGTGCTTGACACAACGTCGAAGTGGTTTGGCGTCACCTATGCCGCCGACCGCGAAGGAACCGTTGCCCGCATCAAGCAGCTTGTCGACGACGGCACCTATCCCGAGAAGCTTTTCTAAGCCATCTTTGCCGACGGCTCAAAAAAAATAGGGGAGAGCGTGGGTGCGCCTCGCGTTCTCCCTTCTTGATAATTTCACACACTAATCGTCAATCTTCATTTCATCTATTGAGCATGAACATCAATCTTCTGAACGACAGCGATCTGGAACAGTTGCGCCAGTTGATTGCCGAATCTCAGAGAATCGTCCTCTGTTGTCATCAAAACCCCGACGGCGACGCCATCGGTTCGATGCTGGGGTGGGGAGAATATCTGCGCTCTTTGGGCAAGGAACCTCTGATGGTGGCGCCCGATATGTTCCCCGATTTCTTGCAATGGCTTCCCAATTCAGAAAAGCTTGTGCGCTACGATAAGCATCCCGAGCGGGTGGAAGAGGGCTTTGCCAACGCCGACCTTGTGTTCTGCCTTGACTTCAACCGTCCCGACCGGATGGAGAAATTGGGACAAATCATGTCGGAGAGCGGTGCAAAGAAGGTGATGATGGACCATCATCCCGACCCAGGCATTGATTGTGTGCTTTGCATTTCACGACCCGAACTGAGTAGCACGAGCGAAATCGTGTTCCGAATTATCTGGCAACTGGGAGGCTTTGAAGGTATGACCAAGAAGTGTGCGGTGCCCATTTATTGTGGCATGATGACCGATACTGGTGGGTTTACCTATAACAGCACTTCGCCTGCTATCTACTTCATTATCAGCCAGTTGCTTACGAAAGGCATCAACAAGGACAAAATCTACCGCAACGTCTATAACAACTATAGCGTTTGGAGGTTGCGGCTGATTGGCTATGTGCTCTATCAACGGCTACAAGTGTTTACCGATAAGCATGCCGCATTCTTCTCGCTCACTCGTCAGGATTTGCGACGTTTCCACTTCATCAAGGGCGATGCCGAAGGACTTGTGAACATGCCTCTTCAGATAAAAGGAATGAAATTGAGCATCTCACTACGCGAAGACACCGAGCGCGAAAACCTGATTTGGGTGAGCTTACGCTCGGTCGGCGACTTCTCTTGCACCAAGGTGGCCGAGCGTTGGTTCAATGGAGGCGGTCATCTGAACGCGTCGGGCGGACGACTGAATTGCTCGATGGAAGAGGCCGAAAATATAGTCAGACAAGCTATTGCAGAGCTGTAGGCGAATGTTAATAGTCAATAATAATTTGTTAATTGTCAGTACAACTCCTAACTTTTTTGTACCTTTGCACGAAATTTTAATTCGGACGTAGACATGAAGAAAACTTTCTATGTGCTTTTCGCCTTGCTGGCCGTATTGTCGGTTGCCAGTTGCAACGACTATGAGACTTATGCTGAGCAGCGCGAAAAGGAAGACAATGCCATCAATAATTTCATCAGCAACCGAGGTATCAAGGTGATTAGCGAAGAAACGTTCCGCAATCAGGGTTATACAACCGACGTTTCTAAGAACGAATACGTGCTGATCAATAGTAGCGGTGTGTATATGCAGATTGTGCGCAAGGGTTGCGGAAGCCCGTTGGCCGATGGCGAAACCGCTACCGTGTTGGCTCGCTTCAAGGAGCGTAGTGTGTTTGCCGACACGCTGACGTTGAGCAATCAGGTGCTCGCCTTCACGAGTGTGGTCGACAAGATGACGGTCACTCGCACGAGCGATAGCTATACGGCTGCCTTCATATCGGGAGAGAGCGTGATGGTGCTTGCCTATACGTCGACCGATGTGCCATCAGGATGGCTCACGCCCTTCAACTACATCAACATCGGACGTCCTGAGAAGGAAGGCGACGAAACGGCAAAGGTGAACTTGATCATCCCCAGTGCTCAGGGTACGCAAAACGCCGTTCAGAACGTAATACCCTATTATTACGAGATTACTTACGAGAAAGGAATATGACACTTATTAAATCCATATCGGGAATCCGCGGTACTATTGGCGGACCCACGGGCGATACGCTGAATCCGCTCGACATTGTGAAGTTTACAACCGCCTATGCAACGTTCATTCGTCGTTGCGGTAAGGGCAAGTCAAACAAGATAGTTGTTGGTCGCGATGGCCGCATCTCTGGTCCAATGGTTCGTCAGGTTGTTTGTGGAACGCTGATGGGAATGGGATACGATGTCCTCGACATCGGCTACGCTACAACGCCTACTACCGAATTGGCCGTTCGTATGAGTGGCGCTGATGGTGGTATCATTATCACCGCTAGCCATAATCCTCGTCAGTGGAATGCGCTGAAGTTGCTCAACAACGAAGGTGAGTTCCTTACAGCTGCCGACGGAACCGAAGTGCTCGGAATTGCCGAACGCGAGGACTTCGAATACGCAGATGTAGAGCATTTGGGACAATACATCGAAGACCACTCGTTTGATCAGCGCCATATCGATAGCGTGCTTCAGCTGAAGCTTGTCGATTGTGAGGCCATCCGCAAGGTTGGTTTCCGCGTTTGTGTCGACACCATCAATAGTGTGGGCGGTATCATTCTGCCGCAACTCTTTGAACAACTGGGAGTTGAGGCTACTTTCTTGAACAAAGAAGTAACAGGCAACTTTGCCCATAATCCCGAACCTCTGGAGAAGAATCTGACGGGAATTATGGATGAGATGCGCACCGGAAAGTACGATTTGGGCGTAGTTGTTGATCCCGATGTCGACCGTTTGGCTTTCATTTGCGAAGATGGTAAGATGTTTGGTGAGGAATATACGTTGGTCAGCGTTGCTGACTATGTGCTTTCTAATACCCCGAACGCCGACGGTTCTAAGAGTTTGACAACCGTCTCGAACCTCAGTTCTACTCGTGCACTTCGCGATGTTACCGCTAGGTACGGAGGAATTTATTCGGCTGCTGCTGTTGGCGAAGTGAACGTCACCACTAAGATGAAAGAAGTGGGTGCCGTGATTGGTGGAGAAGGAAATGGTGGAGTCATTTATCCCGAAAGCCATTATGGTCGTGATGCTTTGGTGGGTATTGCACTATTCCTTTCGTCGCTTGCGCATAAAGGATGCAAAGTCAGTGAGTTACGCGCGACGTTCCCAGAGTATTTCATTGCTAAGAATCGTATCGATCTCACACCCGAAACCGATGTTGATGCTATTCTTGAGAAGGTGAAGGAATTGTATAAGAACGAGCAGGTGAACGACATTGATGGTGTGAAAATTGACTTCCCCGACCAGTGGGTACACTTGCGCAAATCCAACACCGAGCCTATCATCCGCGTTTATAGTGAGGCTTCCACGATGGAGGCAGCTGATGCACTAGGCAAGAAGATCATGCAGGTGGTGTATGATATGCAATAAATCCTAAGAGTAGCGCATGAAGAATCAGTGGAGATCACTCATCTTGCTTGCCATAGCTTTGGGCGTGGTGTTGCTCTATGCGCTGCTCTTTAAGGACGAAATACAATTCGATGTGCGCTTGAACCGCGCAAAGGTTGAGAAAATATTCGAGCCCCGTTCTGTTGATTCGTTGTCGACAGAAGCGGGGCTTTCTGCTGAGAAAGCTCGTCAGGATAGTATCGCAAAGGCGAGACTTACGCCCGATACGACTCATCAGCGTGTGCTCTTCTTCGGCGATTCTATGCTTGAGGGGCTCACCCGTCGTCTTGTCGACTATACAGAGGCCAATGGTCATGAGTTGCATACGGTCGTATGGTATAGTTCCTCGTCAAAACTATGGGCAGAGACCGACACGCTTGAGCATTTTATGCGTAAGGTTCAACCCACCTACATCGTGGTTTGTCTTTGCGGAAACGAACTCTTCGTTCACGACCTCGACCAGCGTGATAAATACGTTAAGACCATTTTGTCGAAGATTGGTGACATTCCCTATGTGTGGGTGAGTCCACCTAACTGGAAACCCGATACGGGAATCAACGACGTTATCATTCGCAATGTGGGTAAAGATCGCTATTTCGATAGCCGTACGCTTCAGCTCGAGCGTGGTAAGGATCACGCTCATCCGACATTTACGGCAGCTGCTCTATGGGCCGACACTATCGCCCGATGGCTACGAAGTCCCAATACGTTGCATCCCATTCGTATGGATGACCCTAAGGAAAAGGCAAAGCACAGGGACGTAACATTGTTACAACCCTATAGACAATAACAATTGTATGACCGATATAAGCAACATAATCGAAGCCTTTGGACATTTCCTGACCACTCAGGACACATCGCTCCAGTTCTGCTCTTTGCAGTTCTTGGCGCTCTTTGTGGTGTTCTTCTTCGGTTATCTTCTCATCGGTCAACGTCGTCGAACGGCCATGATGGGTTATGTGGTGGCCTTTAGTCTCTTCTTTGCTTTCAAGGCCAACGGTGTTCTCATGTTATTGTTGCCAGTAACGACGGCACTTTCTTGGCAACTTACTCGAACAATCCGTCAAAGCGAAACGCCTCGTTGGCGCAACATCTGGCTAGCGGTAGTCATCATAGCCGACTTGTTGCCGTTGCTATACTTTAAATATACCAATTTCTTGGTGAGTAGCATCAGCGCCTTGTTCGCCAGTAACTTTGCTCCGCTCGATATTTTCTTGCCTGTTGGTATTTCGTTTTACACCTTCCAGGCCATCAGCTATTCCGTCGATGTCTATCGCAATCGCTTCAAGGAAGATGTCACCTTGCTCGAGTATGCTTTCTATCTGACCTTCTTCCCCTTATTGTTTGCGGGACCTATCACACGTGCCGGCACCTTGCTCACTCAACTTCGTGACAAGCATCACCTCATTCTCCAACGTTCGGTTTATGCTGGTCTTTGGCTTATTATGGTGGGATTGTTGAAGAAAGGTCTCATTGCCGACTACATTGCGCAATATAACAATTGGATTTTCGAAGACCCGATGGGTTATAGCGGTTTCGAGGATATGGTTGGAGTTTTGGGATATGCTCTTCAGATTTATCTCGATTTCTCTGGCTATAGTGACATTAGTATTGGCTTGGCCGCGCTTCTTGGTTTCCGTTTGCGTGAGAATTTCAGCTATCCATATCAGTCGCTCAATGTTACGGAGTTCTGGCATCGATGGCACATTTCGCTTTCCACATGGTTCCGCGATTACCTTTACATCCCAATGGGAGGCAACAGGGTAGGGCGTTGGCATCATTATTGGAATCTGTTCTTCACCATGATTGTGGCAGGTTTGTGGCACGGTGCCTCATGGATGTTTGTCATCTGGGGAGCTATGCATGGTGCTGCACAGGTGGTTCATAAGATGTGTCGCCCTTGGCTCGACCGCATTCCTAACAACTTGCCTGTACGTATTATCTCTTGCGGAGTTACATTTGTGTTTTTGCTTTTCACATGGGTATTTTTCCGATCTCCTGATATTCCCACGGCTCTTTCACTCATCAACCGCATCTTTACAGACTTTGATATAGCCTATGCTCCTCCATTCTTTGGTGCTAGGCCCATGTATTCGCTTTTCCTCATCATTGGCTATAGCTTCTTATTCATGCACGATCGCACTTTCCGATTGCTGGAGCGCATGTTTGTGGAGTCGCCTTGGATGTTGAAACTCATCTTGATGATTGTCACTATTCAGCTGCTCATCAACTTCAGTACGGGTAGCATTCAGCCTTTCATCTATTCTCAGTTCTAAAAAAACATTTCTATGCAGAAGTGCTTCTGGCATCATGCATTGATAATCACGTATTACTCATTATGAAAAAGTATCTTATCGCTTTACTTTTATTAGTTGGTCAATCCTCGTTTAATACCATTTTGGCGCAGACCTTCATTCCGGCTGACGATGCCCGACTTGCTTACATTGGGCGCACAAGTCACCGAAATCCCAAAGCCGTCGCCTTTACTTATCCGGGCGTTCAGATACGCGCCGTATTCGAAGGTACGAGCGTATCGATGAAGACGAAGCCTGGAAGCGGTTACTTTATGGTGGAGATTGACGATAAGACACCGTATAAAGTAGAGTCGACGAAGGCTGATAGTGTGGTCCTTTTGGCAAAAGGTCTGAGCAATGGGGAGCACCGTCTCACCATCACTTACATCAACGAGGGTCTTCTTATGAAGCCTATCTTCTATGGCCTGTTGCTCGATAAAGGTTGTAAACTCACCGCTCGTCCCCAATTGCCCAAGCGGAACATTGAGTTTATCGGTAATAGTATCACATGTGGTCTTGGCAACGAGGGCGACAACTCTGAGAAGAAACACACCTATGCAAAGCAGAACCAATACCTCACCTACGCCGCTATCGCTTCGCGTGAGCTGGATGCTCAGTGCTGGGTTGTGGCGCG
>JAILAI010000223.1 GCA_024681705.1 Prevotella sp.
CCGCGACCAGATGATGGCTGCCGGATTCGACATCAAGCCCACGCAAAGCGCCATCTGTGCCGTGATGCTCTACGATGCCAAGCTGTCGCAGGTGTATGCGGCGAAGATGCAGGAAGAGGGCATCTACGTGACGGGCTTCTATTATCCGGTGGTGCCGAAGGGGCAGGCGCGCATCCGCGTCCAGATTTCGGCTGGTCACAACCGTCAGCAACTCGACAAGTGCATCGCTGCCTTCATCAAGGTCGGCCGCGAACTCGGGGTGCTAAAATAGGTGGTTCTTCCGTATGAATCACGGGAGTTCGGGAGTCACAAAGGTTCAGACGATACACTCGTTCGCCGAATATATAAATAAGATGTAGGCGATATGGTCGGCTGAACTATTGCGACAACTGAACTCCTTTTGTTTTGTCTTCTCCCTGATTCTTTCGTCGTCGCAAGCGGTTCGTTTCTATTCGGTTTTGCAAACGGGTTGCAAATTCGCCCACTTTTCTTTCATTTGCAACTGAGTTGCGAAACGTTTGCCCTATCTTTGCATCGCATTCAAGAAAAAAGATAAGGATTAAAACAAAGAAAGAATATGGCACACATGCATCATCATCACGATGAAGAATGCTCTCATGAGCACCATCATCACCATGATTGCGGTTGTTCGCACGAGCATCATCACGACGAAGGCTGCGCTCATGAACATCATCATGAGCACGAAGACGCTTGTTGCGCTCACGGACATCACCATCACCACCATCATCATCACGAGGGAAGTCTGCGCCAGAAGCTGTGGCTCATTGGCGCTACCGTCGTGTTGTTGCTCATAGCCGTGTGGATAGAGCACAACATGAACCTCACCACCTGGCAGTTGCTGCTCGTCTATCTGGTCCCCTATTTGCTCATCGGACACGAGACATTGAAAGAGGCCGCCGAGGGAATTGCTCATGGAGACGCCTTCAACGAGCATTTCCTCATGTCGGTGGCCACGATTGGCGCGCTCGCCATCGGCTTCCTTCCAGGCGCTGAGACCGAGTTCCCCGAGGCGGTGTTCGTGATGTTGTTCTTCCAGATTGGCGAGCTCTTTGAGGGCTACGCCGAGGGAAAGAGCCGCGATAGCATTGCCCACCTGATGGACATCCGCCCCGACGTGGCCCATGTGGAGCAGTCGTCAAAGGCCGAGGTTACTGATATGGCACCAGAGGCTGTAGCTGTTGGTAGCATCATCGTGGTGCGACCGGGCGAGAAGATTCCTCTCGACGGCGTGATTGTCGAGGGTTCTACATCGTTGAACACGGTGGCTCTGACTGGCGAGAGTGTACCGCGCGATGTGGCTTTAGGCGACGAAGTGGTGTCGGGATGTGTGAATCTGTCGGGCGTCGTCCGCGTTCGCACCATCAAGAGTTTCGGCGAGAGCACGGTCTCGAAGATTATCAGTCTGGTGGAGCATGCCAGCGAGAACAAGTCGAAGAGCGAGACTTTCATTGCCCGCTTTGCACGCGTCTACACACCAATCGTGGTGTTTGCCGCCATCGCATTGGCATTGTTGCCGCCGTTGTTCTCGGGCCACTTCGTCGAATCGTTCCCGACGTGGCTCTATCGCGCCCTGCTGTTCCTCGTGGTGTCGTGTCCCTGCGCCCTGGTCATCAGTGTTCCGCTGACGTTCTTCGGCGGCATTGGCGGTGCATCGCGTAAAGGCATCCTCATCAAGGGAGCCAACTACATGGACGTGTTGGCCAAGGTCGGAACCGTAGTGTTCGACAAGACGGGAACGCTGACCGTGGGACAGTTCGCCGTCACCGCCGTGCATCCCGGCGACCATTGTCATTCTTCTTCATCAGACGAGACCGCTCAGCAGGCTCTTTCACCGCAACAAGTTCAGCAACAAGCCGAGGCTAACCGACGACTTCTTCACCTGGCTGCCCATGTGGAGCATTTCTCAACCCATCCCATTGGCGCAGCCCTGCGCGATGCGTTCCCCGAAGAGGCCACCGACGGTTGTCATGTGAGCAACGTCGAGGAGATTGCCGGACAGGGAATACGCGCTCAGGTGGGCGACGATGTGGTGTGCGTGGGCAACACGAAGATGATGGATGCGGTGGGTGCTCATTGGCACGACTGTTCGCATGTGGGAACCATCATCCACGTGGCCATCAATGGTGAGTATGCCGGACACATCGTCATCAACGACCAGTTGAAAGCTGATAGCGCCCAGGCCATCGAACAACTGAAGGCAGTGGGTGTGGAACGCACCGTGATGCTGACGGGCGACCGTCAGGAAGTTGCCGACAACGTCGCACATAAACTGGCGCTCGATGAGTGGCATGCTGCTCTGTTGCCCAACCAGAAAGTGGAGCATGTGGAGCGCCTGCTCGCCGAAAAGCC
>JAILAI010000264.1 GCA_024681705.1 Prevotella sp.
GGCAACCGATGTCTGAAGGAACGTGCCAAGTGCTGGCGCGTTTCCATGTAGAACAGATGGTGGTTGGTCCAAAGCTTACGCGTTGGAACATCCTCTATCATCCACGAAGACGGGTGCGTCTCGGTGGCCGTGTTGTCGGAAGTGGCAAACTTGTTTACGATGAAATCGTACTCTCCACGAATGAACTTCAGGTTTCCATCGAACGATCGGCCATCGATGAATGTGCTCTTTCGGAACATCAGGTTTCCTGGTTCTGAACGGTAAGGCGTTCCTCGTTGTGCCTCGCGTAGGATATAGCGTTGGCACAGAAGACGCTCAAATCGCTGATAGTCGGTGGCCTCATCGTTGAAATTGCTATAGCCAACGACGATGTCTTTGTCGTCTTGGCAGTTGCGTGCCATGATCTGAAGCCATTGGTCGGAGGCTGGGTGATAGGTGGGTTCAGTGAGCAACATCCATTCGTTCTTTGCTGCTTTCACGCCGAGAGTGATGGCTAGCTTTGGCCGACTCATGTAACGGGCGGAATCGGGTACGAATGTTGTATAGAGATTCTTGTAGTCGTTTTTCAGCTTTTTCAGCACATCATCGGTATCGTCCTCGCTCTTTCCTTCTACGACGATGACCTCGAAGCCTGCTGGATAGTCCTGAGTGAGGATTGCTGGTAGGTGTTGCTCAAGGTCGCGGGCGTTGTCGTGAGCAAAGAGAATGATGGAAACAGAGGGGAAGCGGAAGGGCTTTTCTTCTGATGTAGCCGTGCTCTCGGTTTCCGATTCTTCTTTCTCTGTGCTCTCTTCCTCTTCAGTATCTATGGGCAAAGTCTCGTCAGAAAGTCTGACCTTGCGGAAAAAAATGTTTATAAAAGGTGTGACAATACTCACCAAGATGAGCACTGCGCACACTATCATCGTTATCGTTTGAATTGATGTCATCTAAAATCTTCTGTTATATATCCCTTGGGAAGCTGGCGACAGTTGTAGCACGAAGCCATGATTTCGCCATATGCTCCAGCACTACGAAGGGCAATGAGGTCGCCACGATGGCAAGTGTTTAGGTCGATGGACTTCGCAAAGACGTCACTCGATTCGCAGATTGGCCCCACCACATCGTAAGTGTCAAGCGCTTCTTCGCTTGAGATGTTCTCAATCTTGTGATAGGCATTGTAGAGCGCAGGGCGGATGAGATCGGTCATACCAGCGTCTACGATGGCGAATTTCTTGCAGGCTCCCTCCTTCACGTAGAGTGTCTTCGTGATGAGACTTCCGCATTGCGCCACAACGGCTCGTCCGAGTTCGAAGTGAAGTGTCTGACCTGGACGTAGTTTTAGGAAGCGCGCATAGGTGTCGAAATAGGCTTTGAAGTCTGGAATGGGCACACGGTTGGGGTGCTGATAGTCGATGCCTAGACCACCGCCAACGTTGATGTTTTCAACCTTGATATGATGGCGTTCAAGCTGGTCTTGTAAGTCGTTGATTCGGTTACAGAGAGCCTTGAAGTCTCCCATGTCAAGTATCTGACTACCAATGTGAAAGTGCAACCCTACGAACTTCACGTTTTGTAGCGTTGAAGCCTGTTCGATGATGCTCTCCATATCGCGCATGGCGATGCCAAATTTGTTTTCGGCAAGGCCTGTTGTGATGTTGGCATGAGTGTGAGCACCTACGTTTGGGTTGATGCGAAAGGCAACGCGAGCTACCTTTCCTTTTGCTTCTGCCAGTTCGTTGATAATCTCAAGTTCGGGCACGCTCTCCACATTGAATGCAAAGATGTCGTGGTCGAGTCCCAAATTGATTTCCCAGTCGCTCTTTCCAACGCCGGCATAGACAATCTTGCTAGCGGGGAATCCAGCATCGATAGATGCTCTGATCTCACCACCACTCACACAATCGGCACCAAGTCCTGCCTGACAAATGACATTCAGCACCTTCGGATTGGCATTGGCCTTCACGGCATAATGCACGCAGAAGCCTTCGTGTCGTCCGGCTTCTTCGTTGATGGTGCGAAGCGTTTGTCGTAGCAGACTTGTGTCGTAATAGTAGAAGGGCGTCTGCGTTTGTTGGAACTTCTCTATCGGGAATTTACCTTTCATATTATCTCTTGTTGTTGATTTGTGTATGTGTTGTTGTTGTTTATTGCATTGCGTTTGCCCGTCTGTAGAAACAAGTCTTTCAGACGGGCAACGACGCTGTGCTTTTTTGATTGTTTTATTTATTGAACAAGGTGTCGCTCAGGTTCTGGAGTGCACGCTTCTTGTCTGCTTCCTTGATGAGGAAAGAGATGTTGTAGTTCGAGCCACCATACGAGATCATTCTCACTGGGATGCTCTTCAAGGCGTCGGTTGCCAACGTCTCGAAACCAACGTTGCTCCAGTCAAGGTCGCCAACAACGCAAATGATACACATATCAGTATCCACCGTAACGGTGCCATATTTCTTGAGTTCGTCGACGATTTCGCTCAGATGTGCATCGTTGTCGATACTCATGGAAACACCCACTTCTGATGTGGCCACCATGTCAATGGCTGTCTGATAGCTCTCGAAAATCTCAAAGACCTTGCGAAGGAAACCAGTTGCCAGCAACATGCGCGAACTCTTGATCTTGATGGCGATGATGTTGTCCTTTGCGGCAACGGCCTTAATCTTACCACGCATCGTAACGTTGTCGATGATGGTTCCAGGCGCATCTGGGTCCATCGTGTTCTTCAGACGTACGGGTATACCAGCAAATTTAGCAGGCTGAACACAAGTGGGGTGGAGAATCTTTGCACCAAAGTATGCCAACTCGGCAGCCTCTTCGAAGTGAAGCTGACGTACGGCTTCGGTCTTGTCTACGACACGCGGGTCGTTGTTGTGCATGCCGTCAATGTCTGTCCAAATCTGAATCTCCTCAGCCTCAAGAGCAACACCTACAAGAGATGCTGTATAGTCGGAGCCACCACGGAGCAGGTTGTCAACTTCACCATAGGCGTTACGACAGATGAATCCCTGAGAGATGTAAATCTGGTAGCCTTCGTTCTCCTCCATGATTTTGGAGAGCTTTTCCTTGATGTATGTTGGATCGGGTTCGGCATTCTTGTCGGTGCGCATGAAGTCAAGAGCAGAGAGCAATACGGCTCTGACACCTTTCTCCTGCAGATAGTTCACCACCATGTTTGTGCTCATGATTTCTCCCTGAGCCACGATGCTCTTTTCCTCAAAACTCGTGAAGAGATCCTTCGTGAAAGAGCGCAGATACTGGAACTCACCTTTCAGAAATTCGCGAGTCTTCTGCTTGTATTCTTCGGTAGAGTAGAGGTCTTCCACATGGTTCATGTAGACCTGCTCCAGACGATTGATGACGTCGTTGGCTCCCTCGGGGTTTTTCTTGTAGAGGTAGTTGGAGATTTCAACCAGGGAATTTGTTGTTCCCGACATAGCAGAAAGCACCACGAAGGTAGGCTCACCGCTCTTTGTAATCAGTTCTGATACGTTCTTAATGCGCTCGGGAGAGCCCACCGACGTACCGCCGAATTTCATTACTTTCATTGTCTTATTGTTTTTTTATTATTATTACTTCTATATTTATTAAGGTATGAACCTATTAGTCGTCTTCTTCTTCGGAGAGGTCTAGCTTGTTGTAGTCTTCAGTGATGTCGGTGATAACGCCATCTCTGCAACGATATACAATGCCAGGAAATTTATCAAGCATCGGGATGTTGTGCGTGCTCATCACGACGGCCGTACCCGTCTGGCTGATTTGCTTGAGCAGGTTCACGATATTTGTTGCCGTTTCGGGATCGAGATTACCTGTTGGCTCGTCGGCAATGATGACCTTCGGATGATTCAGAATGGCGCGGGCAATGGCGATGCGCTGTTGTTCGCCGCCGGAGAGCTCATGGGGCATCTTGTCTTTCTTGTCAGACATTCCCACCATGTTGAGCACTTCATCTATGCGCTCATCGCATTCTTTCTTGTCTTTCCAGCCGGTTGCCTTCAACACGAAGCGCAGGTTTTTCAGTACCGTGCGGTCGTGAAGGAGTTGGAAATCCTGGAAGATGATTCCCATTTCCTTGCGCAAGGCGGGAACTTCTTTGCGGCGAATGTTCATCAAGTCGCGTCCCAACACTTCGGCTTTGTCGGCACTGTCGATATCGAGTTCGCAATAGGTTGTTTTCAAGAGTGAACTCTTTCCCGATCCAACCTTACCTATTATATATATGAACTCCCCTTCGTCAACGTGAAAGTCGACGTTCTTCAGCACGCAAACATCCTGCTGGTAGATATTGATGTTTTTATACTCTATAATCATCTCTGAGATTTTTTATACTTTTTCTCCTTTTGTGAGGGAGTCGGGTCTATTTCATTTCTCCCTTGCTCTTGGCCACCCTTCGTTTCTTATCCCAATTCGGGTCGTGGCGTTTGGCCAGTTCTCTGGCCACATCCTCAATACGAAGTCCTTTGGACGTGAGCAGGACAATAAGGTGGTAGAACATATCGCTCACCTCGTAGGTGAATTGTTCGTTGGTGCCGTTTACGGCTTCGATGACGGCTTCGAGAGCTTCTTCACCTACCTTTTGTGCCTGACGCTTCACTCCGTCCTTGAAGAGTTTCGTCGTGTAGGAACCTTCGGGCATCTCTTCGTGCCGTTTTTCGATGAAGTCTTGTAGATGTGACAAGAATTGCAGAGGGTCGCTTTCGTTCGTCTCTCCCCAGCAAGTGTCGGTGCCCGTGTGGCATGTAGGACCTTCCGGATGTACTTTCACCAGTAATGTGTCGTTATCGCAATCGTTCTGAATGCTCACAAGATGGAGGAAATGACCACTCGTCTCGCCTTTTGTCCAAAGACAATTTCGGGTACGGCTCCAGAAAGTAACATGTCCTGTTTCGATGGTCTTCTCATAAGCCTCACGATTCATGAATCCAAGCATCAGCACATTCTTCGTGTCCACGTCTTGGATAATGGCAGGAACAAGTCCGGAGAGTTTTTCGAAATCTATTTCCATATATTTGTTTGTCGTAATTTTATTTGAAGATTCGTTGTGATTCATCTTTGGAAGGCTTTGTCAAAGTCTTACTCTGATGCCTTCTTCCCAAAGGTAGCGTTTCAGTTCAAGGATAGAAATCTCACCAAAATGAAAAACACTAGCGGCTAGTGCTGCATCGGCTTTTCCAATGGTGAACGCATCGCGGAAATGCTCCTTTGCTCCGGCACCACCGCTTGCGATGATAGGAATGCTCAGCTCATCGGCCAAACGTGCCAGAGCCTCGTTTGCATAACCCGTCTTCACACCATCGTGGTTCATGCTGGTGAAAAGGATTTCGCCAGCTCCTCGTTCCTGCGCTTCCTTTGCCCAATTGAATAATCCGAGTTCTACGCGCTCTCTGCCACCTTTCACATAGCAATGCCATCCGTCGGCATCGAAACGGGCGTCGATGGCTACAACGCATACCTGACTTCCGAAGCGAGTGGTTATCTCGTCGATAAGCTCTGGTCGACGTATAGCGGCGGAGTTGACGCTAACCTTGTCGGCACCAGCATAGAGAAGACGCTCGACGTCGGCCAGTTCGTTGATGCCTCCGCCAACGGTAAACGGGATGTTGATTTCTCTGGCCACGCGTGTCACCATGTCGGTAAACGTTTTTCTTCCTTCATGAGATGCGGTGATGTCGAGAAACACCAATTCGTCGGCACCTGCTTCGCTATAGGCTTTGCCAAGTTCTACTGGGTCGCCAGCCAGCCGTAGGTTCACGAAATTCGTTCCCTTCACTGTTTGCCCGTCCTTCACGTCGAGGCATGGTATGATTCGTTTTGCTAAACCTTTGCTCATTTTTCTTTTCAAACTTTCTCCTTTCCTCCAAACTCTTCCATGAGTCTTGTAACGTCAATGCGACCTTCGTAAAAGGCCTTGCCGAAGACAACGGCGGGGATGCCTTCCTCGTTGAGTTGCATGATGTCGTCGGTGCATGAAACACCTCCACTCGCAATCAGATGAATCTGCGGGTAGGCCTTCATGATTTCTTTATAGAGATCTGTCGCAGGACCAGCTAACGTCCCGTCTTTTGATATTTCGGTGCAGAGAATGTTCTTTACACCGTGATCAATATAGAACTTCAGAAAAGGCAGAAGCGCCTCGCTGGAGTCTTCTTTCCATCCGTTGATGCTCACAAATCCATTGCGGACATCAGCACCAAGTATCATTCTTTCGGAACCAAACCGATGAAGCCATTTCACGAAGAGTTCCGGATTCTTCACCGCAATGCTTCCCACCGTCACCATGTGTGCACCGTTCTCGAAGGCTGTTTCCAAATCACTGTCGGTTTTAATCCCGCCGCCAAAGTCAACGATGAGGTTGGTTTGTTCAGTAATTCTTCTCAGCACATCGGTGTTCACGATGTGGCTCGATTTCGCACCGTCGAGGTCAACCACGTGCAGACGTCGAAATCCCATAGCCTCAAACTGTCGGGCCATCTCAGCAGGGTCGTCGTTGTAGACCGTCTTCTGTCCGTAATCGCCTTTCGTCAGGCGAACACATTGACCGTTGATGATGTCTATTGCAGGAATGAGTTCTATCATTTGGTAATCTGGTTATTTGGTTGACTCTATCTCAAGAAAGTTCTTTAGTATCGTTTCGCCCACCATCCCGCTTTTCTCCGGGTGGAACTGGCAGGCGTAGAAATTGTCTTTGCTCAGAGAGGCAGAGTAGGGAACGATGTAGTCGGCTACAGCTGCCGTTTCTTTGCAAACGGGGACATAATAGCTATGCACGAAATAGACGTATGGTTCTTCGGAAAGCCCCTTGAAGAGCTGACCGCCATTCTCCACGTGTATGCTATTCCAGCCCATCGCAGGAACCTTGTCTTCATGTCGCTGAGGCTGGAAACGCTTCACTTCGGCATCGAACACGCCAATGCAATCTACGTTTCCTTCCTCACTATGCCGACAAAGGAGTTGTTGTCCGATGCAGATGCCAAGTACGGGTTGCTTCAGGTTACGGATTACATTCACCAACCCATGCTGGTGCAGATACTCCATAGCTCCTCGTGCTTCACCTTGACCAGGAAACAACACGCGGTCAGCTTTCATCAGCTGTTCTGCGTCGTCCGTCAGCAAAGGTTCTACCCCGAGTCGCCTCATGGCGTTTACAACAGAGTAGACGTTGCCTGCATTATATTTTACAATTGCTACTTCCATCTATTTCATTCACTATGAAAAGATTATCGTTTTATTGTGATACGTCAATATCTTTCGCTCGATGTGCTTCTGAACGGCACGTGAAAGCACAATTTTCTCCAAGTCTCTTCCTTTCAGCACTAAGCTTTCGGGCGTGTCCTTGTGGGTAATCCTCACCACATCTTGTTCGATGATGGGACCAGCATCCAACTCTGCCGTTACGTAGTGGCTCGTCGCACCGATGATTTTCACGCCGCGTTCCCAAGCCTGATGATAAGGTTTCGCACCGATGAAGGCGGGAAGGAACGAATGGTGGATGTTGATGATGTGATGCGGATACTGAGCAATCATGTCGTCGCTGATGATCTGCATATATCTCGCCAACACGATGAATGTAATCTTCTTCTCGCGCAACAACTCCATCTCGGCTGCCTCCACCTCGGCTTTGTTCGAGTGGTCTTTCTTGATAGACCAAACGTAGTAGGGAATGCCGAACTGATCGGCCACATAACGTAAATCCTCGTGGTTACTCACGATGCAAGGTATGTCGCATGCAAACTCTCCTGCTTTCCAACGGGCCAGAAGGTCGTAGAGGCAATGGCTCATTTTCGATACGAAGAGTGCCATGCGTGGACGCTCGTCGGTGAAGTAGAGGTTGAAGGTCATCTGGTATCGCTGAGCATAGAGTGTCTCCACATATTCTTTTATCTTGTCGCGCGGGATGAGGAACGACTCGAGTTCCCATTCAATGCGCATGAAGAACATTCCGTCTTGGCGATCCACGTATTGGTCCAGATAGACAATGTTGCCTTTGTTATCCGTGATAAACTTTGTCACTTCCGAAATAATGCCAGGTTGATCTGGGCAGTGCAGAAGCAGTATGGCTGATGATTTCATCTTAGTTACTTTCGATTTGTAATGTTTTTTGTACGAAACAATCTTAATTTACGGGTGCAAAGTTACAAAAAAATAATGATTACGCGCATACACGTAAGAAAAAAGTAGGTTGGTACGCCCTTTTTTGACTAAGGGCGTACCATTTTTACGGCACTTTTTATTTGTTTTTCAACATCCCTGCTACGATTTCGGCTATTTTGCGAACGCCTTTGTCGTTGGGGTGAATACCATCAGAAAGCACCTTGTCAGAGTCCTCGGCGAAGAGTGTGTGGAGGTCGATGATCTGCAAACCGTTCTCTGTCGCTACTTGCTTGATGGTGGGGATGATTTCGTTTGTGATGACTTCATCATTGATGTCCCACGTTGATTTAAAGGCGGGAATGGGTGTGCAGAGTAGTATCTGCGGCTTGACAACCACCGTATTCATGTTCTTTTTGCCTTTCTTGCCTTTCTTGCCCTTTGTGGCAAGGTCGGGGCGCAAAGTGGTAATCATTTGCATGAGGTCTTGCTTGAATTCGCTTCCATATTGCCAGTTTTGTGGTTTGGAGTCGTTGGTTCCCAATTTGATGATGACAATATCGGGATTAAACGCTTTGGCGTCGGCCCAAGCCATTTCATTCATGTAAGGATGGTCGCCTTTGTTGAGCATTGTGCGAGCACTCACGCCGAAATTCTTCACCCAGTAGTCTTTCCCCATCATCTGTTGTAATAGGGCGGGATAGCCGTGTTGAGGAGCCATTTCGATACCGTGACCGTCGGTGATGCTATTGCCGATACATGCCACGCGGATAGCATCTGGCTTAGGTGTTTGGCGAGCATCGAGCCAATTGCCGAGGTCGGTCAGCATCTGCTCACGATATTTGAACCAAGGACCAAAGCCAAAACCATGATCGCCAGAGGGATAGATATACATGGAGCATTCATTTCCCGCATTGCGCATAGCCGAATAATAGGCTACGCCATTCGTTACAGGTGGCACCAAACGGTCGTCGTTGGCCATGATAATGATGGCCGGAGGCGTCAGGTGTCGACGAACAGCATTTTGAGTAGAGTATTTGCGTACGAGTTTTTCGTCCTTCTGTCCTTCTTCGCCGAGGAAGTTCCTACACGAATATTTGTGCGAGTCGCGCTCGTTCATCGAGATGACCGGATAAAACAAAATGGTGAAATCTGGTCGTACTTCAAAGTCGGTAAGCGTAGAGATGACCGATGCAAGATGACCGCCTGCCGAGAATCCCATGATGCCAACATCGTGGGGATTGATGTTCCAAACTTTGGCTGAGTCGCGTACAATCCGCATGCCGTTGCTGACGTCAGAGATAGGCAATTCGCGGTTTCCGTTGGGCAATCGGTAGTTCACGACAAAGTAGGCGATGCCCCTACCGTTGAGCCACTCTGAAGCCAAATAACCTTCGTGGGAGTTCGAAAGCACCGAATAACCGCCGCCAGGAACGCCCACAATGGCTTTGCCCGTTGGTTTCTCCGGAAGGAAACAAACCATTTGCGCCGTGCTGTCCTCGGTGAGGTTGAGCGTAAACTTTCTCGATGTCTGTGCCTGAAGTGCCGTTGAGAGCATTAACAGACCAACTAATACTAACTTTTTCATGTTTCTAATTATTGTTGAATTTCAAAAAGGTTTGTGCCAATGCGATGGCTCGTGGCGTTGTGTTTAAACGCTTTTTGGTTATCCTCTTAGGTTATTTTCGGCATCTTGATTTGAATTGCAACGTACGATGATGAAAATCGTCGCTTTTGAATGTCAAAACTGGCGCTTTTGAATGTGAATATTGGCGCTTTTGAATGTGAATATTGGCGCTTTTGAAAAGCAGTGTCAGCGCTTAACTTCAAGGAAGGCAAGTCTATGGCTAACATTGCGGCTATTGATTACACGAATGACATAGCTTCCGTTCGGGAGGTCGTGCACGTCAACCTCCATTCCTCTAAAAGGCTTCGTTGCTACGACGACACCAGTATGGCTTTCGAAGCTAATTCGGTTGGCGTCAAAGTTGTCGAACATGCGGGGCAAAGTAATCGTTTTTCCTATACAACGGATAAACGGACAATGCTCTTTACCTGCCTTTAAGTCTTTCTTCCCTTCATTGGTTCTTCCTTGCTGAATATCAGATTGTTGTGATAAATCTATTGGCGTATGAGACAAGGGCATTTTCGTTTCTTCTGGCCAACAATCTGCGAAGTTGAAGACGCGTAGATAATCGTAGAGACCTTGATGGTTATCTAGCAGGAATTTTGTGCGGAAGTGACATTGTCCCAAACCTAGCTGACGAATAATATTCAGCTGACGAATCACCTCGTCAATTTTCCAGTTTCCCTCACGTTTGTCGAGGAACCAAATGCCCAATCCTGCCGCCACCTCTTTGCCGTAGAGATGTTCTGCCCAGTCGGTTGCGAAGGGATAGAAGTCGTTGCCCTTGAAATAGATCATGGGGTATAGTTGGTCCATCAACCCCATTTGTAGCCAGCCTTGTGCGTCTTGGCACACTTTCTGATAGGCATTCCACCCACGACTGGAGTATCGCGAGAGGTCTTTATACTTGCCTACCGGCGAGCAGCTCATCTTCACCGATGGACGTATGGCTTTCACTTTGTCGTGAATAGTACGCACGAGTCGTGTGATATTGTCTCTACCTTGTTGACGCGACACTTTTATATTCCATCCGTCGGGATATCGAGCATAGTCGAGATGGATGCCGTCTACATTGTAGTTTTTCGTTATTTCCGCACATATATCTGCCACGATATCAGCGGTTTGTGCTACTTCTGGGTTTAAGAATCCATTTTCTCCAACTCGCTTGACGGCTTTGGGATATTTCTGACGCATCTGCTTGCATCCCATCTCGTTCCATTTACCCAAAGGAAGCGTCACCACCCATGCGTGACATTCCATCCCACGCTTGTGGCACTCGTCGATGACAAAGCGCAATGGGTCGTATCCAGGCGACTTGCCAGGCGTACCTGTAAGGCAATGGTCCCAAGGTTGTAAAGCTGAAGGGTAGACAACCGACCCTCGGATGCGTGTCTGGAAGAGGATGGTGTTGATGTTGACGGCCTTCAGTTTATCGAGCATGTCGGTGAGCTCTTTTTTCTGTTTCTCAGTGTTGGCGGGAGTCGTGGCTTTGGTGCGCGGCCAGTCAAGACCGTTGAGCGTCGTGAACCAGACGGCGCGTATTTCCTTCTTCTGAGCGATGGAAACAAGAGGCATAAAAACCAGCAATATAGCGAGAATGAGTTTCTTCATTATGCAAATAATTATAATTTCCGTGCAAAGTTACTGAATTATTTCGGTATTCCAAATAAAATTTGTACCTTTGTGCTTGATTTTAGAATAATAAAAAAGTCAGAAAATGATTACATTTCTTTTGAGCTTTGTTGCCTTAGTTATCGGTTATCTGGTATACGGAAAGGTCATTGAGCGAATTTTCGGGCCTGACGATAGGCAGACTCCAGCTGTGAAAGTCAACGATGGTGTTGATTTTATTGTTCTCCCGGGATGGAAGATCTTCATGATTCAGTTCCTGAACATTGCAGGTACTGGACCTATCTTTGGCGCTATCATGGGCGCGAAATTCGGCCCTGCTGCTTATTTGTGGATTGTGCTTGGTTGTATCTTTGCGGGTGCCGTCCATGACTACCTGAGTGGTATGCTATCTATGCGTAACAATGGTGCGGGGTTGCCCGAGATCATTGGTTTGTATCTCGGTCAGCCAACAAAGAAGGTGATGCTGGTGTTTTCCGTGTTCCTGCTGATGATGGTGGGAGCGGTGTTTGTGTATAGCCCTGCGCTCATATTGGGAAAGATTTGTAGCGACGACCTGACTTGGGTATATATTTGGTGTGGCATCATCTTCGTCTATTATCTCATTGCCACAATGATGCCTATCGACAAGATTATCGGTAAGATATATCCGCTCTTCGCTATTTCGATGTTATTCATGGCTGTTGCCCTTGCCTTCGTACTTATATATAAGTGGCCTTCGCTTCCTGAGTTGAGCGACGGACTGACGGGCGAGGGATATAACACCCCCATCTTCCCTGCATTGTTCATTACGATAGCTTGCGGTGCCATCAGTGGTTTCCATGCTACACAAACTCCTTTGATGGCTCGTTGTGTAAAGCACGAGAAAATGGCTCGTCCTCTCTTCTACGGTGCCATGATTACCGAAGGTGTCGTAGCTTTGATTTGGGCAACGGTGTCGATGTATTTCTTCTATGGTGGTGCTGCTCAGGAATTAGGACAACCCCTTACTTTGCAAGCTCCCGAGGTGGTGACAACGGTAAGTCAGGGATGGCTCGGTACGTTCGGTGGCATTCTGGCTCTCCTCGGTGTTGTGGCCGCTCCTATCACAAGTGGCGATACAGCCCTGCGTTCTGCTCGTCTTATCGTGGCAGAATTCATACACCTGGAGCAGCGCAGCATCCCCAAGCGACTGATGATTTGCATTCCGCTCTTTGCCGTTACACTTCTGCTCCTGTTCTTTAACATTGAGAATCCCGATGGATTCAATGTTATTTGGAGTTACTTCGGATGGGCCAACCAGACGCTCGCCGTCTTCACCCTTTGGGCTATTACCGTATATCTCGTACGTCAGCGCAAGCTCTTCTGGGTGACGTTGCTTCCCGCTATCTTCATGACGGTGGTATGCTCGTCGTTCCTGATGGTATCGAAAAATGCCTTTGGTTTCGACATGATGGTTGGCTATGGAGTAGGGGGAGCCGCCCTGATTGTAAGCATCGCATGGTTCTTCGGCTGGTATAACAAGGAACGCAAAAAGTTGCCAGTCAGACCTATCAAGGAATAAACGAAATAATTATTAATCAAATAGAAAGCATTTATGAAGAAAATTGCAATGATGATCATCGCCCTGACGATGGCCGTAGCCGCACAGGCTCAGTATTATTATCAGAAGAGCACCACACCGTTCCATTCGGACAAGTATTTCATTGGTGCTTCGCTCTCAGGAATGGATCTGAACTATAGCGGAAATGAGGAATTGAAGATAGGTGTACAGGCTCAGCTGGGTTACATGTTCTTCGATAATGTTCTCGGTTACGCTGAAGTGGCTTACAACAACGGTGGCGATGCCCCTCATACTACGACCGTAGGTTTGGGTGGTCGCTACTATATTGAACAGAATGGCCTCTTCCTCGGTGCCAAGGTGAACTATGTTCATGCCAACAAAAGTTATGACGATCTGATGCCGGGTGTGGAAGTGGGTTATTCCTTTTTCCTCAGCCGAACGGTGACTCTTGAACCGGCCATCTACTATAATCAGAGCTTCAAGAACCACTCCGACTACTCTAATATTGGAATCAAAGTGGGTTTGGGCATCTACCTGAACGACTAATCATAAAAATATATCAACTATGTTGAGTGTAAATGAATTGGAAGATCGTCTGATAGACCTGTCGTTTGCTGAGGATATCGGCGATGGTGATCATACGACACTATGCTGCATACCCGAGGACGCCATGGGAAAGTCGCATCTGCTCATTAAGGAAGATGGAATACTCGCAGGTGTGGAAGTGGCCAAGAAGGTGTTTGCACGCTTCGATCCCGACATGAAGGTGGAGGTGCTGATGGGCGATGGCGCCCGTGTGAAGAAGGGTGACATTGCCATGATCGTAACTGGTCGCGTACGCTCGCTTCTGCAAACCGAGCGCCTTATGCTGAACATCATGCAGAGAATGAGCGGCATAGCAACTATGACCAATCGATATGTGGAGCGTCTGAAGGGTACTCACACCCATGTGCTCGACACGCGCAAGACAACTCCTGGTATGCGTATGCTCGAGAAGCAGGCCGTCAAAATTGGTGGTGGTGTGAACCATCGCATCGGTCTTTTCGACATGATTTTGCTCAAAGACAATCATGTTGATTTCTCGGGTGGTATAAAGAATGCTATCGAGCGCTGCCATGCTTATCTCAAGGAAAAGGGTCTTGACCTGAAGATTGAGATTGAGGTTCGCAACTTCGACGAGCTTCAGCAAGTGCTCGATTGTGGAGGCGTAGATCGCATTATGCTCGATAACTTCACCGTTGCCGACACGAAGAAGGCTGTCGACATTATTGGTGGAAAATACGAAACGGAATCGAGCGGTGGCATCACATTCGACACCATTCGCGATTATGCCGAACAAGGAGTAGACTTTGTCTCCGTTGGTGCATTGACGCACTCGGTGAAGGGTCTTGACATGAGTTTCAAGGCATGTTAGCATCTCTGTTCTTGGCGGCAAGCCTACAATTTGCATCGCCTGTCCACATTCCTATTACTCTTGCCGGTAATTTCGGAGAACCGCGTCCTAACCATTTTCATGGTGGCATTGATATCCGAACCGAACGGCAAGAGGGATTACCTATTTTCTCCATCGGAGACGGTTACGTCTACCGAGTGACCGTAGGTAGCGGCTATGGCAATGCTATCTATGTTCGCCACCCCAACGGAAAGGTAAGCATCTACGCCCATCTGAAGGGCTTTGTGCCTGCTTTGCGTGCCATCGTTAGTCGCCATCGGCTGGCCCATGGACAAGAGGACGTTATCGACGAGGTACACAAGTCGAGCGAATATGCCGATATTCATCTCCACGCTTATGAGTTTCCCGTAACTCAGGGCCAACTCCTTGGGGCTAGCGGCAATACGGGAACTAGTCAGGCACCCCACTTACATCTAGAGATACGTGACAATCGTTCATGGTCGCTTCTCGACCCGCTCGACTATTTAGGGTCCTATCTTAAAGACACTGAGGCACCTACGGCTCACGCCTTCATGGCTTATCCCGTAGAAGGACAGGGCATCTTTGAAGGTTGTGATGACAAGTGCTCTTTCCCCTTCACTGAACAGCACCTCACCCAATCGTTCAAGGCGTGGGGAAAGGTGGGATTCGGAATCAGTGCCGATGATCACATGGAGGAGTGCTATCAGAAGTATGGTATTCGCCACACGATACTGAAGGTCGATGGACACGTGGTTTTCGAGAGTGATGTCGATAGCATTCCGCCAAGCATGAACCGATATGTGAATTCATGGGGCGACTATGACTATTACTACGATAAACACGAGTGGTATATGAAGTCGTTCGTCGAGCCAGGCAACCCACTGCCCATCATCAAAGTGGATTCTAGTCGCGGTATTGTTAATTTTTGCGAGGAGCGTGATTATCAACTCGAATATATCCTCACCGACGTATTCGGAAACGAAGCGAAGTATTCCTTCATTGTGCATGGCGAACGTCAGCCGATAACCCCTCCCGAGGAGCATTCGCTCAGCAGTATGTTGCGGTGGGAGCGCATCAACAACTTTCAAATGCCAGGCTTTCAGCTCGTAGTACGACCCGGTTCGCTTGCCGATAACTTGCAACTTTCGCCCGATGTTGAGTATACTGAGGACGCTTTGTCGGATACTTACACCATTCGTCCCACTTCTTCTCCGCTTATTCGAAAGGCGCTGCTTTCCATACGCTTGAAGAAAGAGGTGGGTGATACGAAAAAGATTTACATTGATTGCGATGGCACCAATCTCGGTGGAATCTATCACGATGGTTGGCTGACGGCTTCCGTTTTTGACCTTGGTGGCACCTTTATGCTCAAAGAACAAATGAACGAAGAAGATTTATAGTCTCTTCATACCAATAACCCAATTTTATCATGAGAAAACAAATTCTAACAACGCTTTTCCTCAGCATTGGTACATACGCTTTGGCGTGTACAAATCTCATTGCGGGAAAGAACGCAACAACTGATGGTAGTGTGTTCTGTACATATAGCGCTGACAGCTACGGCATGTTTACAGGTCTTTGTCATTATCCAGCAGGCAATCATTCAGCCGATGAGAAAAGATGGATCATCGATTACGACTCAAAGGAGAATCACGGATGGATTCCCGAAGCACCCGTCACATACAACGTTATCGGAAACATTAACGAATATCAGGTAAGCATCGGTGAGACAACATTCGGTGGCCGTGAGGAGATGGTTGATACCACAGGCATCATTGACTACGGAAGTTTGATGTATCTCGGCCTTCAACGAGCTAAGACCGCACGCGAAGCTATCAAGGTGATGACGTCGCTGGCCGAGCAATATGGTTATTGTTCTGAGGGCGAGACCTTCACTATTTGTGACCCTAACGAGGCTTGGATTATGGAGATGATGGGCACTGGCACTCCTGGCACCGAGTTTCACACCGCCAAGGCTCCGCGCGTTGTTTGGGTAGCACTACGAATACCTGACGATTGTATTTGTGCACATGCCAACCAGAGTCGCATCCGCACCTTCAACCAAAAGGACAAGAAGAACGTGCTGTTCGCTAAAGGCATGATCCAATATGCCCGCGATATGAAGTGGTTCAGTGGAAAGGACGCCGAGTTCTCGTTCAACGAAGCTTTCGCAAAGCCTGACTTTTCTGGTCGTCGTTTCTGTGAGGCCCGCGTGTGGAGTTTTTTCAACCATTTCTCTAGTGATATGGATAAGTATGTGCCCTACGCAGCAGGTATTGAGAAAGACGCAGAACCGATGCCCTTGTGGCTGAAGCCTGAAAAGAAAGTGTCGCTACAAGATATGGAGGCATGTATGCGCGATCATTATGAGGGCACGCCTTTCGATTTGAGCAACGACCTTGGTCAGGGACTTTGGGAAATGCCATATCGCCCAACACCGTTGACTTTCGAATACGAAGGAAAGAAGTATTTTAACGAGCGTCCTATTTCCACCCAGCAGGCTGGTTTCTCTTATGTCTGTCAGTTACGTGCTTGGTTGCCTCGAGAGATTGGTGGTATCATCTGGTTCGCAAACGACGATGGTAATATGGCTGCCTACACTCCTGTTTATTGCTGTTCTACGCGTCAGCCCGAGTGCTATGCTACGACTGGTGCTAACGATGTGACATTCTCTGACAAAAATGCATTCTGGGTGTGCAATTGGGTAAGCAACATGGTGTATCCCCGCTATTCGATGATGTTCCCATCATTAAAAGAGGTACGCGACTCGCTCGACAACTCCTATTTCGCTGCTCAGAGCGCTATTGAGGAGAAGGCAAAGACCATGCTCGAACGCAACCCCGCAGAGGCTGTCTATTTCCTCAACAACTATAGCATTGAGAAGGCTCAGCAGATGCTTGAGCGTTGGAAACAACTCGGATGGTATCTGGTGGTGAAGTACAATGATATGGCCGTGAAGCCTGAGAAGGACGGAAAATTTGAACTTACGCCCACAGGCATCGGAGCAACAGTTTCACGTCCCGGATATTCAGAACGCATCAAGAAGCAGCTTATTGAGCAAACGGGCAACAAGTTCGCCGCTCCAGAAGAAGAGAAATAAGACCTTTGTCACCCGATATTGATTCCGGGATAGTCCTACATCTTATCATTGAAAGCCGCCAGTTTCGAAGCACGGAACTGGCGGCTTCAGTATATGAACGTGAGTACGATTGAGAGTAGAACAGTTTTGGGGTAGTGGTTTTTTAGGCACTCAAAAGCTTCGTTTTTGATATTATAAATCACCGTTTATTTGATAAAAAAACACGTCCCCAGTTTATAAATGGTCTATCTTTCTGTTTCCACGGATAAACCTCATATAGAAAGTAAATGTTGCAAGTAGTGTTAGGTATAACAAGGCTACCTGTATGCCACTTATATGCAAATTATCGATGCTAGCATTAGGCCATGATGCGATATTCTGCATACTGCTTTCTAGTATTGATGTGCATCCATCTATGATTCGTACACAGAGTGTCGATAACCAAGCGCATTGACTGAATACTAATAAGGCAAAGCCCGTCATAATCATCACTACCACGAGTGGTAAGACCACCAGATTGGCAACAACAAAACAGGTGGACAAACCATGAAAATAGTATACCAGGAGAGGCGACACTCCAATTTGGGCAGCCAATGACACGCACACCAAACCCCATACCTTGTCCAGAGCCCGTCCCCACCAATGCTCTTTCATACGGCAGTACCACTTTCGCGCCGACAATAATTCACATAACGGTTGTTGGAACAACATTATAGACGCTACTGAGATAAACGACAGCTGAAAGCCTACATCGTAGAGTGTCAATGGATTGACAACCAACAGAACGAAGGCAGCGAAAGCGAGTACGTTGAGTGAGGCGTGGTCGTGACGCACAGATGTCATCAACGTGTATATGCCAAGCATCAAAGCGGCGCGAACAATGCTAGCCGACATTCCCACCAACATGGCGTACCCTGCAATGATGCAAATGAGTGCGATGGTGGCCCATGGGGACGTACGACGACGAAACACCAACATGACGAGGAAACCGTATATAAGTCCCAAGTGCAATCCGCTCAGCGCTAGCATGTGCGAAACACCCGTAGTCGCAAACATTTCCTTCGTCTCTTTTGTTAGGCGCGAACGGTCACCAAGTGTCAATGCAGACACTAGCGCCAAGGCATTGTCATTTATACCACTGCTAGCCATCTGCTTCACTAAACGGTCGCGCACCACAGCAAGTCGTAGACGTGTGCGTTGGAAGAGTGACAGGATGGAAAGGTCAACCTCAGCATTCTCCCACCATCCCGCGCCTACGAATACGGTCCCTGCATAGCCGTTGTTCCTGAGATATGCGCCATAGTCGAACGAGGAGCCAGGCTCGCGATTTGGCATCTCACATCGCGACCAGAAACGAATGCCGTTGCCCACACGAAGCCGCTGGCTCAACGTGTCGTTCCAAATGCTTGCCTTCAATAACATGGGAGTGTCGCCATTGACCAACGTCATGTCGCACATAAGCACCTTACCATGTCGAACGGGAGGACTGCTGATTACAGCTTCGTAGCATCGCGGTTCATCGCTGGACAACAGGACCAAACGGTCGATAGCCTGACTCGACAGTGCGCCGCCTGTCAGGAAGATACTTAGGTGAACAGCTATGGATAAGACCACCTCACGCTTCATCACGAACCAGGATACAAGCATCAGCAACCATAGGGCGACGAGCCATACGAGGACATGCACGAAACTGATTTCGCGTCCTACCACAATCCCGAGGATCAAGCAAAGCGTGAAACGTACGAAGGGGTATTTCTGTAGGTTGTCGGAAATGTGCACTCGTCTAAGCTACTGGGGGTCGATATTCTTTAATCTGGAAGACTATGTACGCAAGAATCAAGCGATGGGTCTCCGCCTTCTTCTTATTTAGCTGGTTCGGATTTGTATTCCTGTTTCCTAACCATTGTACAACGCTTATCGGGTGGCTCGGAAGGACTCCATGTTCTGGTAGCGGCGGGCCATAAAGCGGTTGTAGATGTTGCGCAACCATAACTTGCGGAGGGCTACAACGATGATGCCGACGACAAGGAGGATAGTGTAGGTGACGGTTTCGGAAAGGAATAGGGAGAGAATGGCGATGAGGGCTACAGGAACAAACATGGCTACCATCTCAGCGAAGAAAGCGAACCAATTGGTTTCGACATTGCCCTTGCTCACTAGTTTGGAGTTCAGGGGAATGGTTTGCTTGTTGTATACGGCTAGCTGCATGAGGAGCATGAATATGGGGCCTGCCGCGAAGAACATCAGTGCGAAAAGCATCAGTAGGGTATACTTGCCCATGAACACGGTGGGTAGCATAATGAGGAATGGTAACAGTAGCAACGCGCAGTAGAAGAGGTACTTGGCGTGTAGTAGTTGGAGGATGTTTTCGCGGTGAATCATCAATCCGTCAATGTAGTTGCCTTCGGCTCCCATGATCTTGATAAGCAGCATACCACCGTTGAGGATGAAGACGTAGACGATGAAGAACTTTGATGAGAAGGCGTCGTCGTAGATGTCAGTATATGAGATGATGAGGCTGAGGATGATGGTGAAAACGGTGCTGAAGAGGAAGGAGTTGCGCATGTTCTTGTTGCGCAGGATGCTCTTGATCTCGAGTTTGATATATTGTCCGACCTCGCCATAACGGTCGAAGAAACTAAACTGCGATACGTTCTTGAGGGTGGCATGTGCGTCGTCGGCTGAGGTCTCGCTAATGGTGAAGCGGTACTGCACCTCGCGGTTGATGAAGAAGAAGGCTATGAGTAGCAGAATGAGGGCCAACCATGCGAGGGGATGCCAGAATGAGAGATGCTCACCGAGGGTGCCGTAGTTGTTGAAGAAAGTGTTGAAGTTATGGATCAACCAGGGGAGGAAGAGAAGCCCATAGAGCACGATGGGTGCAATCCACCATAGCATGGATTTCAGTATGAGTGTTCGCCAGAGCATGTAGTTCTGGCTATTGATGATTATGAGGAGCTGAAAGCCAAGCACAAAGCCGAGGGCGACGAAGAAACCGCTGCTGAAGAGGAGCGTGAGGAAGGCGTAGGGTACGGTGATAAACAACCATAGCAGGTTGTTAGGTGTGACCATGGCCGAGAGGATGAAACTCTCTACGCATGCGTGGCGTGGGATGGGCAACAGAAGGTAGGGCTTGATGAGTTGCGCTGGGGTCTGTTGTCCGAGGAAACGCATGAGAAAGTCAGCCACGAGGAAGAACGGGAGCAGTCCGAAGAGGAACTCGTAGGGCGTGTTTTCTGTGGTGCTATTGGCGATGATGGACATCATCACGGAGAGAAACATCATGTAGGCAATCATAAAACCGCTAAGAATATAGATGAGTATCTTGGCGGTTCGGTTCTGCTCGTAAACGGGGCTTCGTTTCTCGCTAAGCTTCACATGCTGGCGAAGCGTACGGTAGAGGGTAAGACGATTCACAATTTTTTTTCTTAATGCTAGGTTGTATTTATAATGAAGGCGAAATGAGATTGAAGAATGAAGAGTGAAGATGATTTCTTTCTGTAGTTGACTTCGTACAGATGCTTTCTAAATATTGTTGCCTTGAAAAAATCTTCACTCTATTCCCGAGTTTTGCTCGTCTACATGTCGCCTTTTACTTTTCAATTTTTATTATTCACTCTTTTTACCTCAGGTCGATGACTTCTGCCTCCGGATAGTCTTTGGACGAGAAGCGGAAAGCAGTATCGGAGAGATTGGCTTTGCGGAAGTTGGAGATGTTGATGGTGGTCCATCCCTTGGAGGTGCGCATCTTCACCTGCGTAGGCTGATAGCTCTTGGTGATGAGGATGTAAAGCTCCTTGATAGTGCGGCGCTGGTCTTGTGCGACCATGTGTACCTGGTACTTGCCCGAGACGACCTTCGACGAGAGGTTGAAACCATTCTTGTAGATGTTGATGAACTTGTAGGGGTTCATTGACTGTTGCTGGGCCTCAGTGGGGGTGGATACCGATACTTCTTCGGCCTGTTTGTTGTAGGCCCACTGCGTCTTGCCGTCATACCAGATAATAGCGTCGGAGGTGTGTGCGCAGAACTTGTTGCCCTTGATGGAAATGGTGCCTGAAGCATTGCCGTATTTTCCGCTCATGGTGAATTTGGCAGTGGCTCCACTCTTGTTTGAAACTACAGCTGACGTGCGGTCAAGGATGGTTCGTGCCGTCTGGGCCTGTATGCCGAGGAATGTTGCAAGCAGCAACAATAGAATTGTTATTCTTTTCATTGTCTTTCTTTCTTTAAGGTTGAACTTACATTAACTGTAATCTTGGACGTTACGGTGAATGGAAGGTTTAAAT
>JAILAI010000034.1 GCA_024681705.1 Prevotella sp.
CATTATCAATTCAATCGTGACATCCTTGTAAACATATTGTCGGCATTGGACCTGTTGGTGGATTATTTGAAAGCCACCACATTGGAAGAAAAATAGATAGAGCTTTTCCTAGACAAGGAGCGATGAGCCATTACCGAAATAATCACTTCGCGACGGAAGAAATCTCGTCGAAGAACGTATGCCTGCTAAATGTCGGCAGGCACGGCCTTCCAGTCAATGATGTTGCGCTCTGCGGAGGAGAAGGCGATGCCTACTTTGGTGACGGGGCGGCCATCTAGCAAGTACTTTCCAGCATAGCCCTTGCGGTCAATCTGGTCGAGGGCGGCTTCCACGGTGTCGTCGTACTTCAGTTCCATAACGTAGATGCCCTTTGGCATAAGCAGCGTGATGTCTGAGCGGCCCTTGGCACCTGGCTCCTCGGCTCGGACATCGGCACCGAAGGCCATGAGCAGCGTGTAGAGCAGCGCGTGATAGTAGTGCTCGTTCTTGTTATCTTTCTCCCAATGGTAAGGCACACCAGCGAAGAAAGTCTTGATGGCGTCGATGAAGGCAGGGAGGTCATCGGTACGGCGGAACGCCTTGTAGGCCTTCATCAATGCAGAGCGTTCACGGTCATCGCCCATCGAATTAGTGACATAACTATAGAGGCTGCCGGCAAAGCCCTTCCTCACTTCCTCGTTTGGGAACCCCAGCGTATAGAGGTCGTCCTCCTCGTCGTAGGACTTGATGGTCAGGTATCCACTTTGGTATAGTACGGGCAGCGGGGCCTGGTAGCTGTCGAAGGCTTTGTTGAAATCACCCGACTCACATAAGGCACCGTCAACGTCGCTGATTTCCAGCGGAGGCATTTCGCGAAGCATGGCGATGAGGGCACTCGGCGTAGCACTGTCGAACCAGTACTTATCTATTTTCCCAGACTTCAAAGCGTTCACCATACTGAAAGGATTGTACATATCGGTCATACCTTCACTGAAGTGATAGCCGTCATACATGCGCTTCAGCGCGGCAAGCGTCTCGTCGTAGGTCTTGCCGCGGCTTGCAGCCATCAGCTCGATGTCAGGGCGCAACACGGTGGTCAGTTCCTCCTCACTGATGCCACAGATACTCTCGTAGATGGGTTGCATCGAGATATTCTCCAGGTTGTTGAGTTTTGAGAAGATTCCCATTTGCGAGAACTTCGAGATGCCGGTGATAAAGACGAACTGCAGGTGGTCGTCGAGACCCTTTAGCGGAGCGAACAGGTCTTGGAACCTATCGCGCACGATGGTCTGCGTTTCCGGGTCGCCTATGCTGTGGAGCATCATGTTGTCGTACTCGTCGCAGAGCACCACCACCTTGCGCCCCGTCTGCTCGTGGGCTGTGCGGACAATATCCACCATGCGAGGACTGGTGCTGGCGTTGCCAGCAGACAGGCCGTACTGCTTCTCGTAGTCCGCCAATGTCTTGTCGACATACTCGTCCATCTTCTCTATCGACGTGAGGTTGTTGGCGCTGAAATCGAAGCGCAGCACAGGGAACTTCTCCCACCGCCAATTGGTGGTGGCGATGTAGAGTTGCGGCTGCTCGATACCGTCCTCCGTGGTGAACGCCTCGAACAGTTCGCGGCGACCCTCGAAGACGGCTGCCAGCGTCGAGACGAGCAACGACTTGCCGAAGCGGCGGGGACGGCTCAGGAAATAGGGCTTGCCCTCGGTAATCATCTTGTAGATAAGCGGGGTCTTATCGACATAAACATATCCGTCCATGCGGATGCTTTCGAAGCTCTGGATGCCTACCGGGTATTTTCTCTTCGTTGACAACATTGATGTTAACAATTTACGTGTTGCAATAATTCTACGGCAAAATTACAACAATTCTGTGAAAACATCTTCATTTTTTACATCAATTATCATTAAATTCCCCCTTTTTATGGTCTGTTCGCAATAGTTTGTAATTTTGTGAAATCTAATTCTCCTTTCACTTAATCACGATTTTGAGCGTTGCCACAAATCGTTCACGTTCGGAAGACCTCAACCGAGTTTGGGTTTTCTCTCACTTAATCACGATTTTTTTGCCATTGGTGATATAGATGCCGGGAGGCAGGGTGCACCACGACGGCGATGGCCGACACCGATGCCACCAAAGTGAGCAAAGCAAGCAACGACCATGTACGGGCACGGCTCCTTTCCTTGAGCATCTGCTCGTTGGCGGCTGCCAACTTCATCTGTTCTTCGTGCTGCAGACGATGGATGTTGGCCATGGATGCCGAAGCCTCCGTTAGTGCC
>JAILAI010000048.1 GCA_024681705.1 Prevotella sp.
GGTCAGATGTTTGCCGCTGACTTCTTTCAGATTCCACCTCGCAATGGACACCCTTGTCTTTCTGGCTATACGATTCCCACTATCAGGGCTCGTTGGGGACTTACACCCGTTAGACAATACTCATGCCGAGCATACAAAAACGCCCCTTGCTCTCACGAGTTAGGGGCGCTGGTATTATGGTTCTTAGTTTGTATGAGTTATAATTTTACTTGTAGTATAAAAGGTATTTAAAATCTTAATGCTTTCTCTTATTGATGATCGTACCCGAGATGGGTCGGGGATTACTTGTTACGAGAACTTGATGGTGCCCTGAATGGTCTCCTTCTTCTCGTTGTCGTTGCCATTGATAGTGCCGGCGGCCTTGTTTCGGATCTCGTCGAGCACCTGGCGCGTACGCTTGTAGGTGGGCGTCTGCTCCACGTCGCTGATCACGTCGTCGTTGTCGAGGTCTTCCTGACGGAAGATGAAGATGTGCGGACGACGCTTGTATTGTGCGGTGGAGCCATCCTTGCCGTAGTAGCGGTTACGACGGTCCTGACGCTCGGCAGCACGCTCTTCCTCTGCGGCAATGCGGTCGGCCTCTTCCTGCGTACGCTTGATGAAGTGTCCGCTCATGCCGTCCACGTCCTCGATGCCGAAGCCTGTGGCGAGGATGGTGACCTTCACCTTGTCACCGAGTTCGGGGTCGGTGGCCAGTCCCCACTTGATTTCGAAGTCGTTGCCGAACTTCGCCATGAAGTCGTTCACGTCGTTCATCTCTTCCATCATGAGGCCCTGCTTCGACTGCTTGTCCGAGCAGAAGGAGATGGAGAGCAATATCTTCTTGGAGTTGAATACGTCGTTGTCGTTGAGCAGCGGTGAGTTGAGGGCGTCGTCGATGGCCTTCTTCACACGACCTTCGCCTTCGCCATAACCCGTCGACATGATGGCCACGCCACCATCCTTGAGCACGGTACGCACGTCGTTAAAGTCGAGGTTGATGAGTCCGTGCACGGTGATAATCTCGGCAATGGACTTAGCAGCCACCGAAAGCGTGTCGTCGGCCTTGGCAAAAGCGTCGAGCACGGTGAGCTCGGGATAGATTTCGCGCAGACGCTCGTTGTTGATGACGAGCAGGGCGTCCACATGCTTGGCCATTTCCTCTACACCATCGAGAGCCTGGTCAATCTTCCTGGGTCCCTCGAAACGGAAAGGAATGGTGACGATGCCGACGGTGAGGATGTCGATTTCTTTCGAAACACTAGCGATGACGGGTGCAGCACCCGTTCCGGTTCCACCGCCCATACCGGCCGTGATGAAGGCCATCTTGGTGCCGTCGTCGAGCATGTTGCGCACGTCGCCGATGCTTTCCTCTGCGGCCTGACGGGCTTTCTCGGGCTTGTTTCCGGCTCCGAGGCCCTCTTTACCGAGCTGCAAGTGCACGGGCACCGGCGAGTCGTTGAGTGCCTGGTTGTCGGTGTTGCACAGCACGAAGGTCACGTCGTGAATGCCCTCGCGATACATGTGGTTGACGGCATTGCCACCGCCTCCGCCTACGCCAATCACTTTGATGATGCTGTTCTCAGTCTCTGGTTCGCCAAAGTCGAGAATATCGATATTGTTGTTTTTCTTGTCTGCCATAACGGAATGTTTTTAATGCTTAATTCTTAATAAATGCTTCACTCTTGGTTTTTCACTCTTCACTCATTTCTCTTCACTACTATTCGTCTTCGGGTTCAGAGATGAGACTCTTGAGGAAGTTCTTAAGTTTCTTTCCGGTCTTCTTCAGTCCGCTGTTCTCGCGACGCTTGCGCTCCTCCTCTTCTTCCTGACGGCGGCGCTCCTCGGCCTCAATCTCAGCCTGGCGAGCGGCCTCCTCGGCCTCTTCCTGCTTGCGACGCTCCTCTTCGGCTTTCTGTTTCTCGGCTTCGGTCTGCACCACACCCGGACTCAGCTCGTTGGGTTTGCGCGGTTCGCGATGCAGTTCGTTGTTCGGAGTGGCGGGTTTCTGTTCACCAAACAGGTCGCCGTTGCTGTCCACTTCGGCACCTGCGCAGTTCATGTCGCCCTTTGCCAGCAGTCCGAGCACGGTGTTCATCATGCCGTTGCGGGCATTGATGAGCGGATCTTTCGCCGAGATACACTGTTGCACGAACTTCGCAATGCGAATCTTGTCGATATGCGTGTGGTTGCGGAAAGCCGTCTCGATGTTCTTCATGTTCGAACCGCCACCCGTGAGGATGAGTCCGCCCAGCAGACGGTCGGCATAGTCGGAGGGCACCTGATACCAAACGTTCTCGATGATTTCCTCAATACGGCCCTCGACGATTTCCACGAACTTGCGACTCTCCACCGAGCGGTCCTGATCGATGTTCAGCTGCAACGAGTTGTCGATTTCGCTGTTGTCGGTCCAGGCACTGCCGTAGCGCAGCTTCATCTGCTCGGCATTGCTCTCCTCCATCTGGAGCGAGGCGATGTCCTTGGTGATGTTATTGCTGCCCAGAGGTATAACGGCCAGATGGCGCAATATGTTCTTATAGTATACGCTGACGGTAGTGGTGTCGGCACCCAGGTCGACAAGTGCGCAGCCCGAACGTTTCTCGGCGTCGGTGAGCACGCTGTCGGCCAATGCCAGCGGTGCCAGATACATCTCGGCAATCGACACCTCAGCCAGGTCGAAGCACTTGTTGAGGTTGCGGTAGAACATCTTTCTCCACAGAATGTTGAGGAAGTTGCCCTCAAGCCTTGTGCACTGAATGCCTACGGGATCCATCTGATACTGGTTGTCCACCTTGTACTCTTGTGTGGCGGCATCGAGAATCTCCTGGTCCTGATAGGTCATGTTTCGGTTGGCATCCATCAGCTCGTTCACCATCTCCTGGGTGACGATGGTGTCGGCAGGCAAGTTCTTCACGATGACGTTTTTCAGACTGCGAATAGACTGTCCGCCAACTCCGACGTAGACATGCGAAATGCTTGTCTTGAGCTGTGTGGTCAGTTTCTTCACAATGTTCGAGATGCATTGAGCGGTTTTGTCAATGTTGTAAATCACTCCCTTGCGGATGAACGACGAAGAGTCCTCCTTGACCACGGCAAGCACGGAGATGCTGCCGTCGAGGTTCTTCTTACCCGCGATACCGGTCATCTTTGATGAGCCGAGTTCGATTGCTACGATGAATTCCTTTGCTGCCATACGCTATACTTGTTTTTTGTTTTCTTGTTTCTTTTCGTTCTTTTTCTGGGGGGCCTGCTGCGTCTCGGTGCCTGCCTGTTCCTTCTTCTTTGCGGTTTCCTCCGCGGGGTCGGCGATAATCTCGTCGTCGGGTTGTTCAGGCTTGTTCACCTGTGTGCTGTCCTGCTGAACCGGTTTCGGAGGTTCGGGAATGGGGAACTCGCGGACGTTCTTCTTGCAGATAATCTGGTTGTCGAACTCCAGACTGATGTAGTGATACTTGTTCCAACCGGCCTGACTGAGTCCGAAACGATAGAACTTCTCCAGACGCTCCAGCTTCTTACTCGCATATTCGGTGATGAGTTTCTCACGCTCGGCTTTGGTCTTCGCCGTGGGCAAATAGCCCAGGAAGACAATATGGTCGCCCACACGCGGCACCAGTTCGATGCCAGAGTCGGGCATGACGTTGATCTGCACCACCTGATTCTTCCAGAATTCGTTCTCCATGATGAACTGAGCCAGACAGACCAACGACGTGCGGGCGAAGTTCTGGTTGATGTAACCCGTCGCGATGATCAGGTCGCTGGTGTAGTTCATGCTGGCCATGATGCCGCCTTGGTCGTCCACATAGTAGTCGTCGCCCGTGATGCTCTTGATGCGGATGATGGGCAATCGCTGCGTCACCATGATGTTGACATGCCCGGCTTGCGTTTTGTAACACTGGGCAGTGCTCACGAACGGACTCTCTCGGAGCAGGTCTTCCACGTCTCTGGGATTGAACGTTGCCAGAGACTTCTCCAGCGGATAGAGGTTTTTGCTATCCAGAATGTTTCTTATCTCCTGAACACTGAGGAAAGCATAGGTGTTGTCGTCTGCTATTTTGATATCCACTTTCGTACACATCTTGGCCGACTCGTCGGGTCGGTTGAACGTGGTCATAGAGAATCCTAGATACACTGCTAGCAGTATATCCAGCACCACGATGAAGATTCGTTTCCAGTTGATGTGTAACTTCATGTCAGTGTATCAACAATTGTATTTCTCCTTTAATATGGTTTCAATCTCGTCAACCTTCGCATCCAAGTCGCCGGCGCCGAGAACGATGAGCACCTCGAAGTCGTGGTTGCGCACGAAGTCGAGCACATCGTCCTTTCGGATGAGCTGCTTGTCGACGCCCGGTTTCAGGTTGTCGTAGATGAGTTGCGACGTGACGCCCTCGATGGGGAGTTCGCGTGCAGGGTATATCTCGGTGAGCACTACCTCGTCGAGCTGACTCAGACTATCGGCGAAGTCTTTGTAGAAGTCGCGCGTCCGGGTGTAGAGGTGGGGCTGGAAGATGGCCGTGATACGGCGGTTGCGATAGAGCTCGCGCATGCTGCGGGCACTCTGATAGATTTCCTTCGGATGATGGGCATAGTCGGAGAGGAACACGATGCGGTCGTTCTTCAGCTTGAAGTCGAAGCGGCGGTCCACGCCGTGATAGGTGCGCATGCCATAGCGCAGTTCCTCGGCACTACAGCCGTTCAGCTGGGCCATTGCCATAGCGGCGATGCCGTTGTCGATATTGATGGGCACAGGCTGGCCGAGTTGCACGCCGGTCACGTTCTCGATCGGCGAGATGAAGTCGAAGACAATCTCGCCATTGTCGATGCGGATGTTCTCGGCGTGGAAGTCGCCCTCGGTGAGACTGTATTCGTACACCTTCACGCCGGGCTGCACGTCGGCCTGCATTTCCAATCCCTTGTGCAGGATGAGTGCGCCGCCGGGCTGGATGAGCGTGGTGTAATGGCGGAAGCTCTCCAGATAGGCCTCCTTGGTTCCGTAGATGTCGAGATGATCGGGGTCGGTGGAGGTGATGACGGTCATCCATGGTCGAAGCCAATGGAACGAACGGTCGAACTCGTCGGCCTCGATGACCACGAAGTCGCTCTTGTCGGAGAGGATATAATTGGTGCCGTAGTTCTTCGAGATGCCGCCGAGGAAAGCGTTGCAATCCATCGCCGACTGGTGCATGATGTGGGCACACATGGTGCTCGTCGTGGTCTTTCCGTGGGTTCCAGCCACGCAAAGACCTTTGTGGGTGCGTGTCAGCGTGCCAAGCACCTGAGCGCGTTTCTGTATCTCGAATCCGTTCTCGCGGAAGTAGACCAGTTCCTTGTGGTCATTGGGCACGGCGGGCGTGTAGACGACGAGCGTCTTCTCGCTGTTCTTGCACGAGTGGGGGATAGCGTCGACACTCTCCTCGTAGTGGATGAGGGCGCCCTCTTCCTCCAGCTGACGGGTGAGCGGAGTGGGCGTCTTGTCGTAGCCTGCCACCACCATTCCCTTCTTCAGGAAATAGCGCACAAGGGCACTCATGCCGATACCACCGGCACCTACGAAATAAACGGCTTTTATATCTTTCAGTTCCATAATCAATTGGTTTTAAGCGTTGTGGGCTAGCTTCACCACTTCGTCGGCGATGATGTCGGCCGAATTGGGCAATGCCAGCTTCAGAATATTCTCGCTCAGCGATGCCAGACGGGCGGCGTCGTTCACCGTCTCGAGTGCGAGCGGGATGAGTTTCTCGCGGGCCTCAGCATCTTTCACGTAGAGGGCGGCCTGCTTGTTCACCAGTGCCATAGCATTCTTCGTCTGGTGGTCTTCGGCCACATTGGGCGAGGGGACCAGAATCACTGGCGTTCCCAGCAGACAGAATTCGGAGATGCTGCTGGCACCAGCACGACTGATGACGAGGTCGGCGGCGCGATAGGCGGCTCCCATGTCGGCAATGAAGTCGGTGGGTTTCAGCATTGGCATTTCCTCATGGTTGTTCAAATGCTTCAGCATCTCGCCGTAATAGTATTTACCAGTCTGCCAAACCACCTGCACACCGCTCTTGCGAATGTCTTCCAAGTGCTGAAGCACACTCTCGTTCACCGTACGTGCACCGAGACTGCCACCCACTATCAGGATGGTCTTCTTGGCAGGATCCAGACCGAATGTCTTGATGGCCTCTTCGCGGGTGAGCTTGCAATCGAGCAACTGCTGACGCACGGGGTTGCCCGTCATGATGATTTTCTCCTGCGGGAAGAAGCGCTCCATGCCCTCGTAGGCCACACAGATCTTCGCTGCTTTCTTTGCCAGCAGTTTGTTGGTGACTCCGGCGTAGGAGTTCTGTTCCTGAATGAGGCAGGGAATACCCATCGCAGCAGCCTTATTGAGCGTTGGTCCGCTGGCGTAGCCACCCACACCGACAGCCACCTGCGGCTGGAATTCGCGAATGATCGTTTTGGCCATGCGCTGGCTTTTCCATATTTTGTAGAGCACCTTGATGTTCTTCAGCGGGTTCTTGCGGTCAAATCCCTGAATGGGCAGACCCTTTATCTCGTAGCCTGCCTGCGGAACGCGCTGCATTTCCATGCGGCCTTCAGCTCCCACAAACAATATCTTTGCCTCGGGATACTTGGCGCGAATGGCATTGGCAATCGACACGGCCGGGAAGATGTGGCCTCCCGTACCGCCGCCGCTGATAATGACTCTAAGTTCTTTTTCCATATCTTGTTTCCTTTCTTCTCGTTTTTGAAGCATCTTCTCGACATCAGGCTGTGGCCTTCAGCGGACGGGGCTGCTTCGATTCTGTCAGGTCGTCCTTGCGTTTAGCTGTGTAGCTCACGCTGAGGATGACGCCCATATAGACGCAGTTGACAATGGTACTCGTGCCGCCTTTACTGATGAGTGGTAGCGGCTGACCGGTAACGGGTGCCAGACCAACGGCCACGCACATGTTGAACATGGCCTGTGTGACAAGCAACAAGGCGATGCCCATGATGAGCAAAGCTGGGAAGGCGTTGGCACAACGATTGGCAATGGAGGCCGTGCGGAAGAGCAGAATGATGTAGAGCAGACACACTCCAGCGGCTCCCCACACGCCCATCTCCTCGATGATGATGGCATAGATGAAGTCGGAGAAGGCCTGCGACAGGAAGTCGCGCTCCACCGAGTTGCCGGGACCCTTGCCCACCACGTTCGACGAGGCAATGGCAATATTGGCGTGAGCCACCTGCGCGTCCTTGTCGAGGTCGATGTCCTCGGGGCGCACCTCTTCGTTGTCGAGGAACTTCACGATGCGTGCCTTCCAAGTGCTGGCACGGTGGAAGAACTTGTTGTATACCTTGCCCAGCACGCCGGGGCTCGCCTCTTCGGCCACCGTCTCGGTCATGGCCAGGCGCTCGTCGGTCACCGTCTCCGTGTCTTTCGTATCGCCCACGAGCCACACCATCGCGAAGATGAACATGCCCGCAAGGGCCAATACGCCGAGTGTCTTACCGAGTTGCACCTTCGACACGCGGCCGATAAACATCATGATGTACACCGTGAGGAAGAGCAATGCTGCCGTAGAGAGATTCTCCATTCCTATGAGAATCAGTACGGGAACCGACACATAGAGCACGTATTTGAAGGCGGAACGCGAGGCTCCGTCCACCGTCTGCATGGCGCTAAGTATCTGCGCCTCGGCGAGTATCACGGCACCCTTGGCCAACTCTGACGGCTGGAACTGAATGCCGAAGAAACCAATCCAGCGTTGGGCGCCGTTGGTACTCTGGCCCACGACCAGCACGGCCACAAGCATCAGGATGGAGAAGAACAGAGCAAAAGGCGTCACCAGCTTGAAGTATTTGCACTTGATGTTCATGGTGAGCACCATGAATCCCACGCCCACCAGCAGCAAGATGGTGTGGTAGGCAACGGGAGCCCAATAGTTCGCTCCCTTGTAGGTGAGGGCACTCGAAGCACTGTACACCTCTAGCACACTGATGATACAGAGGAAGAAGAACACCATCCAAATGATGCCGTCTCCCTTGAATTTTATTTTGCTCAGTCTCTCAAACATATGTCTGTCCTCCTGATTTCGTTGTTCTTTATCGTTGTTTTCACCGAGGCTAGTGGCAATTTCCAGATGCCATTGCAACGCCTACGATGAGTAATGTTGCCAATTTTCAAATATTTTTTCTAGAAAAAATTTGTCCAAACCGCCAATTTCGAAAGATTTTTTCTAGATTTTTTTCTGCGCTCCCGATTGCCTTTGTCCTACAAGCTTTCCATGAAGGGCAGGTTTTTCGGCCGGTTGCGCGGCCTTGCCTACAGGTTTCTCGCGAGTGTCTTGAACTGGTCGCCGCGGTCCTCCATATTCTTAAAGAGGTCGAACGATGCGCAACAGGGCGACAACAGCACGGTCATTCCGGGCTCAGCCATCTCGTAGCAGGCCTCAACACACTCCTTCATCGAATGGGTGTCGCGCACGGGGATGCCGAGTGCGTCGAAGTTGTCGTGCAATTTCTGGTTGTCGGCACCCAGATAGACCAGTCCGGCACATTTCTCCTTGACGAGCGGCTTGATGGGATCGTAGTCGTTGCCCTTGTCCTTTCCACCAATAATGAGGATGGTCTTCGTCTTCATACTCTCCAGCGCATACCAGCAAGCGTCGACATTGGTGGCCTTCGAGTCGTTCACGTAGAGCACACCGCCCACGGTGCAGACCTTCTCCAGACGGTGTTCCACGCCGGGGAAGTCGCTCAGGCTTTTGCGAATCACCTCTTTCTTGATGCCGGCCACATTCGATGCGATACCCGCGGCCAGCGAGTTGTAGATGTTATGTTTGCCCGAGAGCGAGAGGGATTCCTGCTCCATGTTGAACGGAGTGGGCTTCTCGATGACGTATTGTCCTTCTTCAATGTAGCCGATGCTTCCGCGCTCCTTCAGTTCGGAGAAGGGCAGCTGAACGGCCTTTATGTCGTACTTCTTCAGCTCGCGGCTGATGATGGGATCGTCGTTCCAGTAGATGAAGGCGTCTTCGGGCGTCTGGTTGCGCACGATGCGCATCTTCGCGTCGACGTAGTTCTGCATGTTGTTCTGGTAGCGGTCCAGGTGGTCGGGCGTGATGTTGAGCAAGATGGCCACGTTGGCACGGAAGTCGTACATGTTGTCGAGCTGGAACGAGGAGAGCTCAATGATGTAGTATTCGTGGGGTTCCTCGGCCACCTGAAGTGCCAGCGAACGGCCAATGTTTCCAGCCAGTCCGGCATCGTAGCCTGCCTCTTTGAAGATGTGGTAGATAAGCGAGGTCGTAGTGGTCTTGCCATTTGAACCGGTGATGCAGATCATCTTCGAGGTGGTATAGCGTCCGGCGAACTCAATCTCACTGATGATGTGGATGCCCTTCTGGATGATTTTCTGTATCATAGGGGCCTCATCGGGAATGCCCGGACTCTTGATTACCTCGTCGGCATCGAGAATCTTCTCCTCGGTGTGATGGCCTTCCTCCCACTCTATCTGGTGGTCGTCGAGCAGTTTCTTGTAGCGCTCCTTGATGGCTCCCATGTCCGACACGAACACGCTGAAACCTTCTTTCTTAGCCAGGACAGCAGCTCCTGCCCCGCTCTCGGCAGCACCTAAGACAACAATTTTCTTCATCTTCTTTCTTTTCCTTTCTTCTCTAATAGTTCTTTATCTTATCTTCAGCGTGATGATGGTCAGTGCGGCCAGAATGATGGTGACAATCCAGAAGCGGAACGTAATCTTCGATTCGTGGAACTGACGCTGGGGCCATCCTTTCAAGACGTAGCGACTGGTCTGGTCGAGCTGCGAGTCGAGCTTGCGGAAGTTATCGTGGATGGGCGTGGCGCGGAAGAATCTCACACGCTGTCCCTTTCTTTTATAGTATTTGAACACCTGTGTCTGGATGATGACACTGAGGCTCTCCACGAAGAAGATGCCGCAGAGGATGGGCAACAGGAGCTCCTTGTGAATGATGACGGCCACCACGCCGATGATGCCGCCGATGGTGAGCGAACCGGTGTCGCCCATAAACACCTGTGCCGGATAGGCATTGTACCACAGAAAACCAATCATGGCCCCGACGAAGGCACAGATGAAGATAACCAATTCTTGCGAACCGGGAATGAACATGATGTTGAAATAGGCGGCATACTCGATGTGACTGCTCACATACGACAGTATGCCTAGCGCCACACCTATGATAGCCGAGGTGCCTGCACACATGCCGTCCATACCATCGTTCAGGTTGGCACCGTTGGATACGGCCGTCACCACGAATATAGTCATGATGACGAAGATGATCCAACCGGCCGCACGGGCATTATCACCGCAGAACGACATGATCTTGCTATAGTCAAGGTCGTGGTTCTTCACAAACGGAATGGTGGTCTTGAGCGACTTCACCGACTCCGACTTATGGATGACCGTCTCCTGGTTGTCTTGCTTCACGGTGGTGACGTTCTCGTTGATCTTCGCGTCGGGACTGAGCCAAAGCGTCAGGCCCACGATGAGTCCGATGCTCACCTGCCCCACAATCTTATATTTACCCTTCAGACCGTCCTTGTTGCGACGGAAAATCTTGATGTAGTCATCGAGGAATCCGAGGAAACCAAGCCACACGGTGGTGACAATCATCAGGATAAGATAGATGTTACGCATACGCCCTAGCAAGAGCACTGGTAGCAGGATGCTAACGATGATGATGATGCCTCCCATGGTGGGAACACCCTTCTTCTTCTCGCCAAAGGGGTCGATGCTGGCATCGCGTGCGGTCTCGGAGATATTGCGGCGCTTCATGAACTTGATGAAATGCTCGCCGAACCAAGCCGAGATAATCAGGGAGAGAATCAGCGTCAGCAATGCGCGGAACGAGATATAGCTCCACAAGTGCGAGCCTGGTATGTCGTATTGCTCTAAAAATCTAAAGAGGTAATATAGCATAAGTTTTATTTTTCAGGGGTTAAAATTGTGTGATGCTTGCGACAAAGACTATTGAGCGAAGATTTCCTTGACCACCTCGTGGTCGTCGAAATGGTGTTTCACGCCCTTTATCTCCTGGTAGTCCTCGTGACCTTTTCCAGCAATGAGGATGACGTCGCCCTTCTGCGCCATCATACAGGCGGTGCGGATGGCTTCGCGACGGTCCACGATGGAGATGACTTTCTTCAGCTTCTGCTTGTCGAGTCCGGCCAACATGTCGTTGATGATCTCCTGCGGTTCCTCGAATCGGGGGTTGTCGCTGGTGATAATTACGCGGTCGCTCTGCTTCACGGCTTCCTGAGCCATCAATGGGCGCTTGCCCTTGTCGCGGTTGCCACCGGCTCCGCATACGGTGATAACCTGACCTTTTCCGCCGAGCACTTCGTGAATGGCGCGCAATACATTCTCCAAGGCATCGGGCGTGTGGGCATAGTCGACGACGGCGGTATAGCCTTCGGGCGAATGGATGGGTTCCAGACGTCCGCTCACACTCTTCAGGGTACTCAACACGAGAAGCACGTCCTCGGGTTTCTGGCCCAGCATGACGGCGGTTCCATAGACGGCCAGCAGGTTGCTCACATTGAACTTTCCGATAAATTGTACGCCCACCTCGCGACCGTCGATTTCGAGATACATTCCCTCGAAATGGCACTCCAGCAACTTCGCGCGGAAGTCGGCCATCGTGCGAGAAGAGTAGGTCTTCACCGTCGCCTTGGTGTTCTGCACCATCACCATACCATTCTTGTCATCGGCATTCGTAATGGCGAAGGCGCTCTTTGGCAGTCCGTCGAAGAAAGCCTTCTTGGCGTTGCGGTAGTTCTCAACCGTCTTATGATAGTCCATGTGGTCGCGTGTAAGGTTGGTAAAGATACCTCCAGCGAACTTCAGTCCGCCGATACGCTTCTGGTGGATGGCATGACTCGAGCATTCCATGAATGCATACTGGCATCCTTTTTCCACCATACGGGCCAAGAGTTTGTTCAACTCGATGGCATCGGGCGTCGTATGACTGGCGGGAATGGCCTCATCCTCAATGTAGTTGCACACCGTGGAGAGCAGGCCACACTTGAATCCCAGTTTGCGGAACATGTTGAACAGCAATGTAGCGATGGTCGTCTTGCCATTGGTACCGGTGACGCCAACAAGCTTGAGTTTCGACGAGGGGTCACCATAGAAAAGTGTAGCCACCTTGCCGACGGCGTCTTCGGTCGATTCCACCTGCACATAGGTGACGCCGTCCACCTGCTCGGGCATGTCTTCGCAAAGGACAGACTTCGCACCGAGCTCGATGGCCTTGCCGATGAACCGGTGACCGTCTACCTGCGTGCCTTTCATGGCCACGAACAGGAAACCGTCGGCAATCTGACGGCTGTCTATATGGATGCCCTTTACCTCGACGTCGGCGTCGCCGACAATCTGGAGGGGCTTGATATTCTTCAATAATTCATTCAGCTTCATACGCTTGTCTTTAGGATATATTGTTTCAGGTTTTCTCTCTTAGTTAAGACGAATCGAGCAGACGTCGCCCTTGCCCACCTTGCGGCCTGGGCCCAGGCTTTGCGCCACTACTTTTCCTCGTCCTTCGATGCGCACCTTGAGTCCGCGACTCTCGAGCATGAACACGGCATCGCGTGCTCCCATGCCCTTCACGTTGGGCACTACGTCGTTATCGCTCTGGCTCTGTTCGGCCAGCGCCACCTCGTTGGAGGCAATTGAGGCAACTCCCCATGCTCTGTTGCCCGCTGGTTTGGTCTCTGCCCATGAGTCGGAAATCTTCACGCCGAGCTGAGAAAGCACATATTCGGCCGAGAAGAGGTTGCCATTCTTCACGTCGGGCACCAAAATCGAAAGCGAGTCGCGAGCATCGGAGACGTCCATTTTCACGTCCTGTGCCATGATGCCTTCGGAAATGTTGTGGAACACCTTACCACTCATGCCGCCGCCCGAACCGGAACCAGCCTTCTGGATGCACACGATGCAACTATAGCGGGGCTTGTCTGCGGGGAAATAACCGCAGAACGAAAGCAGGTAATGCATCGGTCCCGACTTGTAACCGCCTACACCTTGTGAAATCTGCGCGGTGCCAGTCTTTCCGGCAACCTTGAACGATTTCGAACCAGCTCTCTTTCCCAAGCCCTGACTCACCACGTGATAGAGGATGGTCTGTATCTCGTGAAGGGTCTTTTCCTTGCATATATGCTCCTTCAACACCGTTGGCGGGAAGTCTTGTATCACCTGTCCATCTTTCACGATCTGCTTCACAAAGCGCGGACGCATCATGCGGCCGTCGTTGGCGATTGCGTTGTAGAAGGTCAGAGTTGAGATGGGCGGCACCTGCGTCTCGTAGCCGATGCTCATCCAAGGCAACGTAGTGGGATACCAGCTGTCGGCAAACTTTCCGTTGGCCTTGCGCTCCGGACGGCGGATATGCGGACGGGCGGCACCCATCAGCGGTATTTCCAGGTCGCTGGCAATGCCCACACGATAGAGTCCGTCGACGAATTTCTCGGGGTTATCCTTGTAGAACTTCTCTATGATGGAGCTCACGCCGATGTTCGAACTATACTCCAGAATCTGACCGAAGCGCAAAGTGCCATAGCCTCCGCGATGCCAGTTGTGGTCGCGCATCTTGGAACCGTGCATGTCGACCACACCACCATTGCAATTCACGGTGTAGAACGTGTCGACCACACCGTCGTCGAGCGCTACCATCATCGAAGCCGTCTTGAACACCGAACCGGGTTCGAGCAGATCGCTCACGGCATGGTTCTGACGCTCGCGGTACTGTCCGTCGGCACATTTCGACAAATTCACGATGGCCTTCACGTCGCCCGTCTTCACCTCCATCACGATGGCAACACCCACATTGGCGTTGATTTCAACCAGTTCGTCCATCAATGCCCGCTCGGCAAGGTCCTGAATATTCACGTCGATGGTGGTGATGATGTCGGCACCATCCACTGGCGGACGCTCGGTGATGCTGAGGTATTTGTTGAGCACCTTCTTGCGTTGCACGACGCCGGGCTTACCGCGAAGCGTGCTATCGAACGATTGTTCCAAACCGCACTTGGCAGAATCCTTGGCTCCATACATCTCACCGACGGTACGTCCGGCCAATGAACCAAACGGATGCTGACGCGAGTTGAACTCTTCCACATGAAAACCGCCCTTGAAGGGTCTCAAACAGAAGATGGGCAATTGCTTCACCTCGGTGTAGACATCGTAAGTGACGCGACGCGGCCATATCGGATAGTTGCGGGCCATGCGCCCATAACCGACTTGTAAGCTGTCGTGGAAAGCTTGTGCGGAACGTTCGGGGAATATCTCGTGCAAGCCTTCGCTGATGGCCATCACCAGCGAATCGGTCCAAAGCGAGTCGGTCTTGCTATCGTGCATGGCCTTGAAGTCCATGAACAATTTATATTCGGGAATGGAGCTGGCCATGAGACGTCCGTCGCTGCTCATAATATTGCCTCGCACGGGCTTCACCTCCACGCTATCGCGCTTGAGGCGATCGGCCACGTCCATCCAGAACTCTCGCTTCACGGTTGCCGTATAGAGAGCCTTTCCGACAATAAGCAAGCCTAACACGACCATCAGCAAACCGATGATCTTGTAGCGTGGAACGATTTTGTCTCTTTCAAAAAAGCTGCCCATATCTGTAATACCTTATATATATAACACGCGCGTGTGCGCACGCAAGTTGTCTATTTTTCTTCTGTCAGCGAACTATAGTTCTTGGGAATGCTGATGATGTATGGCGGCTGGCTAGCCACCTTCAGCACGCTATCTTTGTTGGTCTGCAACATTTCCATCACGTTGCTTTCCCTGCATTTCTCGGTCAGTTCACTAGTTGTAGAGAGTGCTCTGTACTTGGCGTCCACCAGTTCGTTGTTCAGCCGGTCTATCTCCAGCAAGTCCTTCTGACAACTATAGCGGTTGGAGATGTAGACGATGATGAAACCCGTTATCAGCAGGATGATGCCAATCTGTCGTCTGAGGAACTCGGCCGTGAGCCAGTCGCCACCCAGAATCTTACGGAGTGAGAAGTTCGTCGAGAGGGGTTTCTCGTCCTCTCGCGCCTGATCCTTCATGGCTTCCTGAAGCGAGGGCTCCGGCTTCTTGTCGGCATCGGTGGTAGCCGACGGCGCTGCCTTGATGGCCTCCGACTGTTCGTCGACGACCACGGCCTCTTCCTGCAACTCGGCAGATTCCTCTGCATCGGTCACAGGTTGCGCCTCTACGGGTTTCGATTTCTCCTCGCTCATGTTCTGACTTTATTTCTTTTCTGCAATTCTCAGCTTCGCACTACGGCTACGCGGGTTGGCAGCCTGTTCTTCAGCCGATGGTACAATCACCTTGTTGTTCACCAATTCGAAGGGCGTCTCAATTCTTCCAAAGAAGTCTTGCTTCATCTTGCCCTCCACATTGCCCGTTCTCATCACGTTCTTCACGATGCGATCCTCGAGCGAATGATAGGTGATGACGGCCAGTCTTCCACCGGGACGGATAAGTTCCGTTGCCGCCAAGAGCATCTCGCGCAGGGCTTCCATCTCGTGGTTCACCTCGATGCGGAGTGCCTGAAATAGCTTGGCCATGTCTTTCTTCTCCCTCTCGCGTTGAAAAAGCGGAGCCACCACCTGAAGGAAGTCCTGAGTGGTGGTGATGGGGTTCTGCTCGCGCGCCTTGACCACCGCGGCGGCGATGCGCCGGCTTTGCTTCAGTTCGCCGTAGAGGTAGAAGATGTCGGCCAGTTCCTGTTCCGAGGCGTGGTTGAGCACGTCGGCGGCGGTACGGCCAGCCCGTTTGTTCATGCGCATGTCGAGCGGTCCGTTGAAACGGAAACTGAAGCCACGGTCGGCGTCGTCGAAGTGGTGACTCGAAACACCGAGGTCGGCCATCAGACCGTCTATGTGGTCGACACCGTAGTAGCGCATCCAGTTGTTCAGATATCTGAAGTTGCTTCTTACGAAAGTGAATCGCTGGTCGCCTTGCAGGCCGTCTTTACCAAAAGCGTTCTGCTCGGCGTCGGCATCCTGGTCGAAACTGTAGAGCCGCCCTGCTGCCGACA
>JAILAI010000078.1 GCA_024681705.1 Prevotella sp.
ATGATTTCAGGGCATTGAATGGTTCTGAATCTTTTCAAATTTTGATTTCATTCAGAAATGTTGAATTGGACTGAGTGCGGACTAGTATGCGGACTTTTGCTTTTTAGGAACACTTAAATCGCTGATTTAGAACATTTTATGAAAGATTAGCATAATAAGAAGACGATGATGCTGGTCAATAAAAGCGACACCCCAATCCGTTCCTATTGTGGAAAGGGTTGGGGTGAGGTTGTTAAAAGGCTATGGGTGTTTCTACCTTTCGTCTTTCTGGTGCTCCTTCATGTAGTCGCGGGGCGACATGCCGTAGAACTTGCGGAACATGGTTGAGAACGATGCGGAATTGGAGAAGCCGCAGGCGTACATCACTTCGGTGACGTTGTGATGTTGTGACGCCAGCAAATTGGCAGCTTGCTTGAGTCGCAAGTTGCGGATAAAGTCGTGAGGCGTCTGGTTGGTCAGTTCCTTCATCTTGCGATGCAGATGCACTCGGCTGATGCCCACCTCCTGCGCAATCATATCGACGCTGAGGTCGGAGTTGCCAATGTTGCGGTTGATGACCGCCATCACCCTTTCAAGCAGTTTCTCGTCGGGCGACTTCATCCTGACGTCATCCACCTTGTCCTCCTGACTCTCGTTTCCGGTGAACTTATACCTCATCACCTTCCGGGCATTCAACAGGTTGAAGATGGTGCGACGAAGAATCTCCATGTTGAACGGTTTCACGAGATAGGCATCTGCTCCCGTCTCAAGACCCTCTAGCTGGTCTTCCTCACGGTTCTTGGCCGTCAGCAGAATCACGGGCACGTGGTTGGTGTTCACATTGCTCTTGATGCGCGAGCAGAGCGTGTTGCCGTCCATCTCGGGCATCATCACATCGCTGATGACGATATCGGGCACATCCTGCAAGATGGTGGGCAATGCCTCCTTACCGTTACAGAACCGGGTGACGCTATATTCCTGACTGAACTCTGCCACCAGATAGTCGGCAATCTCGTCGTCGTCTTCCACGATGACCAATTGCAACTGCTTTCTCACAACGTTGTGCAGGGCCGTCGGATCTTCCATGTCTTCTCCATCGAACTCTTCCTGGACGTCGTTCTGCATAACGCCCCACACTTCATTCTTCACCTCGTGCTCCTCGTCTTCCTGCTCCACGATTTCCTCGGGCTTCAGGTGTTCCTTGCCCAACGGCAATGTGATGATGAACTCGCTACCGGGCTCGCCTTCATTGTTTTGAGCGGTGATGGTGCCGTGATGCAATTCCACAAGCGAGCGAGTGAGGTCGAGACCAATGCCCGTGCCCATGTTATGGTCGTTCACAGAGTTCACGCTCTGATAGAAGCGTTCGAAAATCTTCTCGAGCTTGTCGGCAGGTATACCCTCGCCGCTATCCTTGATGGATAGCTTGGCGTGAGTGTCGTCATGGGTCAGGCGGATGTTCACCTTGCCTCCCGGCGGTGTATATTTGAACGCGTTGGAGAGGATGTTCATCACCACCTTGTCGAAGTTCTGCCGGTCGATCCACACGGGCAGTTCCTCGCTATCGTGCTCGTAGCTGAGCTCGATGTTCTTCGCCTTGGCCTGATGACCGAAGAGTCCGTGAACGTCGGCCACGAACGAGACGAGGTCGGTCTCCTTCATGTGCATCGCCATCAGTCCCTTGTCGATCTTGCGGAGGTCCATCATCTGGTTGATGAGGTGGAGTATTCGCTCGGCGTTGCGCTTGATGATTTCGTAGACGTTGTGACGCGTTGGGTCGGTGTCTTCCTTCATCAGCGAGAGCAACGGCGTGATGATGAGCGTCATAGGCGTGCGTATCTCGTGACTGATGTTCATGAAGAAGCGTAGCTTCGCCTCGCTCATCTCCTCGGCATGTATGTGTTCCTGGAGGCGCAGACGGTCTTGCTCCTTGCGCTTTCTGTTGCGTAGGAAGGTGTAGACGAGTCCGCCCAACAAGAGCAGGTAGAAGATGTAGGCCCATGTGGAAGCGTACCAAGGCGAGTGAATCTTCACGATGAACTCGCGCACTTCGGTTTCCTGCTGGTTGTTCATGGCCTTCACGCGGAAGTGGTAGGTGCCGGGCGACAGATGGCTGAACGTGATTTCGTTGGCGCCTTTCTGCAACCGCGTCCATTGCTCGCCGTTGATGCTATAGAGATAGGTGATATGCTCGGGGTTGTCGTAGGTGAGCGTGGAGAGCTGGATGGTGAACGAGTTGTCGTCGGAACTCAGGTCGAACCGACGGGTGTTGATGACGGTGCTGTCGGTGATGGTGTAGATGCCCGACTTGGCTCCGGCTATCACGGGCGTGTTGCCCACGAGGAACTCCGTCAGATGCACTTTTGCCTTCCAGTCGGTGGGTTTCATTTCATTAGGATTGAACCAGCTGATGCCACCCGTTCCGCCGAGGAGCATAAATCCCTGATTGTTCATACTGACGGCGCCATCGCTGAATTCACTACCCTGAAGGCCATCGTCGACGAAGTAGTTCAGACAGGTGCCTTTCTGAGGATTCAGACAACAGAGTCCCCCATCGGTGCCCAGCCATATATTGCCTTTCGTGTCGATCTGCACCGAGGCGACGCCATTATCGGGCAATCCGTCTTCTGTGGTATAGTATTTTCCCTTTTTCGTCTTCAGGTCGAAACGATAGACGCCATCGTTGGTGCCCAGCCAGACTCTTCCGTATCTGTCGGCATAGACGTCGCGCGAGAAGGTTCCGTGATTGGGGCAATTGCTTCCGAGTGTCGACACCCAATCGTCTTTCTCAATGTCCAGGCAACAGAGTCCTACCGAACTGGCCACGAAGAGATACTTACCATCTGGCGAGAGGCACAACTTGCTGATGAAGTTGTTGGGCAGGCTATTCACGTTGCGGTCGTTGTCGGCGCCTTCCTTCATGGTGTAGGTGGTTACTTTTCCGGTCTCGACGTTCTTTCTGATGATGCCATTGCCCATGGTTCCTATCCACACGTCGCCGTTGCTACCCGCGGCCAATCCGAAGATGCTTGCCGTCTTGCTCAGCCCCAGGTCCTCGGCATGCCAGCTACCAGTTTGCGGATCCAGCCATCCACATCCCTGCGAATACGATCCGAGCCAGATATGGCCCTTGGTGTCTTCGGTCATGCTGAGGATGGTGCTGGGCACGTCCGTATGGTGTTTTGCCGTCAGAACATCCTTATCCAACTGGTAGAGGGCGTCTTTGTCGGTGCCCACCCACACGCGTCCGGCTCTGTCGATGAGGGTGCTGGTCACGCAATTGGAGCCGATGATGTTGCGTACTCCCAGCTTGGAGCCCATATAGCCGAACCCTTTGCGCGGGCGGGGCTGCATGAACACGCCTTTCTGGAGCATTGCTATCCAGATGTTTCCGTTGCGGTCTTCGATGATGGAGCTCACCTTACCTTTCGTCAGGTCGAAGTCGCGGCTATAGAAGGGGTTGGTGTTGAGTTCGTCTACCTTCGGGTCGTAGATCATGGGGCCTTGGCCGTCGCAACCCAGAAAGATGTTGCCATCGCGCGAGATATAGAAAGTGACGATGGGCAGACCGTTGGTCTTCGTCACGAGCTCGAACTTGCGGTCAGCCTCGACGAAGCGATAGAGGCCCTTTCCGGTGACGGCGGCGTAGATGTTTCCATCGGAACCCTGTGCAACGGTGCATACCAGCGACTTGTTGTCTTCGTCGTTAAAGAACATGGTGCGTCGACCGCCCTCTTTCAGCAACAGGCCGTTGTTCTCGGTCACCACCCAGTAGCGTTCGCGCTTGTCCTGCATCAGATAGCGCACGTAGTTCTGCCCGCTGGTCAGTTCGGTCATGATGGTCGACGTCATGTCGTCGTTCAGCTTCATGATGCCGTAGCCCGACGTACAGACAAGCATCTCGCCCGAGTGCGATTCGTATATATAATTGATATACGTACCTATTTTATCGCCCTTGGCATTATGCAGGGTGTATTCGCGAAAGCGCGAACCGTCGTAGCTCTGCACGGTGAAGTTGCTACCTACGAAGATTTCGCCTTTTCGGTTCTGAACCACGCAATTGATGTAGTTGCTGCTGAGTCCCTCCGTCTGTTCTTTTTTATAAATATGGAATTTGTAGCCATCGTAGCGATTCAGTCCATTACGCGTGGCCACCCAGATAAAGCCGTTGTTGTCTTGGAACACATAACTCGTGTTGCTGCTCGACAACTGGTTATCGGCATTGAACAATTTACCTGTTTGCGCCTGAGCACCAAGACAGCTCAGCCAAAAGAACATCCATAAAAGGAGAGAAGGAGTTTTCCGAATTCTTTTTCTTATTTCCATGATAGTATTCTTGCATGATGCTTTGCAAAGTTATTTCAAAAAAAACAAACGCGCAACATTTTCGGAGAGAATTTTTGTTGATGTAACCTGAATGTTACTCGAGATAAAATTTCAGTAACAATAAGCGATGCGGAAACCCTGAAAAAACGGGGCTTTTGTCAATTTTAAGTTGTTTTGGTGTAACCTAAATCATGGTGAAAAAGACTGAAAAGTGTATCAAAATGACTAGAAAATGAATGTCTGGACGCCATTTTTTGCCAATAATTTGTCGATGGCCGATAGCAGAAGAAAACTACTGGCTACACAACACAAAACGAAGAGTTCGGCTTGCGAGATTGAAGTTTTTCGCGCTCTCTGATAACATTTGTTTACAATTCATGTGGGTAGTTTTAACACGGAGATTTAAAAATTTTCAATCACGAAGTCCGAAGCACCTAAATAGGCCAACCATGAGGCGTTAGCGTAAATCGCTGATTGTCAATCGATTACAAAATCTCCGACAAGTTTTCGGAATAAAAATACTGGTTTTATGCAATAAAACCCCAAAAATCGGGTACCAAAAGCGGCAGTTTCGATGAGCAAAAGCGGCAGTTTCGGTCATCAAAAGCGCCAATTTCGATGATCGAAACTGCCGCTTTTGCTCAACCGACTTTTCGACTGCTATCTCGACATTGCAAAAAGGGGATAGATATGTGGGTAGTTTTGCCCGAAAAGTTTGAGGAAAATGAGGCCTGTTTTTTAACACTTGAAAGCATCGGAAATGTTAACAACTGCTATTTATCAACAAGTCTGGCGTTGGTTCCCTACATATAATTATATTCAAGTTTCGCATTTGCGTTACTTCTTTGTAGTTAGGAAGTTAAGTAGTTATCGCTTCGCTCGTCCTTTCGGACAGAAGTTAAGCCATTACTTCTATTGCATGTATTCAGCTTAACTTCTTTAACTACTGGCTACTTCACTACTTCAGAAAGTTGAGTAAATAGACTTTCTATAACGTTGATTCAACGTCTTTGTTTCCACGTAATTCGTTGCCGTTTTCGCTTCAGCTGGGAGCGACAACGATGGGGTTGTAGTAGCATTTACCTGCAGACGGTTTGCAAATATACAACTTTCGGCGCTCATTTCTTTCATTTAGATTGTGAATAAGTGTTATTTTGCCAAAGATTTATAAAGTTGCGCCCCTTTTCAGCTGTCCTCAACCCGAATCCTCCACGGGCGGGAACCTGAGCAGAGTAGGGCGGTGCGATGTGTAAATCTCGTTAAAAATGCTCGGTTGTGCAAGTATTCAAAAAATTATTCGTAACTTTGCGCCCACTTTAAAACCTAACATATATTGTAGATATGATTAACATCACTTTTCCTGACGGCTCTGTTCGCTCGTATGAGCAGGGTGTTACAGGACTCGAGATTGCCGAGAGCCTTTCGCCGGCTCTGGCACGGAGCGTTGTGAGCTGTGGCGTGAATGGCGAGGCAGTGGAACTGAACCGCCCCATCATGGAGGACGCCACCATCGCCCTCTACAAGTTCGACGACGATGAGGGCAAGCACACCTTCTGGCACACCTCTGCCCACCTGCTGGCCGAGGCCCTGAAGGAACTCTATCCCGGCATACAGTTCGGCTTCGGACCGGCCGTAGAGAATGGCTTCTTCTACGACGTGCTGCTGCCCAACGGAGAGTCGGTGCGCGAGAGCGACTTCCCGAAGATTGAGAAGACGATGATGGAACTGGCCCGCAAGAAGGAGCCAGTGGTGCGTCGCGAGGTACCCAAGGCCGAAGCCCTGAAGGAGTTCGCCGACGACGGACAGACCTACAAGTGCGAGCACATCGACCAGGATCTGGAAGACGGAACCATCAGTACATATACCCAAGGCAACTTCACCGACCTCTGTCGCGGTCCGCACCTAGTGAACACGGGCGAGATCAAGGCCGTGAAGCTCACCAGCGTGGCCGGTGCCTTCTGGCGCGGCGACGCCACACGCGAGCAGATGCAGCGCCTCTATGGCATCTCATTCCCCAAGAAGAAGATGCTCGACGAATACCTCGTCATGCTCGAAGAGGCCAAGAAGCGCGACCATCGCAAGATTGGCAAGGATATGGAGCTGTTCATGTTCTCAGAGAAAGTGGGCAAGGGACTCCCCATCTGGCTGCCGAAGGGCACCGACCTGCGTCTGCGTCTTCAGGACCATCTGCGCAAGGTGCAGAAGCGTTTCGGCTATCAGGAGGTCATCACTCCGCACATTGGTTCGAAGAACCTCTATATCACCAGCGGACACTACGCTCACTATGGCAAGGATTCGTTCCAGCCCATCCACACGCCTGAGGAAGGCGAGGAGTACATGCTGAAACCCATGAACTGCCCCCACCATTGCGAGATATTCGCCTCGAAGCCCCGTTCGTATCGCGACCTGCCTCTGCGCATAGCTGAGTTCGGTACGGTCTACCGCTACGAGCAGAGCGGCGAGTTGCACGGTCTGACCCGCGTGCGTTCGTTCACTCAGGACGACGCCCACCTCTTCTGTCGCGCCGACCAGGTGAAGCAGGAGTTCCTCAACGTGATGGACATCATCAACATCGTGCTCACCGCCTTTGGCTTCAACTTCGAAGCACAGATCTCCCTCCGCGACCCTAACGACCACGAGAAGTATGTGGGTACCGACGAAGACTGGGCATTGGCCGAGAAGGCTATCGTGGAAGCTTGCCAGGAGAAGGGTCTGCCCGCAAAGGTAGAATATGGCGAGGCCGCTTTCTATGGCCCGAAGCTCGACTTCATGATCAAGGACGCCATCGGTCGCCGCTGGCAGCTGGGCACCATCCAGGTGGACTACAACCTGCCTAAGCGCTTCGAGCTGGAATACACCGACGAGGACAACACGAAGAAGACGCCCGTGATGATTCACCGCGCTCCCTTCGGTTCGATGGAACGCTTCACGGCCGTACTCATCGAGCACACCAGTGGTCACTTCCCCTTGTGGCTCACTCCCGACCAGGTGGCCGTTCTGCCTTTGTCAGAGCGCTTCAACGACTACGCTTGCGAAGTGGCTCGTCAGTTCGAGCAGCAGGGTGTTCGCGCAACGCTCGACCTGCGCAATGAGAAGCTGGGCCGCAAGATTCGCGACAACGAGCTGAAGCGTATCCCCTATATGGTGATTGTAGGCGAGAAGGAAGCCGCCGACGGCCTTGTGGCCATGCGTCAGCAGGGTGGTGGCGAGCAGCGCACCATGACCATTCAGGAGTTCATCGACAAGGTGAATGCCGAGGTGGCCGAGATGACTAAAGACTTCTGAAAACGGTGATTGGCGAAGACTAAAATCCAAAGAGTTGAGGATGAAGAAGTAAGGTTTGTCGGAAGCGCAGACAACAAGCATCGCACGAAAAGTTCGTAAACGGTGTTAAAAATATTTAATTGCGCTGAGATAATTCTTCTTTCTTCATCCTTAATTCTTAATTTATGACTACCTTTGCAGCCGATTTCTGTAAAGTTGAACCAAAAACAGTTAATGAAGAACGACAAAAAAGGACAACAGTATCGCGTGAACGAGCAAATTCGTGTCCGCGAGGTACGTATTGTAGGTGAGGGCGAATCAAAAGTGATGCCCACCCGTCAGGCGCTCGACCTGGCACGACAAGAAGGCGTAGACCTCGTAGAGATCTCACCCAATGCCAATCCGCCTGTCTGCCGTATCATTGACTATAGTAAGTTCCTCTATCAGCAGAAGAAGCGTGCCAAGGAGATGAAGGCAAAGCAGGTGAAGCAAGAGGTGAAGGAAATACGTTTCGGACCTCAGACCGACGACCACGACTACAACTTCAAGCTCAAGCATGCAAAGGAATTCCTCGAGGAAGGCAATAAGGTGCGTGCCTACGTCTTCTTCCGCGGGCGTAGCATCCTGTTCAAGGAGCAAGGAGAAGTGCTGCTGCTGCGTTTTGCAAGCGACCTTGAGGAGTATGGCAAGGTAGAACAGATGCCGAGCCTCGAAGGAAAGAAAATGTTCCTCTACCTGTCGCCAAAGAAGGCAGGTGTGGCCAAGAAGAGCCAGCAGAAGATGGACCGCGAACGCCGTGAGGCCGAAGCAAAGGAAGTTGCTGAGCAGAAGGCCGAAGCCAGCATTCAGGATGCACCCGCAGCCAACGGGCTGTTCGCCAACATGAAGGGCGGCGAGGACGTGCTGAACAAGCTGAGGAAGAAAAACGAGGATTAAAAGACGAAACCGCTTGTGCGCAACGCCCTGGTATATGCGTTGCCACGGCTTTATATTAACAACAATAAATTACAAAAAAAATGCCAAAAGTAAAGACCAATTCCGGTGCTAAGAAGCGTTTCCGCTTCACCGGTACAGGCAAAGTGAAGCGTCATCACGCTTATCACAGCCACATCCTGACAAAGAAGACCAAGAAACAGAAGCGTAACTTGGTGCATCAGGCCATCGTAGACAAAAGCAACATGAAGCAGGTACGCGATTTGCTCTGCCTCCGTTAATTAACATTAATCAAGAGAAAGGAAACAAATTATGCCAAGATCAGTAAATCACGTTGCTTCAAGAGCAAA
>JAILAI010000115.1 GCA_024681705.1 Prevotella sp.
TGCTTTCACAGACTGGCAGGCTTACAATGAGATGATTGCTCTTGGCGGTTGGGGCGGAAGGAATGAAGCTTCTGGTCCTTATTTCTATTGGAAAAATGGGGCTTTACAGTCTGACGATTCTCCTGGCATCGGTGGCTCCCATGGCTTCAGACATGAGTATGTACTTAATTGCAGATCAATTTCGCACCCTATAACAGATGGTCTTCCTACCCAATGGAAACACGCTTCGGATGAGTTATACGACAGGATGAGAGGGCCTGGAGGCATAAAAGATGTTCATTATACAGCCTATTCTTCTCCCAATCAGAAAGGCTCAGGTCGTGAAGAACCGCTTGTCTTTACAGTAGAGTATGGCAAGGGAAAAGTCTTCCATATCATGCTAGGCCATTGTGGAGAAAGCCTGGATGACAATCCTGCCATGCAATGCACAGGTTTCCAGACGCTTCTACTGAGAGGATCCGAATGGTGTGCTACGGGAAATGTCACACAAACTGTTCCAAAGGACTTCCCTACAGTCGACGCTGTTTCCTATCGCATGAACTACTCTGCCAATAACTGATAGTTTTCTCTTATCCAATAGGTAAAATAATATTTCAAACGAAATTTCTCTTTACTATGTTTTGGAGTGCAGAATCACTGCACTCCAAGAGAGTATCTTTGCATCGGAACTTAAATATTGTGCTTATGTTACGACTAAAAGAAATACTCAAAGAGAAAAAGATGAGCGAGCAGGAACTGGCAAATAAGCTGGGGGTAACTCGCCAGTATGTCAATGCAATTGTAAAAGAGCGCAGTTCATGTTCTCTAGATACACTTGCGAAAATCGCTAAGGCTTTGGATGCTCCTATTATCAGTCTGTTTGATGGTTATCAGGAATCGACCAAGCCACAGAAACTGATCGGGACAATAAAGATTCCCAACTCTGACATTGTATTACAGGTGATGATGGCAATGTAAATTGCTATCATTTACCTGTAAACATACTTTGTTTACAGCAAGTCTTTTATCACCTCTTTTTGTGCAAAATGTTTTGCAGTTCAAATCATTTTGAATAACTTTGAAGTACTATTTCAGTCTATCGTAGATTACCGTATGAACAAGAACGAGATTATTACATCAAAGGTGTTTCACAGAAAGATGATGCCTGAACCGTATCTTTCCAGTTTGCATTCCCCCAAATGCAAATCCAGTATGTATCAATACACGAACTTGTTCAAAATGAGTGAATTTCAGCTCTAAAATTCGTTTATTTGCCGAAAAATACCTATCTTTGCATATTTATATGCAAATAGTAATAACTAAAAACCGATATGAACATAGATAATATACAACAGCAGACAGCTGTAAACGTACAGGAAAAAGCCAACCTGATTTGGGCCATTGCCGACAAGTTGGTGGGTGTTTATAAGCCACACGAATACGGCAACGTGATATTGCCGATGTGTGTTGTAAAACGCTTTGAGGACACGTTGGCACCTACCAAGCAGAAAGTGCTTGACATGAATAAGCAACTTGACGAGGACGGCATCACCGTGAAACAGGGTTTCCTGGAGAAGGCTGCTGGTCAGAAGTTCTACAACCTCTCGCCCTTCACCTTCGAGACACTGCTCAGTGATCCGGAGAACATCCGTGAGAACTTCGAGTCATACCTGAACCACTTCTCTGAGAATGTCATCGACGTAATTCACCGCATGAAATTCCAGCAGGAGATAGAGACTATGGCTGAAAATGGACTTCTCTATCTTGTCATTAAGGAGTTTTGTACAGAGAAGGCTTACTTAGGTGCCGACAAGGTCAGCTCAGTGGACATGGGCTACATCTTTGAGGAACTGGTTCGAAAGTTTTCTGAGAGTTACGATGAACATGCCGGAGCCCACTTCACCGCACGCGACATCATCAATCTGATGACAGAACTACTTGTTGGTGAAGACGAGGAGCGACTGGAGGATGAAGGCATCACAGCCACTATCTATGACATGGCGATGGGTACCAGCCAGATGCTGGGTTGTATGAGCGATCGCCTCTTGGAGATTGATCCTGATGCCGACATCACCACCTATGGTCAGGAACTGAACGAACAGACCTTTGCCATTGCCAAGGCCGACACACTCATCAAGGGTGGCAATGCTGACAACATGAGGCAAGGTGACACCCTTGGCGATGACAAGTTCGAGGGCTATAAGTTCGATTACATCATTTCTAATCCGCCATTCGGCATTGAGTGGAAAACCAGTAGAGCTGCTGTCGAGGCTGAGAATAAGAAAGGCGCAGCTGGACGTTTCGAACCAGGACTACCCGCCATCGGTGATGGTCAGCAACTGTTTCTGCTTAACGGTGTGGCCAAACTGAAAGATACTGGACGTATGGCCATCATTCAAAATGGCTCTCCTCTGTCTAAGGGTGATGCAGGTGGTGGTGAGAGTAACATCAGAGGATACCTTTTGGAGAACGACTGGCTGGAGGCCATCGTACAACTTCCCAACGATTTGTTCTACAACACTGGTATTGCCACCTACATTTGGGTTGTCACTCGTAACAAGTCGGTCGAGCGCCGAGGTAAGGTGCAACTTATCGATGCCAGCCAGTGCTACGAGAAGCGGCGAAAACCGCTTGGTAACAAGCGTGTAGAGATTACAGAGGCGGCGCGGCAGCTCATCATGCTCGCCTACCACAACTTCACCGATAACGTACTGATAAAGACTGTTTCCGACGGCATAGAGATTCGTGTGGAGAGTAAAGTGCGCGAGAACGAATATTTTAAATATAGCAAAGTATTCATAATGACCCCTGAGCATGATGCTGAAGGAAATGTGGTGCGCGACAAAAAGGGAAGGCCCGTTATAGACAAGTCACTTAACGACACCGAGATTATTCCGTGGTTGACTGACTGCAATGAATACTTGTTGAACAACGTCACTCCTTATTCGCCCGACTTCATTGTTGACGAGAAAAAAACAAAGATAGGCTACGAGATTCCCTTCACCCGTGAGTTTTATAAATACACGCCGCTAAAGCCTTCAGCCAAAATTTTTGAAGAGCTGAAGGCCCTCGAACAGCAAGAGAGCGAATTGATGGAAAAATTGCTGCATTAAACCTTTAAGGAAATGGAAACAAAGTATAAAGACAGCGGCATAGAGTGGATTGGCAAAATTCCTGAGTCGTGGGAAGTTGACATTGCAAAACATGTCTTCAAACAAAGGCGTGATAAAGGTAATATGGAATGTCAACTTCTAGCTGCAACTCAGAAGTACGGTATGTATCCCCAACATCTTCTTGAAGGGGTTGTGAAAGTTGCTGCAGATACAGACCTTAGCCAGTTTAAGACTGTTCACAAAAATGACTATGTGATAAGTCTTAGAAGTTTCCAAGGTGGATTTGAGATGTCTGATTATGAAGGTGTCTGCTCCCCAGCATATCAGGTTTTCTATGCTACACGGAAAATCAACAACAAGTATTATAAATACCTCTTCAAGTCAGATGCGTTTATTCAAGAGATAAACTCACTAACTGTAGGAATCAGAGAGGGCAAGAACATCTTATATGATGACTTTATCTTACTACCTATTCCTATTCCTACGGTTATGGATCAGCAGCGCATCACCGATTACCTTGACAAAAAGTGTGGAGAGATAGATTCTCTTATTGGGCTGCAAGAGCTGATGATTGAGAAACTGAAAGCCTATAAGCAGAGCGTCGTTACCGAGGCCGCCACTAAAGGTCTTGATCCCAACGCCAAACTCGTCCCCTCCGGCATAGATTGGATTGGGGAGATTCCTGAAGGGTGGAAAGTGATAAAAACAAAATATATTGCAGACAAAATCTACAAAGGTAATGGTATAACTAAGGACGAGGTATTTGTAGATGGTGATACACCGTGTGTACGTTATGGTGAAATTTACTCAAAATATACCCAAGCTTTTAAAACCTGTTTTTCCGCCACCAACATAGATATTCAGAAATCACCTCAATTATTTCATTATGGTGACATCTTATGCGCAGGAACTGGAGAGTTGGTTGAAGAAATAGGAAAAAGCATTGTGTATCTTGGTAGCCAAGAATGTTTGGCTGGAGGTGATATAATCGTTATTCGGCATCACCAAAACCCCTCTTTTCTGAACTATGCCTTAAATAGTAATTATGCCCAGACTCAGAAGAGCAGAGGTAAGGCAAAGTTAAAAGTTGTGCATATTTCAGCATTTGAAATAGGTAGCACTTTTATTTTGCTTCCCCCTCTCATCGAGCAGCAGGCCATCGCCTCGTACCTCGACGAGAAGTGTGAAGACATAGACCGCCTGATCACTTTGAAACAACGGAAGATAGAATCGCTGAAGGACTACAAGAAGAGCGTCATCTACGAAGCCGTAACCGGCAAAACTATAATTGAATAAAGACAAACAAGATATGGACAACAACGATCTGAAAGAACGGGATTTTGAAGCCTACATAGAGCATTGGCTGACAACAGAGGGCGGCTACACGAAAGGCTCCCAGGCCACCTACGACAAAGAGCGGGCCATCGATCTGAAGACTCTGATCAAGTTTCTCCGTCTGACCCAGACTAAGAAATGGGAACTGTATGAGAAAAAATACGGTGCCCAGACGGAAGACCGTCTCTACAACGTTTTGCAGGACAAGATTCATGAGCGTGGACTAATTTGGGTACTGCGCAATGGCATCGATGACCTGGGCTTCAAATTCAAGTTGGTCTATTTCGAACCAGCCAGTCCTTTGAATGAGGAGCTGAACCTGCACTACCAGCAGAACATCATGGAGTGTACGAGGCAGTTCGCTTACTCCACTCAAAACCATAACACCATCGATATGGTGCTGTCAGTGAACGGTATCCCCGTTGTTGCTCTGGAACTGAAGAACCAACTGACTGGACAGAACGTGGAGAACTCCCGCCATCAGTGGATGAACGACCGCGACCAAAGGGAAGAGTTGTTCCAGTTCAACCACCGCATACTTGCTTATTTTGGCGTGGATCTCTACGAGGCTATCATGGCCACCGA
>JAILAI010000155.1 GCA_024681705.1 Prevotella sp.
TTATAAAGTGAAGTTATCGCAATTTGTCGCGTTCTTCGTCATTGCCTTCGGTCTATACCTGCTCACAGGTTCATATTTGATGATGGCGGGAATTTTCATGCTGCTTCTTGTGGCCGTACCACTTTTGGCAAAATGGATTACCAGAAACATCAAAGACAAAGAAGAACAAACCCTATAAGAACGCTATGCAACAGCTCATTCAATTATACAGCCAATGGAGTGGGGAAGAACCGCTGAAAGTGGACAAACTTCCAGGTGCAGGTAGCAACAGGCAATATTATCGTATCAGTGGACACGATCAGAAGACCGTCGTCGGTGTCATTGGTACGAGTCGTGATGAGAACCATGCTTTTATCTATCTGTCGCACCATTTCACCAAGCGCCAGTTGCCTGTTCCTCAGGTGCTAGTGGCAAGTAGCGACGAACTACGCTACCTTCAAACCGATCTTGGAGCCTTGTCGCTTTACGATGCCATCAAGGGTGGTCGAGAAGCGGGGGGAAGATATAACCTGAAAGAGCAACTGTTACTGAAGTCAACCATACGTGAACTTCCAAACATTCAGATTCGCGGTGCTCGAGGACTCGATTTCTCACACTGCTATCCACAACCTGAGTTCGATGCAGATAGCGTACTCTTCGACCTGAACTACTTTAAATACTGCTTTCTAAAAGCCACTGAGATTGACTTTCACGAGTTGAAACTCGAAGCCGATTTCCGTTTGCTGGCCAAGGACTTAACGGCAGAGTCGGCCGACTCCTTCCTATATCGCGATTTCCAAGCTCGCAACATTATGTTGATGCCCGCGGAAAACAAAGAGTCGTACAAACCCTATTTCATCGATTTCCAAGGCGGACGACGTGGGCCCTATTATTACGATCTGGCCTCGTTTCTCTGGCAGGCTTCCGCAAAATACTCTCACAAATTGCGCCGCGAGTTAGTGTTTGAATACTACAACGCCCTCAAGCAATATACGGAGGTTCCAACGCCTCACCATTTTGTCAACCGTTTATCGTTGTTTGTGTTGTTCCGCACGCTTCAGGTACTGGGGGCATATGGCTTCCGTGGGTATTTCGAACGCAAACAGCACTTCATTACCTCCATTCCGCCAGCAATCGTCAACCTGCGCGAATTGCTCGAAGATAGTCAATTCCCTTATCCGTACCTCGTTTCTATCCTTCAGCAACTGACAAGGCTTCCGCAATTCCAGCAAATAGAACAAGCCGCACAGAACCGTTCCGACGGGTTCCGCACAACTGAAAACAATCCTTATAGGGCTCATCCGAAGGATGGTCCAGCAACGTTCTCGAAATACGATGGCAAAGGTCCGCTTGTGGTGCGTGTGTTTAGTTTCTCCTATCGGAAAGGCATTCCTGAGGATGAATCGGGTAACGGTGGAGGATATGTGTTCGATTGCCGAAGCACTCACAATCCTGGTCGCTATGAGCCTTACAAAAAACTTACTGGACTCGATGACCCTGTAATCCGTTTCCTCGAGGATGATGGCGAAATACTTACATTTCTCGAAAGCATCTACAAACTTGCCGATGCGCATGTGGCTCGATATATACAACGAGGTTTCACAAGCCTGATGTTCTCTTTCGGATGTACGGGCGGTCAGCATCGTTCGGTCTATAGCGCACAACATCTAGCTGAGCATATCAATAGTAAGTATGGCGTAGAGGTGCGCATCTGTCACCGCGAACAGAACATTCAACAAGTGTTGCCGGCAAAGCCTACAGAAGCAGAGTAAAGACCTATAGTTATATTGAGCTCAACAAAACTCGTAGAAAATATAATCCCCGCCCATCACTGAGCAGGGATTATTGTTGTCAGCTTATTCCGGCAAGATGGGGTCGCCCATCTGCGAATCCTCAGCATCACTCTCGTTGAGTTTGAAGAGCATAAACTTTGGACTCTCAGCTGTGCAAGGTGTCCATTGACCAGCTTCTTGTCCGTTCGGGTCGCCATACTTCACAAAATTAGTCCAAGCCGTCAGCATCTTTTCTGCGAGGTCCCAGTCGCCTTGTGTCCAAGGGCGCCAGCAATGTTTCAACGACTTGAAGACAAACCAGAGGTCGGATGAGTGGAATGCGCCTTTCAGACGATCGGTGATTTCAGGATGCTTGCCATCGTCGGGTAACGGACGGGCAAATTCATAGGCCCATGCCTTTCCGCCCTTCTCTTGTCTTACTTTACAGAACTCAGCAATGCCAGGACCCATCTGCCCCATATCGTTCAGAGTGTAGCCAATCATATAAGGTACATTGGCGATAGAATCGCTACGGGTAGCCTCGTCGAAGTTCTTCAAGCTTACATATCCGTCGATGATAGGACGTTGCATTAGGAAGACTTCGCTCTTGTTCACCATGTTGTAGAGTTGGCCAACTGAGTAGAGTAACTCGGTGGAAGCAGCACGCAACTTGGCGATGTCTGTGAGCCCAGCCCAATCCATCACCTTCTTCGTTTCGGCTTCCGATTCTTTCAGCGTGGGGTTATAGGTGAAGAACTTGTTCACGGGTGTTGCAGGTTTGGCCGCTTCACCATCTTTTGCAGGTACGTTGATGCCGCCACCACTCATTATTACGGCCTTGTGGAAAAGACCACGTGCGAGAGGCGATTCACATAGCGTACGCACACTTCCAGCACCTGCACTCTGGCCAAAAATGGTTACGTTGTCAGGGTCGCCACCAAACTGAGCGATGTTTGCTTTAATCCATTTCAGTGACTGAATCTGATCAAGTATGCCATAGTTGCCAGACACGTGGTTGGCACTTTCGGCAGAAAGATCGGGATGGGTCATGAAGCCAAAGATGCCCAGACGATAGTTAATGCTCACCAGAACGACGTCTTTTGAAGCCCATTCCTGACCGTCGAACTCTGGCTCCGAACCCCAGCCTTCACGATAACCGCCACCATGAATCCAAAGTGCTACAGGTAATTTCTTGTCGACTTCTCCAGGTGCTTTCGTCCAGACATTCAAATAGAGGCAATCTTCACTATAGGGTGCTTCGTCGCCATACCCCCACTCGGAGGCATAGAAGCCAGGATAGTGAACTGCCTGATAACCAGGATGACCAAATTTGTCACACACTCTGACGCCTTCCCATGCCACTACAGGCTGAGGTTCTTTCCAGCGCAAGTCGCCAATAGGCGGTGCGGCATAGGGTATTCCACGATAGACGTACACACCCTCGTTCTCGGCCAAAACGCCCTGCACTTGTCCGCCCTCAATGCTCAGTACAGGGTTGTTCTCTTTTCTGTCGCAACTCCATAACAGAGTAGCTGACAATGCTAACAATACTAACTTTTTCATGCTAAAACTATAATGGTAGAAATTTAAAAAGGTCTTCAATGCGTATCTAGGTCGTGCCAATGCTGAGCGATGTTATCCGTCTTGTGCACAACTCTATTGATGGTTTTTGGCGCTTATCTTTTGAGCTGCCAACACGAGGAACAGATAGTGGGATGAACCGCCACCAAGCACATATTCTGTTTGTTGCCAAAGGAAAGGAAACTCAAGAAGTTCGGGGAAATCGGGACGGATAAGGGCTGTACCCGACACAACACCACCCGGAATGAAGCTCCAATCGGCCCTATTAAGACCATAGGCAACTGTAGCCGAACGAGCACCCACACCCGATGCAAACGAAGCCGTATTGCTACCAGGATGACACCCGAGGATAAAGTTTAGCGCGTTGTAAACCGTTTCAGGAGCGAAGATTTCGGGATACTCGCTTGTCAGATAATAATACTCAAAGCCGAAACGTTGGATATCCCATCCTGCTCCCCAGATAGACGGTCGATAGGGTACGCCGTAAGGTGTCTCTGCCGATAGCTTCTGCAACTCCAATTGATAGTTCTGCAACGCTTCTCTGAAGGCTTCTGCAAAGCGTTTAGACCGCTTGTCTTTTTTTGATGAAAGCATTTTGGCTACGCGGGCAGTGAACCATCCCGTATTCCGAATGTTTTTTACGTAAAGGTCCTGATGACTTAGGATAAAGTCAAGATAGCTTTGTTCGCCGGTCGTCAGGTAGAGTTCAACGGCTGCTTGAAGACGGAGTACGTCATTATTGTTATCGTTGAATATTTCCTTCGCAATCTGCAGGCATTCGCTGCTCAATGCATCGTTATAGCCTTTGAGTACACGAGAGGCAGCAGCCAGATTGGCAGCTGTTGACAATGCCCGATACGGATTGTTTTCAGTGAACAGCCATCGGTCGTCTTCGTTGCCGGCAATACCATCGGTCATCGAAGCGGCATCACCCAACAGAACGTATTGTCTGAGGTTGTTGCAGATGATTCCCCGATAGAGGCGGCCTAAAGCGCGATAAGCACTCACCACCGTTAGCACACCGTTTTCCACCTGCTGTAGCACATCGTTTCGACCATCGCTCTCGTGTATCTCAACACGGTGTTTGCTCTGGTCAATTGAAGTCACGTCTATATCAGGTTTAAATGCCTCGTAGGTCAACGCTAGAATATAAGCTTCGCCTGCCTGTGACTCTACGCGTAGGTCGAAGTCACCCGCATCGTGCCAACCACCCACATTCACGCCCTTAATCAGCTTCTCCACCGGTGGAAGTGCTTCGCTCTCTTGCACATATCCATCGATGTGGTTACCCACAACGGCCATCTGCGCATCGTCCATGTGGCAAGCATCGTGCCATACTCGATACTTTTCGCTGACACGCATGTGGCACATCTGTACTGGCAGGAAATATTCAATCACGGGTTGCCACACACCTCGGTCGTAAACGTTGCTGGCAATACGGAATGTGCTAGACAAAGAGTTGCCATACCTTATTTTATATAGTCCCTCATGAGTGACATCGCTGAAGTCGGCTGTCAGATACCGATAGCGTAGGAAACGACCCCATTCCGTAGCAGACAATTCTCTAACCACTTGTTCGCCATTATGGTCGACACGTATCAATTGTGCCCGTTCAATCTGACGGTCGCGTAAATCAGTTTCAATAATTACCTTCTTTGGTTGTGAGGGGTGATAGCCGACCTGCGAGGTTTGTACCACTGGTTCATAACGCCAGTCTTCAACGACATTGGGAGTAATGACCCATTTTACTGCGCCTTTAGTAACACCCGCTTTCACTTCGCTACGAAGTACGAACCAACCGTTGTTGTGGTTCATACGACCATCATAGAGTTTCAGAGGTTCGGTTAACGACTCTATCGTAAGCCGTCTGTAGGGGTCGTCGGGTTGCGACGTGAACACACGGCCTTCAGCATAGGGCGCGGCTATCACATCATCAGCGACCATGGGGCTATAACCTTCTGCGTTCAGATGATTGATGTCGGCCTTCAGTCCTTTCCCGGCAAAGAAGTCACCTGTATGCCCAATGTTACTCTCAGTCATCAGCAGAGGACTATTAGGTTGTTGAGGATAGATGCCTGTTTGATTGTCCATTACCCACGGTTTGCCAAACAATGTTCCGGGGAAGAATTCGAGATTGAAACCAACTTTGCCTTGCAAGAAACTTGGTATAGGCTTGTCGAGGTCAACAGTCACAACAATGCTTTTACCTTGGCTTTGCACATTCACGACATAGCTGAAAACATAATCGGGATAAACCATCGGATTAAAACCTGTGATATGCCTTGACGAATCTGGATAGCAGAGTGTGGTCGTTATGCTGTTACCGTCAACTTTCCTTTCCAATTGCTTTGGAACGGGTTGCCATTGACCGGGTGTTGCCTCCATTCTGATGTCACCATTTGTAGCAATGCGATGTCCGTTCATGATGACACATACTCCTCCTTGATGACCTTCTGGATAGAAATCGCTGAAGGCCATTACATCGATACCCCCACAATTGAAGTAACCTTGAGAGTTGAGTTCAAATTGCTGTGCTGATGATGTCAGTGACACAAACAGCAACCAGAAACTTGTCAATCGTTTTAAATTCATAGCTTTTTTGTTTACGTTTGTAATATTCAATTTCGGTTTTCGGTTGTAAAATTACTCTTTTTTTTTATTACAAGAGCATCTTCATGTAACAAATTCTTTTGTTTTTCGACGAATTGCCAATCTTTTTCTATCATTCAACGGCATGATAGATGCATATTATACACGAAATATAGAAAATGTTATGCAGACGTTTCGATAACTTGAATATCTATTCGTCTATACATACGTTTCCGGAAGTGTTTAATCGAAAAATCCCCACCTCCTGACAAAGGGGGTGGGGAATATGAGATTATTAGATGATAAAACTATCTGACAATTTTTGATGCAATGTGTTTACCGTTTTTCATCATGTCAATCTTGAGGATGATTCCTGTGGCGGAAGACGAAACACGATGTCCAGCGACATTATAATAAGTGGTCGAGATGATATCGCTATCATCGTTATTGATTTCCTGAACGCCACTGGGATCAGATACGGGTTCTGAAGGCTCACTGAGACCACCCATCTCGTTAGCTGCACGCACGGTGAAGATACCATTCATGTCTTCAGTTGCGATAGTGTACGTAGGATCGGTAGTGAAAGCCACAACGCGGTCGTTCTTGCATACAGCCCAAAGGAGCACATATGGGCTATCTGACCATGTGAGCGTGTTGCCATGAAGCGTAACATTGACGGGAACGGGAGCCTGCTCGGTGTAGAGCTGCGGCTGCCAGTCGCCAAATGTGTTTGCAGGATCACCAATGATAGCTGCTTCCTCGGCCGTGATAATTGGATTGTTTGGATGAGGAGTCTTCTTGCCAAGCGAAGTCGCGCGACCACTCAGGTCGATGGGATTACCCGATGCCGAAACGCTGTTGTATTCAGCCATGCGTGTGCATCCGCCGTCGCTCATCTCAGCCCAACCGATGCCATAAGGAACAACCTCCATGCGTGTGTCGATGTAGTAGACTTCGGCACCTTCTGTCCATGGGCGTCCAAGATAGTAGTTTCCATTAACATCAGCCTTCTCGCCGCGAATGGTACAATCCTTGAACACGTAACCGTACTTCTGGTTATCGCGAGGAACGGCAATATATCCACCACGTTCACACATCTGAAGCGTAACACGGTTGTAGTATACGTCACCCGAACCGCAAAGGAAATCGGTGCGTCCACGCAACAATCCATCCTCGAAGTAGAACATTCCACGTGTATTATCGCTTACGTAAGTGTCTTGATATGCCCAGAGACACACATTCTTGCAGATGGTCTTGTTACCACCATCAACGAGAATAACGTTGCGGCCAGTGTTGTCGGCGGTGTTCGTCTTGAGGGTGATATCCTGGAAGTAAGTATTGGTAGCGCCACTTGTGAGATAGAGTAATCCACTGGTACGAATGCCTTCAAGAGGATTGGCCATTCCGCCAGCACCTGCAACTGAATTCTCGGTGAGATCGTTAGGCATCTGGTTTGCAACAGTAGTGAACTCCATGTTTTCACCAATTATCGACACGTTCGGTGATGCGAACGATGTCTTTGGATCGGGATAGCTCTTACCATCGTTACCTGCCACCATGTTCTGGTCGTTGGCTGGAATAATGTAATCGCCTTGTCTGACAAAGATACGATAGCGCTTTGATTTGTCGCTTCGTGTTGAAGCAGCCGTTAGCGCTTCCTTGAATGTTCCGTCATCAGGAACGATGAAGTCGTAAAGTTCCTTATTAACAGTGGGTTTGTCCATTGTAGTGAAGGAAACGTTGATGGCATCAACAAGTGTATTACCAGCAAGGTCGCTTATCGATTTTCCCTGAAGCGTAAAGTTGTATTCAGTAGAGTAGGTGAGTCCCTTGTATTCAAAGGTGATGGTCTTTCCACTCACTACGCCCTTGGTAGGATTCTGAACAATACTCTTTATATTAATGTCGTTGATATAGCCAACAACATCATCAGCCATTTGTACACGTTCGTCGAAGTTGAGAACAATGCGACCTGAAGCAGATACACCCTTTGATCCATTGGCTGGAACCGTGGAAACAAGAACAGGTGCAACGCCATCGTCATATACGTCTGCGTCGGCTATCAGGAAGATGTTCGTGATGGCAGTGCCGTCGTTGTCACTCTGTGTACCGTCGATAGCACCATTGGTATCAGGCATCCAGCGCAGATAGAGAGTCTCTGTATGATTAGCCTCTGCGGGTAGCGTGAAGTTGCATTCGGTGAGCGATTTGGGGGCAGCCATATCTATAGAACCAGCTTTCTGCCAATTCGTACCGTCAGCCGACCATTCGAGGTCAATATGCGTGTAGGCATTGTAGTTGTAAAGCAGTTGACTCATCACGCGGATGTTGCTGAAGTCGCGTGCATTAACCTTTGTCTGGTAGTGATATCTACCCACTTCTTTCCAGTTGACGGCAGCACCAGCCATCGACTCATATCCACCAGCAGCCTGTGTGCTCTTGTCGAGCCAAGCGGCAGTGTTTCCGTCGGCATCAATAAGTACAAGCTGTGTAGCATCGTTGTCGGGTGTACTGTAGAAGTCGGCCACACGACTGCTATTTCCGGGCAGGAAGAAGTCCCATCCAACAATATAGTCAATGACAGAGAATGTGGCGGTGAGTTCAACGTCGCTGTTCATGTCAACCTTAATTTCACTATTTGTTTCCTGGTTGCTCCAACTGTTGAAAGTAAGAATGGCATTGCTGGTGGCGGTCAGCGTCACCTGAGTTCCCTCCTCATACATGTTCTTTCCATCGACAACTACAGGTTTCGGGTTAGGTTGAACCTGATAGAGGTTGGCACCACCTGCAACGTTATATTTCAACTCATAGGTCTTCACGGCTTCGAAGTTGGCTGTGAGTTCGCTATTCCCCGATAGTGTGTAGACGAATACATTGTCGGTTGACACGACATTGCCTTCAGCATCTGTCCAGTTAATAAACTTGTAGCCAAAGTTCTTGGTTGCTGTGAGTTTCAATTCAGTTCCTTCGTCGAACTCTGTTCCTTGAGGATAGACATTGACAGTTCCTCCCTCAACTGGGTTTGCATTGAGGGTCAATGTGTACTTGTTTACATCTTCTGTAGTACCGTTGACTGTTCCCTCAATATGTACATCACCTATGCCCCATTGCTTATTGGTAGCAAGACCATCCTCTGTAACGACAAGTGAGAAACTCTCGGATGTGAGAAGCTCGGCTGGAACACTATAAGAGAACTCATAGCACCAATTGGGGTCGGAACCCTTTGCGTCTGTTTCTTTCGTCTTATTGTTACGTGCAGGTATAAGACCTGTTCCCAACTGTACTTCGGTACCCTCAGCATTGCGTGCAGTAACGGTCAACGTGCCAGCGTCGGTACCAAATCTGGTCACCTTAGCGTAGACATTTGAGGGCGTAAACGTAAGTCCCTTTGCTGGTTTGACGATAAATTCAATAGAAGTGTTGCTCTCGCCAGTTGGCTGTAGTTTTAACATCTTGACACCACGATTTGGAACACCGTCCTTATCGTCGGGAGCACCTACGGTAACGGTGAAATCGCCCACATTAACTGTTGCCAGCGAGTAAGCGTTATCGGGTTGTAGCGTATTTGGTGTTGCGTAATTGTCAACGTCGTTAAGATCCCATACAATGTTCGCGGCAACATTGTCGAAAGTCTTACCGCTTGATGCTGCTATGGGCAGAACGACTTTGATATAACGGTAGTACGAGCCGTCACCAATAACGATGTCAATAGTCTCTGCGGTATTGGCAATCGTATAGCTGATGGTGTTTGCTGAAGCGTAGTCGGTTTGACCGTCGATTGTAGTCGTTGTAATGGCACTATAAGCTTCCATTGAAACTACGGCTCCCTTGCATGATGGAACGGTAAACTTAGTGCCAGCGTTCATCTGTGCCCAATCGGTCCAATTGCCGTTGGCCAACTTACCTCCATTGTTGGTATCGAAGTCTAACTTCACATCAATCGCATGGCCGTTGACTATGCCTTGTGTTACATAAATGCCAGTTTTATTCTGATAACTTAAAAGAGGTGCACCGTTTTTACGTTGGAAGTCCCAAAGAAGTTCGACGCTTTCTGTTCGGTCGTTCAAAGAAACTTCATTATCGGTGAATACAGCCGTCAACGTGATGTCGTTGTTTGGCATCTTGAAGGTATCACCAGGTTTGTAGGAGTTAGTTCCATCGGTCCAAGCTGTAAGTGTCTTGCCAGCAACATAAAGCGTATGATTTATTGGCAACGTGTAATCACTGCCTGCTTCAGCCTTATCGTCTGCAGGTAATGTTCCCTCAGCCTGGTTGTCGCCTAGAGAGTAGACGATTTTCATATCCGAAGGGATGTCACTGATGTCGACACTCTCTACGGCGAAGTAAGGTACATAGCTTCCGCCTGAGATGGTTAGCGTGGTGGCTCCACCTTTGTAATAAGCAGAAACAATATTCTCATCTTTGTTCTGGTGATAGCAAGCACCCGTGTTGGTGTTAAAGGTTGTTGCCGTCTCACCCTCCTGAGTTTTTACCGTTACATCTCCTCCCCAGGCGCAAGTGCCAAACGAGATGCGGACAGGTCCCGGAACGGTGACGGTAGCCGAGAAGTTCTGCCATCCATGTTCATTGGAATGGAACTTTCCCTTGAGCACAGCAACGGCGTCGGTTGCATCGTCGGCCACACGGCTAATGGTGCCATCGTCGGCTACGGCAATACCCAAAGAGAGAGCAGACTTTTCGGAAATCTCAGTTTCGGTCAATAGATTTCCATTTGTCAGATCGACTTTGAAATCCTTGAACGAAGTCTGTGCTGATGCAAATAAAGGCACCAGCAGCAAAAGGCATAATATGCCCCATCTTCTGTTTTTCTCCATGATTGTTCGAAATTAGTTCTTAAAATATTTATTTGTTTGTCTCTAATCGTAGATTGTTTTAATTCATTGCAAAAGTAGCACTTTTTTTTCATCTTCATAGTGATTTTACATTATTTAATAATAGAGAATTATTCAATTATTAGAATATCTGTTTTGTGTGCCTCATAGGTGTAAAATTAAAAGCGGAGTGAAAAATCTACACTCCGCTCAATATCTGCGCTAAACGCAAGGTTTTAGTAATATCTCTTTATTTAACCAGCAGTTTCTTACCGTTTTCAATCACAACACCTTTGTAGTTCTGACCGACACGCTGACCTGCAAGGTTATAGCGAGCTGCACTCTCCTTATCAACCTGTACGCTTTGGATGGCTGTAGAGGCCTTACCTTTTACGACAACATTCTTAATCTCCCATGTAGGAGCAATTGTATCGGTACTCTTGTAAAGGAAAGCAAACTGAATCTTCTTACCACTGAAGTCATTAAGACTTGTCTCATTAGCCACATACTTCCAGTCGTTACCTGTCATGAATGTATTGATGGTAAGCAGTTGCCAGTCAGCAGCATCATCCAACACCTTCACCCAAAGGGTTGCTTCGTTGGCCATATTCTCGAAATATTTACCTGTATGCTCAAACGAAAGGGTCACATCAGTGTAGTTGGTAAGATCGATTTCGGGTGAAATGAGCCAAGCATTGGTAGCGTAGCGAACTCCTTCCACATATGCCGAAGCCTTAGCGCCATAGCGTGAATCCTGAATCCATACGTATGTGATGCCCTCGGGCAGTTCGCCATTATCGATGGTGAAGTCACCAAGGTCTTCCATAAAGCTTTCATTGAGGATGATTCCTTCTTCTTGTGGAATCGGGGGTTCTTCACCGCTAGTGAAGTCAGCGATGGGGCATATCTCAAAGTTAGTCTTGTAAGGAACGAGGATACCTGTAATGTCGTAGGTCTTGCCTTCTACAGGTGTGTAGCCTATACGGAACTTATCGTATACCTGAATGCTAGCACCGTCAGCATCGCCGTACCAGTTGTTGCCATCTTGACGAAGTGTGAGTCCCTTAATGGTGATAAGGTCACATGCAAAATCAGTGTTAGCTTGAGCAATGGTCAGTTCTACGGGCTGTGCTATACTGCCTTCGGTAACCGTTACTTCGGCTGCGAAGTTTTCACCAACGACCAATTCAGGCATGTTGTTGTAAATATCATACTTGCCCTTGATGGTTCCATTGAGATTCTGATTGTTGTTATAGCCAAGATCGGTCTTGTAGAAATCGATAGCTCCACTTGCATCGCGAACAAAGATGTCGTTGCCTGCCGCATAGAGCACCTGGGCATTATCGAGCTTCAATGTTGCCTCTGCACCTTTCTCAAGAGCCTTGAAACCAGCAATGTTCACGGTTTCACCCTGCGGTTGTGGATCGTCGCCACCGCCACCACCTTCACCACCAGTTACGACGGTGATGCTGTTGATTTGCGAATTGCCACCCACGGTGAAGACTACTTCAGTAGCAGATCCTGTCCACTTCTTACCGTCGACCGTACCTGTAGAAGATGAAATGTTAAGTTTGCCAGCATCAAATTCCATGCTTGTGATTGCTTCTGCTGCACTTATGGTAATGGTTCCGGAATAGCAACGCAATTGAGGACCATTCTTGGTACTCCAGAAACGGTTAGGTGTAGAACTAACCTCTTCGTTCAACGGTGATACACTGATGGTGATTCCGTCGAGCGTATAGGTCCATGTTTCGTTGATGTCACCAGCCTGACTATCGCTAGAAGATGTAGCGACATCAAGGGCATTGAAATCGATTTTCACTTCAGCTGCCTGAGTCTGTCCAAAAAGCAAAGACAGGAGCATAAGTAAAGAATAGCGTAAAGTTTTTTTCATATTCATTTCTTTTTAGTTAATAATAATGTATTTCTGTGCGCGAAATTACAAAAAAAGTAGCAATGCACCAAATTGCATTGCTACTAATTATAGTTTATTATACTTCTGATATGTTGAACGCCATTAATATAATTAATGTGAGTTCGATAATGATAACGAAAATAAGTCTTTTCTCAAAAAGACCTACCGACCTACCATGACCACTCTCAAACACCTTTAAATAAAGGGGATTAGCGATGGTAGGTCTTCATTTAACACCTACCATAGACCTACCATAGTTAACCCCTTTTGTGATAGGCATTTGCGAGTGGTCATGGTAGGTTGGTAGGTCTTAAACGCAAATTTAGCTTATTTCATCACTTTTGTTGTGACAACCTGTCCGTTATTATAGGTTATGCGACGAATATTGATACCATGCTGGGGAGCACTGAGACGCATACCATCGAGATTGAAATACTCAACACTCTTTACATCATCAGAAACAATCGGCTGAGCGATACCCGTATTGACACAAATGGGATAATACTCGTTAACCGTTTCGAGCGCATCAGCATTACCATCCTTCATAATGTGCTCGACAATATGATTGAGGTAAACCTCCAGATTATTGTACCATTGTTTCTCTGTATCAAGCGTATAGGTCATTGCGTCTGATGCATCGTTGGGGTTCAAGCCGTTAGCCTTCTCCCATTCGTCGGGCATACCATCACCATCGGTGTCCCAATTCTCCGGACGAGCGGTTGATTCCAACTCGTAAGTTCCTTGATCGCGAACATAGTCGATGATTCCTGGACGGTGGGTAATGGTCTTACCATCGCCCGTCTTGGTAGCACTTCCTGTATATGTTGTTGTACCATTGCGAGCCTCATCCATATAACGGCTATCTACATTGTCGCGATGGAGTGATGCACCACAATAGGCGAGAACTTTCTCGTAGGCACTTGTGGCTGAATGGGTTGTCACTTCTCCCTTTTCAACGGGTTTATCAAGCTTGATTCGCACACAATCCACACCGTTTGCATTCGTCTTATAGGTGACATTATCACCATAGAGATGCTTAGAATCGGTGCAATAGTATTCTCCATCAATGTAAGAAGTGCCAGCGTCGTATTTCACACCACTCCAGTCGTAGTTCTCAGCTTTGTCACCAGCAGCTGTCACATAGTTTCCATTGATGTAGTAGCGAGAGCAATATCCCATGTAGATTGAACCAGAGGCATTGCTAGAAGTGGCAACAGAGATTTGAGTGACGCGCGTCTTGTTTGCGGTGCCGGGACCCGCCTTATAGTAGTTGTTTACGATGTTGATGTTTCCGCCACCAGTACCGCCGTAGCAACCATTTCCATTGCCCCAGTTGTACATAACACAATTGCGGAAGTCAACGATTTCTGCCTGAATGGCGTTAGCGTATATAGTCTTATCGAAACCTGTCCAATTGTAGCGCGCTCCGCAGAAGCGAGGAACACGATTTTGCATGTGGCAAAGGAAATTGTGATGGAAAGAAGCTCCTTTACCACCCCAGATGCCACCATAACTATGTTCACCCTTAGAGTGTCCGGGATTGGCCAACGCCTCGCCCAAAGTGCACCATTGCATCGTGAAATTGCGGTTATCGTAGAACGATGCAATCTCGTCGATGCTCCATGAGAATGAGCAATGGTCCCAAACGATTCCTGTCTTCTCACGTTGCCAGGTAGCATCAGCACCATCGTTTACATCTTTCTCTTCACCACGACGAATACGGATAAAGCGGATGACGTTATTTCCACCGGGACGCACCGTATAGTAACGGAGAGTGATACCAGGAGCCGGAGCCGTCTGACCAGCGATTGTTGTATTGTCGCCAATGACCAGTTCCTTCTTCAAGGCAATGATTCCACCTACATCGAACACTACGGTTTTCTTTGTAGCGCCATAGACAGCCCAACGCAAGGTTCCTTTCGTTGTGTTCTTTCCGTCGTCTTCAAGTGTGGTTACGTGTCTAACTTCGCCCCCACGACCGCCCGTCACATAGCGGCCATAGCCTTCAGCTCCAGGAAATGCCGGAGCTTGAGCTGATGAACTTAGAATCATCAAACATGAGACGATCAATAATGTTAATCTTTTTTTCATTTTTGTATAATAGAGATGTTGTTATTTATTAAAAGAATTTACGTCGAAACCAAGCTGTTCCATTTCCAGACTTGCCCAAATGAACGGGCCAACGCCCTTTGCATCGTTGTCGCGGATGGGTTCGCTCAGATAGTAAGTGTATGAACCATCACGACGGCGATTCTCCTTTACCTTAGGTGCAGCTTTCAACACTGAGGGACTCAATCCCGGACCAAGGCCAGAAACCGCGCAACAATTGGTGAGCGAGATGGTCTTATCGGCATTCACACGGATGAAATTGTCAATGATTCCCTTGTATGCTTTAATACCAGCATCACGATATTTCTCGCCTAAATAGCCCTTATTGAAAGCCTTCAGCATCACGTAGGCGAACATTGAAGAACAAGTGCTCTCCAGGTAGTTGCCCTCACGCTCGGGTGAATCCATCACCTGATACCATACGCCCGTTTTCTTATCTTGCCATTTGATGACGGCATCGAGGTCCTTTTGTAATAGGTCGATCACCTCGCTACGACGAGCATAATCCTCTGGAAGTGCGTCGAGCAACTCGATGAGAGCCATCGAGTACCAGCCCTGAGCACGACCCCAACAATGCTGAGAAAGTCCCGTTTCCTTATCGCTCCAGAACATATCTCTGTTCTCGTCGTAAGCATGACGGTTCAAACCTGTCTTCGGATCGAGTGTGCGCTCATAAGTAATGCTGATCTGATTCACGGCATCATCATAAATCTTCTTGGCTTTCTTAGCCGACAGAAGATCGCGAGCCGTCATTGTATAGAAAGGCAATCCCATGAATATTCCATCGAGCCACACCTGATAGGCATAGATGGCCTTGTGCCAATAAACACGATCGACCTTTGTGCGAGGTTGCTTTTCGAGCTGCTTCATCATGGTCTTCATGGCGACAAGGTTCTTCTTCTCTGGCCATAGCTGATACATGCGAGTGACAAAGTGACCAGTACGAATGTTGTCCAGATTGTAATCAAGGAGATTGTAACCACGAATTTCGCCCTTTGCGTTGATCATCGTGTCGGTATACTCCTGGCAATACTTACGAATGTCTTCGCCTCCATATTTAAGATATGTGTCGAGCATGCCTTCCAATTCAATACCCATCACATAACTCCATTTGGGTTTTGTGGAGAAATCGAGCAGATAGGACTTTGGAACGCGTTGCATCTCAGAGTAGGTGAGCCATTCGGAGTAATGTTTACAAGGCTTCTCCTGAAGAACCAACGAACCGTTGATGAACAGATTGTCGAAGTGAAGATTCTGAGCCTTGCCCGTTTGCATGATGGGTTTGTTGTAAACACCGTCGAAACGACAATTCTTCACATGAATGTTGTTCACCGTATAAGCCAGAGAGTCAGCTTCGTAACCGACAATCATCACTCCATACTTTGATTTCTTACAAGTCACATCTTCCATATATACGTTGCGAACGATAGGGTAGAAGCCGCGACAACAAATCTCCTTGGGCTCGTAGTCGGTGTTGATTTTGAGCACCGCCTCACCACATTGGCCCACTTCAACATTGCGGAAATAGATGTTCTCGATGATGCCTCCTCTACAAGAGTTCGTCTTGATGCGCAACACGCGGTCAAGGCTTGGAGAGTCCATCTTGCAATTCTCGACGAACACATTCTGGCAACCTCCGGAAATCTCTGAACCAATCACGACGCCACCATGACCGTCTTCCATCACGCAATTCCTAATAATGATGTTCTTCGATGGGATGCCAGCATAACGTCCAGTTGCACCTGCACGGCCGTCAGCATTGCGACCGCTCTTGATGGCAATACAGTCGTCGCCGGTGTGGAATGTACATCCTTCAATCAGCACATTCTCGCACGACTCTGGGTCGCAACCATCACCATTGGGGCCTTCGTTCCACACTTTCACGTTTCTTACTATGATATTCTTCGAGAGCAACGGATGCATCACCCAGAACGGAGAACGCAACATCGTGACATCTTCGATGAGAATACCATCGCACTGATTCAGGTTGATGAGCTGAGGACGAAGTCCTTTGCCTGAACCAAAAATGCGCTTGTCCATATCGACACCATCTTCGGCAAAGCGAAGCAAGTCAGCACGTCCGCCAGGATTCTGTTGTTTCTCGGGCACTACAATGTCTTTGCTCTTGGGCGTTTTGCCACTCATCAACCACCAAGTCTCATCCGAACCGTTTCCGTCGATGGTTCCCTTGCCCGTAATAGCGATATCCGTCTGCTTATAAGCATAAATCAAAGGCTGATAATTCCAGCAATCAAGGCCTTCCCAGCGAGTTGGAACATTAGGGTAGAGCTTACGGTCGAAGGCAAAGAGCAAGGTGGCTCCTTCCTTGATGACCAGATTCACATGACTTTTCAATGTGATGGCACCTGTGTTCCATGTTCCTTCAGGAATGATGACACGACCACCACCAGCCTTCGAACAAGCATCGATGGCTTTGTTGATAGCTTTTTGGTTCTTGGCCGCATCGTTCACTTTGAGAGATGCTCCATACTTGGTAATCACGAACTCACGATCGGGGAATTGTGGTTCACGAATGCTTTGCTCTATCTGCTTGTATTGCGTATCCCAAACGCTGGCCATCATGGCCACGGGCATCAGCAGACTTAGCAAAAGTGTCTGTAGATACTTCATGTTTTAATTCTTTGTTTTTGATTTGTTTTTAAGATTTGTCGGCAAAGGTACGAATAAAAAACGAGAAAATCACACGTATGCGTAGAAATGTGCGCGCACAAAATGTTAAAAACGAAAACTTTCTTCAATTTTTCTTGTTTTTTTCGTTAAATAGTCCTATATTTGCGGCATCTTATTTATGATTTCGATATTTGCGAAATCGATTCCGGGTTGGCGCGTCCTGTGCCAACCCTTTTTGTTTGCACATTTAGCAAGTTCGTTTGATGTTGATTTTCAAGCATAAATTGAGAAAATCAGAAAAGGATTTTTCAACAAAAGTCGAGCTTTGAAAAACAATCATTTTGGGCCAAAGAACCGCATTGCATTGTTGTCATACCTTGCGAAATGTGTTGTCGACACGAGGAAAATAACGCACAAATAACATTTGTTTGCATTTTGACGGGTAGATTTTAACATTACCATTTGAATATTTTCAATAAAGGTCCAAAAAATTTCAAAATACGCCATTCTCAGCGATTAGACTTAAACTATTGACATACAAATCGTTACAAGACTTTTGTGGCTTTTTCAAGCAACAAATAATGTTCTCCATAGGGTGAAAACGCCAGATTTAGGCTCCAAAACAGGCACTTTCGATGAGCAAAAGCGCCAATCTCGATCATCAAAAGCGCCAATTTTAGTCATCGAAAGCGCCAATATTGATGATCGAAATTGCCAGTTTTCGAAAATAGAATCGTAAAAGAGGGTAGGAGAGCACATTATTTTGCTCAAAATTACATCGCTTTTTTAGGATTCATTTTAACAAATTTGCGTTTATATATAGTTAAAAATTCTCAACGAAAAACCCCAAACTCACCCTACTGACCTCAGTACTTTAGATTTGTTCTTTCTAAGAATAACTACCCAATTGCGTCCTTTATATGTGATATCCGAAAACAAGAAGAGCGATGCTTCTCGCACCGCTCTTTCCTTAAGAAACTTATATAATAATACACGTACGGTTAGAATAAACCTATTCTCCAATCATACACAAAACGGGCTTCTACCCATTCTGACCAAAAATACTTTTATTTCAATGCTTGCCATTACCCCTTACATCGAGAGAATACGGCGAATTATCAAAGGCAGGTCTTCTGACTATGTTCCACACCTAGGCACCTTCCCGCCCTAATGGCAGTGGTCTTGTCGCCTGAGTGCATAATGGAACTCACAGCTGCGGGACAGTTGGGGATTCTCACCCCATTCCCTTTTTGATCGCGTCTTATAGCGAACCTTTGCGGTGCAAAATTACTCATATTTTATCAAATCACAAAGAAATCGAAGATATTTTATTAAAAAATTTGCGTATTTCGTCAAAACTACTTAAATTTGCAACGAAATTAATATTAACAACAAAACAAAGTGCCTATCGAAACATTGTTACTTCAACTATAACGTACAATGAAATGGACAAAATGCATGAGATGACCGACGAGCAGTTGGCCATGTCTTACATTCAAGGTAACAATAGGGCTTTTGATTTGTTGTTGGAACGCAACCAGTCAAAATTGTTCTCGTATATCATGTTTGTCGTGAGAGATCATGACAAAGCGGATGATATTTTCCAGGAGACATTTGTCAAGGTGATTACAAAACTTCATCAAGGCAAGTATGTCTGCTCGGGGCGTTTTTCGGCTTGGCTTATGCGAATAGCTCATAATGTGATTATGGATTCCTATCGCGATCAGCGTGCCCAAAATATTGTGGAACCTACTGAAGACAACGATTTGACGAACATTTCGTCAAAGGATTTGCTCGATAGCAACATCGAGGACCACTATGTTAGTTCTCAAATGACTAAAGATGTGCAACTGATTATGAATCTGCTTCCGCCTTCTCAACGCGAAGTAGTCTTCATGCGTTACTATCAGGAAATGTCGTTCCGTGAGATTTCCGAAACGACGGGCGTCAGCATCAACACATCGCTTGGCCGAATGCGCTATGCGTTGATGAATATGCGTCGAATTGCTCACGACAAGCATATCGAACTACAATACGATTGATTAACTTCAACTATACAATAATGGCCATCCTGATTTTACTCTCAAGGATGGCCATTATTGTGTTCTACGGATTCAGGCTTAGCCTAACGACCTCAGTTCGTGAATCAACTGATAAGGATCAGAAGCTTTGAAGACATAGCTTCCGCTGACAAGAACATCAACGCCAGCCTTGACTAAACGAGGAGCGGTCTCGGCATTTACGCCTCCATCAACCTCGATAAGGGCATGAGCACCCTTCTGGACGATCAAGTTCTTAAGTCTCTTTACTTTCTCAATGGTGTTCTCAATGAATTTCTGACCGCCGAAACCTGGATTAACACTCATCAGCAAAACCATATCCACATCGTTGATGATGTCTTCGAGCATACTGACGGGTGTTGAAGGATTCAACGTAACTCCAGCCTTCATTCCGGCATCATGAATTTCCTGAATCGTACGATGCAAATGAGTGCAAGCCTCAAAGTGCACATTCATCATCATAGCACCCAACTTGGCCGTTTGCTTGATGTATTGTTCAGGATGTACAATCATGTAATGAACGTCGAGCGGTTTCTTACAAAGACTTGCGACCGCTTCGAGAACGGGGAAGCCAAAAGAAATGTTCGGTACAAACACTCCGTCCATCACATCCAGATGAAGCCAGTCGGCCTCACTCTTGTTGATCATTTCAATGTCGTCGTGCAGGTTGAGGAAATTTGCTGCTAGTAGCGACGGCGAAACCAATGTAGCCATTGTCCTTTTTTCTTTAACCGTTGTTTAACTTACCTTATTTACTATTGCCCTTTCTTAGTTTAGGCAATACATCTGTACGCTATTCCCCATGCGATGAGCGCGATAGGTGTGAGCAATTTGTTTAATGAGGTTCAGGGTCTTTTCCGACGGTGAAAGTTCTTCGTGTGTAAAATGCATCATAGGCAAAATGATTTTTTATGAATAATATCTATATCCTATTAACGCATATTATTTCAATTTATTACATGAAATGCAATATTTTTTTGACGACTTTGAGATATTTTTTTCACCTTGACCCCATAACGTCATTTTCAAGTTGGGCGAGCCGTCCATCGATAGAGGTTGCACCCCACGAAGTTTCCTAAGACTTCAGCTATGTAGACGACCAACACCATAGGTTTCAAGAGCTGCTCTACGGGTGCCGTCAGGAAGTAAAAGGCGTCGGCGATGCTATGGGCGAACCCGCAAAGTATGAATGCTGGTACGCCGAGAAGAAGGGGGAGCATCTTTCCCTTTCGGGCAAATTCTACGGCTGTTGTCATGATGAAACCGCAACCAATGGCCAGAAGGAAACAAGCGAACGGCCCTTTTGAGAGCCTTCCAGCTAGAATCGCGCCAGCTGGTTCGATACAATCGGGAGATGCATAGCGTATGGTTAGAGCCGAAAGAAGACAACCCACAATGTTGCCAAACAAGACAATTCCGAGCATTGCCCAATCACCGTGTCGGCGAATGAAGCCAGCTGTTCCGGTATAGAGCTTCAATCCATAGTAGACAACTGTCGTTAAACCAAATGAGAACAAAACGGCTCCAGCTACACCACCGACGCGAAGGTAAACGGTACCGCCAATAGCAATACAGATACCAGCCAATATGGCCAATGGAAAATGGGTGCGAAACAATTCTTTCATGCGTACATTATTTATAATAATAGTTGATTGTGAATTCGTTTTCAAAAAATGTCAGCAAAGTTAAACAAAAATGATGACATTGACAAACTTACATGCAATTAGTTTCCATAAAAGGATAACGACTGACAAAATTGTCAGTTTTCGTGCTGACATTCTTGTCACCCGACATTTTGGCACGCTCTTTGCTGAAACTAGGGTGAAGATTTTATAACTTAAAACATATACGACAATGAACATTAAACCATTAGCAGACAGAGTTCTGATTCTCCCGGCTCCCGCTGAGGAGAAGATTGGTGGTATCATCATTCCTGATACTGCTAAAGAAAAACCTTTGCGTGGAACGGTAAAGGCTGTAGGAAACGGAACAAAAGATGAGCAGATGATTCTGAAAGAGGGCGACACCGTTCTCTATGGAAAATATGCCGGTACGGAACTTGAACTTGAAGGCGAGAAGTTCCTGATCATGCGCCAGAGTGATGTCTTGGCAGTGATCGAAGGTTAAATAATAACACGTAAAATCAAATTAAAAATCATGGCAAAAGATATTAAATTCAATATGGATGCCCGCGATCTGCTGAAGAATGGCGTCGATCAGCTGGCAAATGCAGTTAAGGTAACGCTCGGTCCTAAAGGCCGCAATGTTATCATTGAAAAGAAGTTCGGTGCTCCTCAGATTACAAAGGACGGTGTGACCGTTGCTAAAGAGGTGGAACTCGAAGACAAGTTTGAGAATACTGGTGCTCAGTTGGTGAAGAGTGTTGCATCAAAGACTGGCGATGACGCGGGTGATGGTACGACAACGGCAACTATCCTTGCTCAGAGCATCATCAATGTTGGTCTGAAGAACGTTACCGCAGGTGCCAATCCTATGGATTTGAAGCGTGGTATCGACAAGGCTGTCAAGGCCGTTGTTGAATACATTGCGTCTACTTCAGAGAAGGTTGACGACAACTACGACAAGATTGAGCAGGTGGCAACGGTAAGTGCAAACAACGATCCCGAGATTGGTAAGTTGCTGGCCGAAGCTTTCCGCAAGGTGTCTAAGGACGGTGTAATCACGATTGAAGAGTCGAAGAGCCGCGACACACACATTGGTGTTGTCGAGGGAATGCAGTTCGATCGCGGTTATCTGTCGGGCTATTTCATGACAGATGCTGACAAGATGGAGTGCGTGATGGATCATCCACGTATCCTCATCTACGATAAGAAAATCTCAAACCTGAAGGATCTGATGCCTGTTCTTCAGCCAGCTGCTGAGAACGGAATGCCTTTGCTCATCATTGCAGAGGATGTTGATTCTGAGGCTCTTACCACGCTTGTAGTCAACCGTTTACGTGCTGGTTTGAAGGTTTGCGCCGTCAAGGCTCCTGGCTTTGGCGATCGTCGTAAGGCAATGCTCGAGGACATCGCCGTACTGACTGGTGGCTTGGTCATCAGCGAAGAGAAGGGCTTGAAGCTCGAGCAGGCAACGCTTGATATGCTTGGCACCTGTGACAAGGTGGTAGTTTCTAAGGACAATACTACAATTGTGAATGGCGCTGGCCAGAAAGATGCGATTGCTGATCGTGTGGCTCAGATCAAGAAAGAGATTGAGAACACATCAAGTTCTTACGACAAGGAGAAGCTTCAAGAGCGTCTGGCCAAATTGGCAGGTGGCGTAGCTGTTCTCTATGTGGGTGCAAATAGCGAAGTCGAGATGAAGGAAAAGAAAGACCGCGTTGACGATGCTTTGTGCGCAACACGTGCAGCTATTGAAGAAGGTGTCGTTGCTGGTGGTGGTACTACTTACATCCGCGCTATTGACGCCGTGAAGAAAGTTAAGGGTGACAATGCCGATGAGGAAACTGGTATCAAGATTGTTGAGCGTGCCATTGAGGAGCCGCTTCGTCAGATTGTGATGAACGCTGGCGGCGAGGGTGCCGTTGTTGTTCAGAAGGTTCGCGAAGGCAAGGGCGACTTTGGTTACAATGCTCGTACCGATGTTTACGAGGATCTGCGTGAAGCTGGTGTCATTGATCCGGCAAAGGTTGCTCGTGTAGCACTTGAGAACGCCGCTTCTATCGCTGGTATGTTCCTCACAACTGAGTGTCTGATTGTAGACAAACCCGAAGAACACCCCGCAATGCCGATGGGCGGCGCACCCGGAATGGGAGGCATGATGTAAGAATTGCCCAACCGTAATTATACATTAGCAAAGACGCCGATTAGGAATTATTTTGCAAACTTCACATATCAAAAAATGGGGTACTTGTATCAAAGTATCCCATTTTTTAGGTATTTTCCTATTTTTGTTGCATTTTTATCATGAAAAGTTTTGTCAATTATAAGAATCTTCTTAACTTTGCATCGTGAAAATTAAAGTATCGGATTTTTCCGACTAAAGATATTTTTTTGATTTGTTTTAGTAGATTAGTTTTTAAGTAGTTTGTTTTTTGAAAATCGGGCGTCGTGATGACATCCGATTTTTTTGTATCCCAATGTTTTTAATCCGATGCGTTTAGTTCGATTTTACAAATGGAGTAGGGGATTAACAACTTGATATTACAAAGCATGTTTGAAGCATTTGATTTTAGCATAGAGCCAATTGAATCATACAATTAAGAGGAAGCAAAGGTAAATAATCCTCATGCTTCCTCTTTATATTGTACTAGAAATGTCTAATGCGTTTATCTTGCTGATACATATTTATGCAAAGTCGCTCTAACGGCACCAGTTGATGCATAGAGTTCCTTCACCATTCCTTCAATCTGATCTCCCAAACCGGCTTCGTAAAGGTCAAGTCCAAAGACATCCTTACGACTATAAAGTTTTTTCAGACATGAGAAATCCTGATTGGGTTTGCCAATCTCTAATGGTGCAACAATTGCCTGAAGTTCCTCAAGCATTGGGTCGGGAGACGGCTCAAATGGTGTTCCATCGTCCTTAATTCCCTTGAGATAACGAGCATAACCGGCAAGTGTAAGAGGAATCAGCTGGAGATTGCTCATGTCGAGACCACGGGAAATGTATTTCTTGATGGTTTCACCGAAACGAATGGGAAGCTTCTGACTCGTATCCATTGCGATGCGTTGAGGAGCATCGGGCATGAACGGGTTGGGAAGACGACGGTTGATGACAGCACCAATAAACTCGTAAGGGTTAAGTACGCCTGGATCTGTTACAACCGGCATTGCTTCAATATAACCAATCTTCTGGATGAAATTCCTCAAGTCTTCATCGGCCATTTCTGCCGAAATCAACGTATATCCAAGCATACATCCGTAGATAGACATTGCCGTGTGAAGCGGATTGAGACAAGTCGTTACCTTCATCGTCTCCACCTTGTCAACGGTTTCTCTCGTCGTGTAGAGTGCTCCACCAAGATTAAGCGGCGGACGTCCATTGGTGTAATTGTCCTCAATGACCAAGTATTGAACTTCTTCAGCATTTACGAATGGAGCGGTGAACGTGTGCTTTTCGGTTTCAATATAGTTGTTGTCTTCAAAACCATCGGCAGCTAACAATTCTTGAACTTTCTGATGGGGACGAGGAGTGATTTTATCAATCATCGACCATGGGAAGGTGATTTTCGTCTCATCCTTCAGATAATCGAGGAAAGCGGCCGGAACTAAACCGTCGGCAATCCATTTCTCCGCATAGGCAAAGACACCAGCTTTCACCTTATCACCATTGTGCGAGCAGTTGTCCATACTTTGAACCGTCAAAGGCAACTCACCAGCCTTGAAGCGCTCAAGCAGAAGAGCGGTTACTTTACCCATTGCCAAAACAGGGTTAAGTCCACGCTCCAAATCCGCAGGCGCCACACTATATCCTTTTTCGGTGATGGTGAACGAAATCATCTGGAGAGAAGGATTACGGAAAATCTCCTGCAAACGCTTCCAATCGTCAAATTGATAGTCGGCTTTCAGCTCTTCCGTTACAGAAGCAATCACCTTCTTCTCAATGGTACCTGTCGACTGAAGGCTCACCAATAGTGAGAGATTATTATAAGGTGTATAAGCCTTATCAATCACTTCAAAGTCGAAAGTCTCGGCAACAATCACACCACGATCGTACTTTCCGGTATTAAGAGCATCGTTTAAGATAGCCGCAGGGAATGCTCGGAAGATGTTTCCACCACCAAAGTGAACCCATGTAGGTTCGTCATGCGTCTTCTTTGCTACTGCTTCAAGATCGAACTTTGGAAGCTTATAACCCTTTGCTTCCCATTCTTTGGCGTCGAAGCCTTTTTTCAGAATATCATTTAATTTCATCGTCTTTCTTTTTTATAATTCATGCTTTATCAATCGAAGAAACCAGGTTGCTTGTACGAAATGCCAAGTTCACGGTCGACGGTTGCAAGTATTCCCTGAACCTGTCCAAGGGCAAACATGCGTCCGAGGAAGCTATAACCTGCATTATAGCCTTTGCTCTCGTCACCAAGCATCGTCATACCGTGATCTACACGCATGGGAAGCTCTGGATTCTCCTTCTCGAAGATGTGAGCCAGTTCGATGATGTCGGCTCTTCCTCCCAGATGTGAAGCTTCGGTGAAATCGCCATTTGGGAAGATGTGACAAGAACGCAAATGAACGAAATGCGTGCGCGGAGCAAACTTGCGAGCCATCTCAACCACATTGTTATATGCACCAGCAGAGAGCGAACCCGCACAGAAGGTGAGTCCGTTATGCTTGTTGGGAACCGCATCGAGGAACCACTGGATGTCCTCTTCCGTACGAACAATTCGGGGAAGACCAAGAATCTCGATTGGCGGATCATCGGGATGAACACACATATTCATTCCGCATTCCTCACACGTCGGCATGATAGCCTCGAGGAAATACTTCATGTTCTGGCGAAGCTTGTCTTTGTCGATACCCTTATAGTTGTCCAGCAACTGATGGAAGAGTTCCAATGGATGCTCGTCGCCTTCGCTGAAGTTTCCGCTTACGAAGCCCTGCGTCTTGATAACGATGTTCTCTACCAACTGATGGTCCTTCTCAGGAGTCATCGTCTTCGCCAGTTCATCGGCTTCGGCCAGCACATTTCTGCCTTCGCCAATGCCCTCGGGAAATTTGAATTTCTCCCAATCGGCGCGGGCACCTTCGCGTTTCAGTACATAGATGTCGAAATAGGCAAACTCTGCATACGAGAAATAAAGGTTGCTCGAACCATTGGGGTTCTCGTGCAACAAGTCGGTACGTGCCCAGTCGAGTACGGGCATGAAGTTGTAGCAGATTGTATGAATGCCTTCTGCCGAAAGGTTGCGAAGACTCTCTTTGTATACTTCAATCTGATGGTCGCGATCAGGACCGCCATACTTGATTGTCTCAACGACAGGAAGAGACTCCACCACACTCCAACGCATACCGAAGCTCTCGATATACTCGCGCAGGTCGCGGATTTTCTCTCGTGTCCAAACTTCTCCAAGCGGAACATCATGAAGGGCCGTTACGATTCCTTCAACTCCGATTTGTTTTAACATGGCAAGTGTGATCTTGTCGTTCTTGCCAAACCATCTCCAAGTTCTTTCCATGAGTAATATTGTTGTTATTAGTATAAAATAATCTGTTTCTATATCTGAGACTCTCACCAGAACACTTTGAGTAAATTGTCGATTTCATCGTCGAATTTTGGCGGTTTTGCTTATCAAAATTGGCGGTTTCAACGATGAAAACCAACGCTTTTGAAAGTGGGGTAGGCCGCTTCTGTCAGAAATGCTTCATCTCTCATTGCTTATTATTCATGATGATAGGGCTCGCCTTTTATGATTGTGCATGCCCTGTAGATTTGTTCCAGGAATATCATTCTTACCATCTGGTGTGAGAATGTCATTTGCGAGAGCGACACCTTTTCGTCTGCTCGTTTGTAGACGGCTTCGGAAAATCCATAAGGACCTCCAATGACGAAGACCAGCTTTCTCACATTCTGTTGTTTCTTCTCTATCCATGCGGCAAACTCAATGCTTCTTCTTTCTTTGCCGTGTTCATCGAGCAAAACCACATGGTCGGACGAACCGATATGTTTCAGAATCAAATCGCCCTCGAGCTCTTTCTGTTGTTCCTCCGTAAGGTTCTTCGTGTTCTTGAGCTCAGGAATCGTGAAGATGTTGAAGGGCATATAGTGGCCGATGCGCTCGGCATAGTCGTCAATGCAAGCAACGACGTGCTTGTTCGTCGTACGTCCAATCAATATCAGTTCCGTCTTCATTCCTTGGGTTCTGGTTTATCTGCCTTCGCGGGATGCTTCTTGGCATTCTTGCATACAGGGCAGAGCGATTCGTCACCGTCCATTCCCTCGTATTCGCTCACTCGTTTGGGGTTCATCGGGAACCATCCTTTCTGAACGCGTTTCTTTTGTGCGAACAACTCTCCAATTCCCCAGAGAAACGAGGCTCCCGTCACACCCAGGATGGAGGAGAAGATGATGCCGTATCGTTCGGTTTCAAACCAGTTAGGGACGATGAAAGCAAGCACGATGCAGACGATTCCTATAATCAGATACGTCCACCAATACTTTGTTCCAGTGTAGTATTCCTGCTTAATGACAAGCGGATGACACAACCCTATGATTAAGAATGTGACGACGGCTATGATGATTCCAGTGAAGTGCATTTCCATGATTTATTCGTATTCTTGACGATTGGGTGATACTCAACCGAAATAGTTGAACAGATACATCGAGACAATGCCCAGAAGCCACGCGACGATAACCGTCCATCCGACATTGCGGAAGTACCACCAGACATGTATTCTCTCCATCTTGATGAGTGCCAATCCGCTCACGCTTCCGAGCAGAAGCACATTTCCACCCATTGCAGACGAGTAGGCTACGACCTTCCAGAAGATGTGGTTTTCGCCGAAAGTGCTCACCACCTGCTGGGTTTCGTGCATAGAGAAGAACGTAACCGATGTGGCAAAGCTATCAAGGACGCAGCTGAACATGGCCGTCAGCGTTCCCATGAACCAGACATTGTCGATATATGAGCTGAACTGACGCGTCAGCCATCCGATGGCACCCGTCTCCTGAACGACACCAACGGCGAGGATGATACCCATCACATAGAGCATCAGTTGCATGACGCCATATTGGAGAACGCGGGGGATGCGACGTTGGCTCATCTGGTCGGCATTCATCAGCTTTCGGTTCATCACTTCGTTGACAATCCACAACACCGATAGCACGCATAGCGAACCGAGGAAGGGGCTCAGATGAGTGATGGCGTGGAACGAAGGAATGAACCAGAGACCGCCAATGCCAACGAAAAGCATCAGCAGACGTTGCCAAACGTTCAGGTTCGTATCGTCTCCTCGATAGGGCATCTGCACACTTTGCAAGTCTATGCGTTCGGGCAATTGATAGGCAATACAACACGTGGGAATAATCCATCCCAGTAGACAAGGAATGGCCAAAGATGCGGAGAAATTCGTGGCCGAAACGTGACCTGTCGACCAAAGCAACAAGCCGATGGGGTCGCCAATCACCGTCAGAGCACCACCGCAATTGGCGGCAATGATGATGGCTGCTCCGTAGAGCATTCGATGACGACGGCTGGGAACCATCTCGCGCATGAGGACAAGCATCATCGTGGCGACGGTGAGGTTGTCGATGTTTGCAGATACGAGAAACGCAATCGATGAGAAAATCCAAAGCAACTTGCGGCTTTTGCGCGTGAGTGCCCATTTACGGAAGAAGTCGAAGCATCCGTTGTTGTCGAGAATCTCCACAATGGTCATCGTAGCGAGTAAGAAAATCACCAGCTCGGCACCTCTGCTCACATAGTTGATGAAGATGTTTTCGGCCACGTAATCTTTGACGGCCGAACTTGTAGTGACGGCACCGCTAAGGAAATCCACATAGTCGTCAGCATGCTCGCTCATCACGAAGTCTGCTCCATAACAGATATACAACACCCATCCCACCGTACCTGCCATGATGGCGGCAGCTGCACGGTTCACATTCGTCACCTGACTTGTGGCAATGAGAACGAAGCCAAGGAGAATAATACCTATAATGAATAGCGTCATATCTTGAGTGCAAAGTTACAAAAGAAAAATGAAACGGACAAATGATATTTCAAAAACTTCGTTTATGAGACATTTGTTGTCGAAGTTTAAACAAATCAAATAGCCGCGAGAGGGATGAATATCCGCGATGAAATGGGCAAATTCCAACTTTAGGTTGTTATTGAACTATTGTGTGTAGAACTCAATGAGTCGGCGGATGGCACGTTGGCATACGGTGCAGAACTCCGGGCGGTCGTTCGACCTCATGCGGCAATCGTAGGAGGGACGATAGACGCCTTTGAGACTATAACCAGCACCTTCGTAGACGCCCACTTCGGGATGAGAACCTTTCTCGGGTGTCGGTATCTTGGTCTTCTTGTCCATCAGGTCCTGCCATTTGTCCTGGAAGCTGACCAAAGTCGTGATATTTGGTTCCCATGGCTCAACATCGTGCGGATACATCGGGATGTCTTCGGTTTCGTAAGCATATTCGTCGGCAAGACCAGCGAAGCTATGTCCGAACTCATGCACGACCACCTGTTTGTAGAGTTCGTGGTGCGTCATCGAGAGATTGTAGGAATTCAGGATTCCGCCGCCGCCATATTTATCGGTATTCACCAACACGATGATATGTTCGTAGGGCGTTCCGGCCAGACAATCGTGAAGGTCCTTCAGATGGAGTGTTGTCAGATAGCGGTCGCTATAGAACGTGTCGAAGTGGGAGTGAAGGGCGGTTGACTTCCACAACTTGTTCGAAGGTTCACTGGTTCCGCTCTCCACTGATGGTGATTTAACGGCAATGATATTGAACCGATTGCTCATCGATTTAAATGGTTCGTGAGCAAAAAGTGCTTGCGTAGCAATCTTCGCATCCTCGATGAAATCGGGCATTTCTGCATCTGTATAGCCTTCTGCGACGAAAGCGATGTGAATGCATCGGGTGGTGTCGGCGGCCTGCTGAAGCGTTTCATAGGGAGTCACACGATTGAAGCCCACTCGGCGAATGAGGATATCAGAGGGAACAACCATGTGAGAGTATTCTGTCATCACCTCGCGTCGGTTGTTCATCAGTCGCACACATACGTCGACGGTGTCTTTGGGCATTGGAACCAGGAAGACGTTTTCAAACGAGCGCTGAACACTCTTCGCTTCATCGTAGGAGAGCCACTCCTGAAACAAGGTGCTGAACGAATTGCGGTAGATGATCTGCCCCGTGCGATGGTCCGATACGATTACTTGTCCGTTTCCCTCAACGGGTACTTCTTCAAGGCGGTTTTTCTTCCCGAACCATCTTGGCATCATGTTCAGTTTGTCGAGATAAATGTCCTGCCAGTTTACATCTCCAGCAAAGATATAGTCGAGCCGTAACGTGCTGTCGCAGAAGTATTTATCGAAAGATTGTGCACTAACACTGAGGGCTAGGACCGAGAACAAACACAAAATGAATCTTTTCATATCTTACACCTTTTCCTTTTCTTCATTCAATAATCTTACGAGTCTTTTAATGTAGGAGCGCTTCCAATCTTTTTCGTGATATTTCTGTTCGTTATACCACAACACATCGATGTCCATCTCGACGATTCCTTGTCGGCGTTTCTGAACGGTGTTACCGCATTTCGACTCGATTTGCTTCAGTTCGCCGTTGAGAACAGAGTAGGGGAGTGCGCTCTTCGATTCGGCTACCAGATTCAGGAAATGAGGCCCTTCGATGTCGATAGGCGAGGTTTGCAAAACCGAACTGTAGAGGATGTCCTCTCCCAGCAGGTTTTGTAAATACGTCTTTGCCTTGATGATGTTATCAGAAGCATTTGTATTCGATCCAATGGCTAACAGCAACGAGTGTTCGTCAGTTGACATTTATCGTTTGTTGAGTTTACGAAGTATTTTCTTGTTCATCGCCTGAATGTTCCGGCTCTGCTTGGTGATGTCGCCGAGCATCTGGTCAATCTGTTTGGTGATGTCTTCTCTGACGATGTTGATGTCGTTGAAGAACTCGCAAAGAGCCATCTGCATCATATTGGGTTTGCGCTTGCTCTTATCCGCATTCGCATTGATGACTACGCGTATGCCACTATGCACCAGGCGAATGTCGACGTCCTTGCCCGACATCACAGGGTCGCCATCGTAGTGGATGAATCCCGGCTGATGTCTATGGATGCAGATATGCTTCGTGCGGAAGGTCTTGATTTTCTGGTTGCGGTCGAGCGTCTTGCTCATCATCTCAATGGCCACCTGAGGAGCTTCCAGCACATCGAACGGCTCCATGATGATCACGTCGAGCCATCCGTCGCTCATAGAGGCCTGTGGGGCGATATAGGCGTTATTTCCATATTGAGAAGCGTTGGCACACGACACGAGGAAAGCCTGATGCGTGGTCGTACCGTCCTCATCTTCAAGCACATAGGTCTCGGGCTTGTACTTCAAGCCTTCACGAAGAACGTTTTCAACATAGGTGGCGATGCCCCGCTTACCAGCTTCGGCAAACTTCATGCTGATGAACGCATCGAAGCCCATTCCGCAGGTGCAGAAGAACGGATGCTTGTTGATGATTCCATAGTCCAGATCGTGAATCTCCATCTGGTTGATGATTTCCAAAGCGCCTCTGGTATCCATCGGAATCATCAGGTGTCGGGCCAATCCGTTACCGCTTCCACAAGGAATAATGGCCAGAGCGGTTTGTCCTTCGACCAAAGCTGCTCCGACCTCGTTCACGGTTCCGTCGCCACCAACGGCCACCACGACATTGGTACCTGCCAGTTTCTCCTTGGTTGCAATGTCGAAGGCGTGTCCAGCATATTCAGTATAGGCGATTTTATAGTCAAATCTCTCTTTGTCAATCACCTCTTCGATGATCGATGGAATCTTGTTCTTGTTCGATGTTCCCGAAATGGGATTAATGATAAAAGTTATCGAATCTTTTCTATTCATCGAGTGCAAAGATAACGCTTTTTTCGAAGAATTGAATCAAAAAACGCATTTTTCTATAATTTTTATAGGGTGTTGTTCTTTTTTTTTGTACCTTTGCAGCCTGTAATTAATAAATACGTAAAATCACACCTATTTATATATGGGACTTTTACAAGAAAGATACAAGGCATATCGTGAGCCTCAAAGGTTTATGGCTCAAGGTGTTTATCCCTATTTTCGCGAAATAACAAGTAAGCAAGGTACCGAGGTTGACATGGGCGGCCACAAGGTTCTCATGTTCGGTTCTAACGCATATACGGGACTTACTGGTGACCAACGAATTATCGAAAAGGCTAAGGAAGCTCTCGACAAATATGGTTCTGGATGTGCTGGAAGCCGTTTCCTGAATGGTACGCTCGACCTCCACGTTCAGCTGGAGAAGGAAATCTCTGAATTTATTCATAAGGACGACTGCCTTTGCTTCTCAACCGGTTTCTCTGTTAACCAGGGTGTGTTAGCAATGGTAGTAGGAAAGGGCGATTACATCATTTGCGACGATAGAGATCATGCTAGTATTGTAGACGGTCGACGTCTGTCGTTTGCCCGTCAGCTTCACTACAAGCACAACGATATGGAAGACTTGGAGCGCGTGCTTCAGAACCTTCCGGAAGAAGGCATCAAGCTGATTGTTGTAGATGGCGTGTTCTCGATGGAGGGCGACTTGGCCAAGCTTCCCGAGATTGTGGAGCTCAAGCACAAGTATCCCAACGTGGCCATCATGGTCGACGAGGCTCATGGCATTGGCGTCTTTGGCGATCACGGACGAGGTGTCTGCGACCATTTCGGCATCACCGACGAGATTGACCTTATCATGGGAACATTCTCAAAGAGTCTTGCAAGTATTGGCGGTTTCATCGCTTCCGACAAGGATACCATCAACTATCTGCGTCATGCTTGCCGCACATATATCTTCAGCGCCAGCAACACACCAGCTGCTACGGCAGCTGCTATGGAGGCCCTGCACATTCTCCTGAAAGAACCCGAGCGCATCGAGAAGCTTTGGAGCGTCACCAAATATGCACTGAAGCGTTTCCGTGAGGAAGGATTTGAGATTGGCGACACTGAGAGCCCAATCATTCCGCTTTATGTTCACGACATCGAGAAGACATTCAAGATCACCGCTTTGGCCTTCGAGGCTGGTGTCTTCATCAACCCTGTAATTCCGCCTGCATGCGCACCTCAGGACACACTCGTCCGTTTTGCACTGATGGCTACACACACCGAAGAACAGGTTGAGCGTGGTGTTCAGATATTGAAGAAGATTTTCAAAGAGCAGAATATCATCTAAGAACGTCTCCGTCAAAGGTAACGACGCATTTAGTTCGTAGAGATATAGGTCGGATTATGAATAAAAAATGTTAACAACCGTTACATTTATTCGTTTCTTTTCCTCGCTCTAATCTTTATTTCGTACCTTTGCACCGCTAAAAACAATCGGGGTGTAGCGCAGCCCGGTAGCGCACCTGGTTTGGGACCAGGGTGTCGCAGGTTCGAATCCTGTCACCCCGACAGAAAAAGTCAAGTTCTAGTAGCTTGGCTTTTTTTTGTGACATTATATGAACAGGCTTGAGGATCTCACGATTTTAAAAGATTGCAATCTTTATAGAATATGATTGGGAGATTATGGGGGGCTATGGGGGTTGATAGGGTTTTATGGGATGTGATAGGATTTGATAAGTTGCCTTACGGCATTGTATGATAGTCTTTAAGAAACCATGAAGTCTTTCAATTTCCTAGTAAATCCGATATAACAGCATGAAGACGAATAATACTATATTTCGCTAGCAGCCCTTTGACGATACGTCATTTCCTATATATAAAACATCAAAATATAAATATTCTATTTATCATAATGCTGATTAGGTTTAAAAAGGGTGATGATTAAAAATGACTTGAGGAATCTCCTATTGATATTGAAAGAATTCTCTCCTGACGAGCTTTTATTCATGAGAGCTGACGGTTTCGACTTGTGAAGGCGAAAGCTATAATGAGAGACGAATGTCAGTTGCTATCTGAATCGAATCTATAATGTTGTGAAAGACTGAATGGCAGACGGTGACTCTATGAAGAGAACCAGATCATCATTCAATAGAATCAGTTACCTCCATTTCTAATTCCGCAAGCCACAAAGCAAATCGTTTGCCAACGACTTAAACTTGTTGAAGCCTCAAGGAGCATCCAAAACCGCCCTGATTTTCTAATTCCGCAAAACGCAAAGCATATCATTTCCCAACGACTTAAACTCATTGTAGTCTCAAGAAGCATCTAAAAACCGCCTTGATATTTTAATTCCGTAAACCGCAACACATGTCGTTTCCCAACGATTTGAACTTGTTGAAGCCTCAAGGATAACTAAGATCGCCCTAATCTTATCATTTCATGATGTGGTTTTATATCGTCTTGTACAATTTTCTCACGAAAATGTTTACCGCATCGGGTTGTGTTCAAATGGCCATTTGTCGCGCTATTTTAAGGAGAGAATTACTAAATCCATGCTATCTCAGCACACCTACAAAGGTACGAAAAAATATTCAATCCACCAAATGTTTTGGACCTTTCGGAGGTAGTTTTTTTTGTTAAAAATAGTGTAATTTTGAAGCGGAAAAATCAGTTCAAGTTAAGCTTTGCACATAGAGAGCTCGACGAAGACTTATGCGATGAAAAGCGGCGGTTTTGATGATAAAAAACGGCGGTTTCAACGAGAGAAAACGGCAGTTTTCGTTTGGGTGTCGCCGGGTGAAGGGATATGGGGGATTATGGGATTTGATGGGGGCTGATGGGAGATTATGGGAGATCATTGGAAATGATAGGAAATGATTGTTGTTTTACGACATTATTTAGCCTTCTCTGAGGTCCTGGAAAAGTTTATGAAGTTATTATATAAACCTATGAAATATAATAAAACCCGATGTAATCACGTATAAAAGCACTGCGCAGCGCTATTTGTGGGAAACGAGCGCAAATTTGCGCCCGTTGAAATGTATAAATCAAATGCTGATGGCTCTGTTTTTCACTGATATTGGCCATATTCGCCCTACAAACTCCCAATTCTGCCTATATCATCACTATTCTTTGACTGTCATTTTGCAGGAGATGGGCGCAAATTTGCGCCCATCTATTCTCCCCTATCCGCTCCGTCAACTACAACCATATGCGACAACAAACCATTCAGCTAGCTGATTATCAAGAACTTAGCAGGATTGTACGAACACTTATGCAAACACAAAGTGTTACATTGTTACATTGTTACATTGTTACAATAAGAGTGTACCACATTTACCATCGAGGAATGTAGACCAATAGGTTATTATAATATATATTATATATATTATAATAAAAATTATTTACTTATAGTTAGTGTATTTTTAAGCCTAATAATTTACAATTTAAAACACACTTCACTTGTGTACTTGTGTCTTATTGTAACAATGTAACAATGTAACATTGTAACAAGTACATTTATTTTATATCCTTAACAATTATTAGCCGTTTTCGACCCCCTGAAAATTTGGAATTTAAGGGGATTATGTTGTACCTTTGCACTTGAAAGGAGAAGAAACGTGGAAGCTCGTGAGAATGCGGAAACCAAGGGCCCGGGGACGGCACGACACGATGCTCAGCGATGATGAAACAGGCCTGATCAGCGCAACGCGGAAACTCCTTCAGAACAGAATTTATTAACCGTTAAAATCTTTGAAAGGAAAAACACAATGGCAGTATTCTACAAATTGGCACAGAACACCATTACCAACTCCAAGATGGCAGGCGGAAATGGGAACCTCCCCCAATCCCTCCGAAGGAGGGGAGCACAGAGCGGCGGGGCTTGGGCTCCTGGAGATATAGGGTTGGATGGGTTAGATAGGGGGGTATAGGGTTGGATA
>JAILAI010000250.1 GCA_024681705.1 Prevotella sp.
CAATGCTCGTCCCGAAGCATCGCCGGCTTGCGGATAAGTTGCTTTCGAGGCCATGTAGCCTCCCACGTAGGTTCGTAGGAAGATGGGCGAGTCTTGTGTGGCTCTTTCGGGCACGAAGACGTTCATGTACTGATAGGTGGTGTCTTCAACGTTGGTCACGTAGAAGAGATGTTCGTAGGCCGTAAAGTGAACAATATCGCCCTGAGGCATCGTCAGCTGAGATACCTTTCCCTTGGAAGGGTCAAAGACGAGTTGACGTTGTTCTTTTATCTGTTTTTTTGCACAGGCACTCAAGGCGACCGTAATTGCTAAAATTGTGATAAAAAGGTTTCTCATGTTCTTATTTTTTGTCGTTTTACATGATTTCATGGCAAAATTACGATGAATATTTCAAATATCAAAAAAAAAGTTTGCGACATTCAAGAATTTCGACTATTTTTGTAACCAAATTCTAAAAACGATAAATCAAAATGAAACGAATATCTATTCTTTCAATCCTCATGCTAATGACGCTAGGCGTCTGGGCGCAAGGACCGAACGGCACGGGCACTTATTACAAGGCTGCCGACGGAAAAAAAGGCGCTGAACTGAAAACAGCGCTTTACAATATTTTACGCTATGGTTACTATACCTTCACTGATGAGTATGGACAGGAGCAATCGAAGAAATATAAGATGGTGGACTACGACGATTGTTTTGACGCATATTTGAAAACAGACTTGCGTGAAAACGGACAAATCTGGGATATGTATAGTGACATCAGCGATTTCTATCCTTCCGAACATAAAGGCTCATACGATGGCGAGGACAACGCATCGGGAACAACGAGAAGTATGTACAACCGCGAGCATAGTGTGCCGCAGAGCTGGTTCAACGGAAAGGAGGGTACGGTGCCTTATAGCGACCTCTTCCACCTATATCCCACCGACGGGTATGTCAACAATAGGCGTAGCAACTATCCGTTTGGAGTGGTGAAGAGTGTATCCTGGTCGTCGCATGGTGGCTTCAGTAAGTTGGGCTCTAGTGGAACGGAGGGCTATTCAAAAACTGTTTTCGAGCCTAACGACATCTACAAAGGCGACTTTGCACGCACTTATTTCTATATGGCCACATGCCATCAGAATGTCAATTTCACCCTGAGCAATGGATCCGATGTGTTCGATGGCAAAACCTATCCGGGAATGAAGACTTGGGCATTGAACATGTTCCTCGAATGGTCGCACAACGACGAGGTGAGCGACAAGGAGTACAACCGAAACAATGCCGTGTCCTTAGAACAATACAACCGTAATCCCTTTATCGACTATCCTGGACTTGAACAATACATCTGGGGTAGCATGAGGGATGTGGCCTTCAGCTACGACAACTATCAGGTGCCCGACAATTACTCACCTTATGTTCCTGGCGACGATCCCGGTGACGACCCAGGCGATGATCCCGGAGACGATCCCAACATCAATCCCGTGGAAGGCGAGAATATCTATCTTCGCATTGCTTCGGCTAGCGAATTGGAGGAGGATGCTGGCTACATCATCGTGTGTGAGAGCGAGAACACCGCTATGGCCGAGCAAGGTAGTAACATTCGTAACTACGTTAGTCTGACACCTACTAACGGTGCCGTTTCGACGGCCGTCAACGCGAGTGGAAAGCCTTACGAGGTGACTCTGGGGGGCTCCAACGGCAAATATACGCTCTACGATGCAACCGGAAAGGTGTATCTGGCCCATACGGCGAAAGAAAACAAGTTGCACACCGCCTCGTCTGCATCGGATAAGGGCGCCCAATGGACCATCACGTTCAGCGGAAACGACGCTATTATCAAGAACACGAACACGGGCTATTACATCCAGTATAATGCTGGTGCACCACGCTTCTCGTGCTATAGTCACGATATCGTAGCCGTTCAGCTCTACAAGCGCCAGCCTGTTGACCAGACAACGGTGGCTCAGTTCCCGGTTATGCCCAACAAGCGCAATACCCTCGTCTTCGACCTCTCGGGACGTTGCGTGGGCACTACGTCAAGCGGTAATCTCCACCTGAAGAAGGGTGTTTACATCATTGGAAACAAGAAAGTAGTAATTAAATAATAAAAACAAAACAACCATGAAGTTAGACGGAAGAAGAGAAAGCAACAACGTGGACGATCGCCGCGGAATGAGCGGTGGCACCGTTGCCGGACTCGGTATCGGCGGTATCGTCATGATTGCATTGTTCACATTCCTGCAGGGCGGGAATCTGGGCGACGTTATCACAAACGTGGGCACACAGATGGCCCAGAGTCAGAATGTAGGAACCACCGAAGGCCAGCGTGAGTTCACCGAAGAAGAGCAGAAGCTGGCACAATTCTCAAGCCAGGTGCTCGCCTCGACGGAGGACATCTGGGGCCAGGTGTTCAAGCAGATGGGACGCTCCTATACGAATCCAAAGATGGTGCTCTACACAGGTGCCGTTCAGACGGGTTGCGGACAAGGAACCGCGTCCGTGGGACCTTTCTATTGCTCGGCCGACCAGACCCTTTACATCGACTTGTCGTTCTTCACGACCATGCGTAAGTCGCTGGGCATCAAGAACAAGGGCGACCTTGACTTCGCCTTTGCCTATGTGATTGCCCACGAGGTAGGACACCACGTGGAGCAACAACTGGGCATATTGGGAAAGGCACATCAGCAGATGCAGAGAACGAATAAGACGGCCGCTAACCAAATCAGCGTGCGCTTGGAACTCCTTGCCGACTACTACGCTGGCGTATGGGGACACTATGAGAACGAGACCTTCCAGAGCATCGACGAGAACGACCTCGAGGAGGCTATCGAAACCGCTAAGGTCATCGGCGACAACTATCTGCAAGAGAAGGCTCAAGGCTATTCCTCGCCCGAGAGCTTCACTCACGGCACATCAGCTCAGCGCATGCGTTGGCTGAAGCGTGGCTTGCAAACGGGTGACATGAGCGTTACCACCTTCAACGGTAGCTACGAAGACCTCTAGGAAATATCCCAAAACCAAATACCACGTGCCGTCCAGATAACACAAATGACTGGGCGGCACGTTGCATCTAATACCATCATTCCAAGGAGAACCCTAACCTTCTTGAGAACCACTTCCTTCACTCCCCGCCCCTGCTTGCAGGGGAGGGGTAGGGGTGGGGTCAACAAGGCCACCTATGTTAGGGCTGTGGTCAACAAGCATGTCAGCCTTCCGATAACGTTTTTTTGCGATTGGAACGCTCGTTTTTAACACGGAGATTTAAAAATTCTCAATCGCAAAGTCCGAAGCACCTAAATAAGCCAGCCATGAGGCGCTAGCGTTAACCGTTGACCGTCAATCGATTACAAAATCGCTGTCATTCTCTCAGAATAAAAATGCAAATATTATGCGTAAAAACCCGAAAAATGGGTGACCAAAAGCGGCAGTTTCGATGAGCAAAAGCGGCAGTTTCGGTCATCAAAAGCGCCAATTTCGATGATCAAAACTGTCGGTTTTGCTCAACCGACTTTTCGACTGCTATCTCGACATTGCAAAAAGGGGATAGACATGTGG
>JAILAI010000026.1 GCA_024681705.1 Prevotella sp.
GCCTTGTGGATGCCACTCGACGAGACGACCAAGCAACGCTATATTGATGAGTTCACTCGTCTGCGCCGTGTAGATCCACCCTATACCAACTGGCTGCTCTTCTCGTCCACCATCGAGAGTTTCCTGGCGAAAGCTGGTGCACCGCACGATAATTTCCGCATCAACATGGCCATTCGCAAGACGGAGGAGTGGTATGTTGGCGATGGTTGGTTCTCGGATGGGCAGGGCACGTTTGCCTTCGACTACTATAGTTGCTATGTCTTTCACGCCATGTATCTGGAGACGCTTCAGAATATGATTGAAGCCAAGAATGGTGGCTGGGGCATCGACATGAAAAAATACCGCGAGCGTCAGCTGAAGCGTACGCAGAAGATGGCCATCATCCTTGAGCGCTTCATCTCGCCGGAAGGGACTTTCCCCGTCATCGGACGTTCTACGCCCTATCGCATGGCCGCCATGCAACCACTGGCGTTGATGGCTTGGTATCAGACGTTGCCCAGCGACCTCAGCAACGGTCAGGTGAGAGCAGCGCTGACGCAAGTGCTTCACCGCATGTTCGACTCGCAGAACAACTTCAACGAAGGCGGCTACCTCACCATCGGCTTCTGCGGAAGTCAGCCCGACACCGCTGATTGGTACACCAACAACGGTTCGCTCTACATGAGTTCCTTGTCCTTCATGCCGCTAGGACTTCCCGCCGATCATCCTTTCTGGAAGGATGCACCTCAACCTTGGACGCAGGTGAAGGCATGGGGCGGTCAGCCCTTCCCGAAGGATCACCGCTGGTCGGACAGCTTCTGATAGTGGGAGAAGACGAGCGGCCTTATAAGTCGCAATAATCGATATTATTCTGAAACGGACCAAAACCGCCGCTTTCAGTGCAGAAAACTGGCGCTTTTCATTTTCGAAAGCGCCAGTTTTAATGAAGTGATTTGTCGTATTTCTCACGTCGTGATTACATTCCTTTTCCTGATAAAGCGATGCTTAAGTTTATGGAAAACGGTGCTTAAGAGTTTCGAAAGACATGCTTCATCTGGATAAGAAAATAGAAGCTACTTCTCTTTTTTTTCTTAAATTGCGTTTAAGACCTACCGACCTACCATAACCACCCGCAAACGCCCACCAGCAAAGGGTTTCAGCTATGGTAGGTCTTTCGCCAAGACCTACCATAGACCTACCATAGACCTACCATTTTATTTGTGGTGTTTGCGATTTGTTATGGTAGATCTTATTTCGCGGGTCCATCAATCGGCATACAGGTAGAAATCAATCTCGACTCCTTTGACGCTTAGGAATTTTCCTTGATAGCTTTGTCCGTAGTGGTGCTCACCTTCGTCGTCGACATTGTCAATGTTGTTGAAGATGCCGTCGAACTTGCCGATGTATTCGCCCTGATAGTAGGCGCCCAATATGCATCGACCTGATTTCTCGTCGTACGATTCAAGTTTTAAGGTGCGTCGTCCGCTTTCAGAGCCTTTACGACTATAGCTATAATAACCGGTGGTACCCTCCATTTCGAAGTCAACATCGCCGGAGTCGCCAATCGTTCCCCAGAGACTCATTTGCACGGGTTTTATGGTTTGCTCCGTTGGTGTCGATGTTTGCAAAGTGCTTGTGCTTGTCGTCTCTTCCATTTTCACTTCAGTAGAGGATGGAGGGACGTCTTCTTTTTTGTTGGACGAGAAGAAAATCCATGCGAGAAGGGCAAGACACAATCCAAGAAGTAGTCCTATGATGACATAAAGTCCTGCGTTGCTCTTGTTGGGCTTGGGAGCAGTTGCGATAGGTTTGCCGCAACGCGGACAGAAAGCGGTATCGGTCGTAACGGATAAACCGCAATGGGGACAATGGGATGCAGACATAGTTAATGTTTATTAAGGTTGCTGATGTCAATACTTAAAGCTGCTGCCTCCGACGAATTCACGCATGATGCTTGTGGGAGGAATCTCCTTATCGCTCACGGGGATGAAGTAGTGGATGAACTTCAGCAACCGGTGAGCTTCGGCGTATTCGGGGCAGTTCTTGGGCACCGAAGCGAGGATAATCTCCGCATGGGTTCGTAATACGGCGAACTCGATGTTGAGCGCCGAGTTGAACATCATGTCGGCCGTCTCTTGGAAGGGGAATATCCATTGTTCCTCGGCCATACACACATTCTTCCATTGGCTGATGGTCTGTTGTGCCGTGAAGGCTCCTTTGTTGTAGTCGCGGATGATGCGTCGGAGCAGACGGTTGTCGCGCGTGGGCACCCAGTTGTGGTCGTCGAGCGAGATGCTCGTAAGGCAATCGATGTAGATGCGGAACTTTACCGATTCGGGCAGACGTTCGGTGAGTAGTGGATTCAGGGCGTGAATGCCTTCGATGATGAGTACGCTATCGGGCGAGAGCTTTAGTTTCTTGCCATTATATTCGCGCTTGCCCGTTACGAAATTATATTCCGGAATCTCCACTTTCTCACCGTCCATCAATCGCATTAGATGGTCTTCGAGCAGATCGCAATCAACCGCCCTGATGTTGTCGAAGTCATAGTCGCCATTGGGCAACTTCGGTGTGTCCACGCGATTGACGAAGTAGTCGTCGGTGGAGAAGGAGAGCGGGCGCAAACCACAAGCGAGCAACTGGATGGAGAGGCGCTTGCAGAAGGTGCTCTTTCCCGAACTCGAGGGCCCGGTGATGAGTACCAGACGGATGGGGTCTTTGTCTGCTCGGAACCTACGGTCGATTTCTTCGGCTATCTGTACGATTTTCTTCTCCTGAAGGGCCTCGCTCACCTGGATAAGTTCCGATGCATGTCCATTGAGAATGGCTTTGTTCACGTCGCCCGCGTTGGAGAGTCGCATGATGATATCCCACTTCACCTTCTCGGCAAACATCTCGAAGGTGTGCGGCATGTCCACTTTCTCGGCCAACACCAGCGGGTTCGACATGTCGGGCACGCGGAGCAACAAACCGTCTTTGTAGGTTTCCAACTCCCATACCTTCAGGTAGCCGGCCGAGGGCACGAGTGGTCCGTAGTAGTAGTCGACGGTCTCACCAAGCGTGTAATAGTCGCAATAGATTTGTCCACTAGTTTCCAGAAGCTTTACTTTATCGGAGAATCCGCGCTCGGAGAAGATACGCAATGCTTCGTCCGTAGTCGATTCGCTACGGCGGAAGGGCATGTCCAGGTCGATGATTTCCTTCATTCGCTGACGTATGCGCTCAACGTCGTCAGGCGAGAGTGGCGTATTGCCTTTTTTCTTGAAGTTGCAATAGTAACCGCGAGAGAGCGGGTGCTCGATGAATAGTTTGCTCCCTGGGAATACATCGCTGGTGGCCTTGTAGAGCACAAAACATAGTGAGCGAACATAGCAACGATGACCCGAACCTTCGCTGGCATCGAGGAACTCGACGTCGCGGTTCTGGAAAAGTCTGAATTTCAATCCCTGTGATGTGTTGTTCACCTTGGCCGAAACCACGGGGAAAGGCATCTTCAGGTCGTCGGCAAAATCCTGATACACATCCAGAAGGGAAGTCCCCTCCGGGAAACTCTTTGTGATATTGTTATTTTTGCATCGTATCTGTAGCATAGCGATTGAAAAGAAGTAGGTTTTTAATTTTGTTTGCAAAGATAATGAAAAATCGGGAATTTTCTGCTCGTTGACGGGGATTTTTTGTACCTTTGCAAGAACATGAACCCTCAAGACCCTGAACAATGGAAAAAAGAGAATGGAAAAAGTTGCGGGATTACGAAGAAATCCTGTTTGAAGAGTATCATCACATAGCAAAGATAACTATCAACCGTGAGCGCTATCGCAACGCCTTCACGCCGAAGACCACATGGGAGATTTCACAGGCGTTGAATATCTGCCGCGAAGACCCGACTATTCGCGTGGTGCTGCTGACTGGTGCTGGTGACAAAGCCTTTTGCTCGGGCGGCGACATGCACGTGAAGGGCCGCGGCGGCTATGTGGGCGACGATGGCGTGCCTCGTCTGAATGTGCTCGACGTGCAGATGCAGATACGTCGGTTGCCGAAGCCTGTCATCGCGATGGTCAACGGCTATGCCATCGGCGGCGGTCATGTGCTCCATGTAGTTTGCGACTTGACTATCGCCAGCGAGAACGCCATCTTCGGCCAGACAGGTCCCAAGGTGGGCTCCTTCGATGCGGGCTTTGGAAGTAGCTATCTGGCGCGTATGGTGGGACAAAAAAAGGCTCGGGAGATTTGGTTCCTTTGCAAGCAATATACCGCTAAGGAGGCCGAAGCCATGGGCATGGTGAATAAGGTAGTGCCTTTCAACCAACTTGAAGACACCTGCGTGGAGTGGGCCGAGACGATGATGCAACGTTCACCCCTGGCACTCCGCATGATCAAGGCTGGATTGAACGCAGAACTCGATGGTCAGGCAGGCATTCAACAACTCGCTGGCGATGCCACCATGCTCTACTACTACTTGGATGAGGCGCAAGAGGGCGGACGTGCATTCCTGGAGAAACGTAAGCCCGACTTCGACCAGTATCCCATCTTGCCGTAGAGAGCATATCTTCGAGTGTCGTTTTATAGCCCGACATTCAGAACCACAATCTGACGCTCTTTCTTATGAGTTACCATATTGACATTGAGCATCGTGTGCTCCATTTCCGCCAACCTGCCGGAACCTCGCGAGGCGTTTACACCACGCGAGACATCTGGTTGCTGACCCTGACAGACGACATGGGTCGTTGTGGGGTGGGAGAGTGTGCGCCCTTGCCACGTCTCAGTTGCGACGATCTTCCCAATTATGAAGAAGTTTTGCGCGCCGTCTGCGATCATTTTTGTGAGAGTGGCCACATCGACTACGAGCGTCTGCGCCCCTATCCCTCGATGCTCTTCGGGTTGGAAACCGCCCTTCAGCATCTCCATGCAGGTAGTACGGCGCTTTTCGATACTCCTTTTGCCCATGGTGAAGAAGGCATTCCCATTAACGGACTTGTGTGGATGGGTACTCACGAGGAGATGCTCAGTCGGATGGAGGAGAAGATGGCGGCTGGTTTCAGGTGCATCAAACTGAAGATTGGGGCCATCGGTTTCGACGAGGAATTGGACCTTATCCGACGAATCCGTCGTCGTTTCAGCAAGGAACAGATAGAGCTACGCGTGGATGCTAATGGCGCTTTTTCGCCTGATGAGGCGCTCAGCAAACTCGAGCAATTGTCGCACTACGACATTCATTCCATCGAGCAACCCATCCGGGCAGGGCAATGGGACGCAATGGCTGAACTTTGTCGCCAGTCGCCTTTGCCAATTGCTTTAGACGAGGAACTCATTGGCGTGAACGAACCTTCTCGTAAAGAGGCTCTGCTCGACACGATTACCCCTGCCTACATCATATTGAAACCCTCGCTACATGGAGGAATGGTAGGGACAAAAGAGTGGATTGCACTATCGCGAAAGCGTGGCATAGGCACGTGGATTACCAGTGCTTTGGAAAGTAATGTAGGCCTGAATGCCATCGCTCATCTCGCCGCTCTGGTTTATGGTCCAAGTATCCAGATGCCGCAGGGCCTCGGTACAGGCCTATTGTTTACCGACAATCTGCCTATGCCTCTACATATAGAGGGCGACAAACTCTGGTACGGACAAAACTCTTAGCTGTCATTAACGTATTCGATACAATTGTCGCTTTGCTATGCAATGATAGAAAAATCGCGCGAAGAAGGATTCCTCCTCGCGCGATTTTGTTGATGACTATTGTCTTCTATTTCGTTACTTGGATGACGGGTTCGCCAATGCTTCCGCTAGGCATCTGTATGTGGATGAGTGAGCAGATGGTGGCGGCAATGTCGGTGATGTGAACTTCGGCAGAAGTGATGCCGTGATTGATGTGCCACCCCATGAGCATGAACGGAATGTGGCAGTCGTAGGGATTCCAGCATCCATGGGTGGTACCGTCGTCGATGGCTTTCCAAACACCGTAGTAGCCTGGTTTCAGGATGATTTGTATGTCTCCGCTACGCTGAGGGTTGTAGCCGTTGACAGCCTTCTCGCGGATGATGGCTGGAACGGGCGCGGTGGCGGCATCTTTCAGTGCGAAGCAATACAATACGGCGGGGTGCTCGAGATAGTAGTCGACGATGGCTTTCGTTACATCTTCTTCTTTCAGCCCGGCCGAAGCAATGTTCTTTCGGTTAAGTACTACCTTGTAATCCATGATGTTGTTGGTGAGGTTGGGCGACGAGGCAGACAGGTGGAAATGGCCTTTGAGGAACTCGTTAAGGGCGGGTTCTTCCTTGTCGATGTAGAATCCGTCGGACGGTATGCGGTGAGCCTGATTCTGACGGATGCCGTTGGCGGCACCATGGTCGGCAGAGAGGAATACGAGATAGCGGTCTTTGCCTATCGTCTGATCCAGATAGTCGAAGAAGTCGGCCAGTTGCTTATCAAGTTCAATATACTGGGCGCGTGTCTTCTCGTGGTGCGTACCGTAGCGGTGGCCGGTGATATCTGGACACGAGAAACTAAGCGTCAGCATGTCTGTGATGTCCTCACGTTGTCCGAGTCGCTCGTTCTTGATGGCTGCCTTGGCCAAACCCACGGTGATTTCGTTGCCATAGGGCTCATATTGTATGAGGTTGATGGGCGCAACCTTATTGTCTTTACGTGCCTTTTGTTTGATTTCGTTGCCGATGCGGTCGTTGTAGGTCTTCACCCAACGGGGTAGTTCGGGCATGTAGTAAGTGCTGGAGATGAAACAGAGGGCTTCGGTGTCGAACCAGTAGGCGGCGTCGGCCTGATGTCCAGCGGGCAGAATGGCGGCGCGGTCCTTGAAGCTCACACCGATGACTTTCGACTGCCAGTCGGTGGCTGTCTTCAGTTCGTCGCCGATGGTAGTACTCAACATGTTGCGGGGAGAGCGCTGTCCAGCCTTGGTGTTGCTACCCACGGTCTGCACGGTGGTGTCAGTGCAGCAATAGGTCCTTTTTCCGTTCAACAGGAAATTGTTACCGGCTATGCCGTGAATGCTGGGCACGCTGCCCGTGAAAAGCGACGCGTGGCCTATGGCCGTAATCGATGGGATGTAGTTGATCTGACAATTCTCGCAAGAGAATCCATCGTCGAGCAATCGCCTGAATCCGTGATGGGTGTAGTCTTCATAGAAACGGTAGATGTAGTCCCAGCGCATCTGGTCTACAGCAATTCCTACTACCAGACGAGGACGGTCCTGAGCAGCTGCGGTGCCGGCGGCAAGCAGCAAAATGAGTGTAAGTAGGTGTTTTTTCATTATATTCTTTTTTAATATGGTTAGTATGTGGCTTGTTGCTACGGGATGCGATTAGCGAGTGAGTGAGAACTTCAGCGAGAGTCCGAAGTCCTGAGTCGTAGTGGGGTAGCTGTTCGAAGAGAGCAGCGGGGTATTGGTCTGGCGGTCGAAGTAGAAACTCAATGTGAGCAGCTTCGAGAGCGTATAGTCTGCCGAGAAGGCCAATTTGAAGGCGTTGTTACCACTGCTGGCCGTGCTGGTCATCGAGGCGATGTCGCGAACGATGGAGGCCTGTTTGCGCAATGAGATGTCGAGACGCAGGTTGAGGTCGTGGTTCACGCCGTTCTTACGCGAGCTGCTCTGCTGCTTGTTTTCCTGTTCGTCTTGGTCGTTGCCACCCTTCACCTTACGGTGGTTCTTGCCCATTCCGAAGAGTTTGAAGTCGTTGATCTTGTAGCCGAATCCCACTACCCAGTCGCGCGAGAGGGCCTCGCTGAGCTGAATGCTGGTGGTCGAAAGGGTCAACACGCGTGTGGTACGGTATTCAAGCTTCGTGGTCAGGTTGTTGAGGAAGGTGACGTCGACACCCAGCAGCGGTGAGAACGACTCGTTGATAGAGGCGGTCGAAATGTTGTACATGCTGGAGGGCGTTGGGTTGCCGGTGGTAGCATCGGTGATGAAGCCTCGTCCGTCCATATACTCGTGGTAGGTGGAGAACGAACTATAGCTTCCGATGGCAAAGACGCTCTTGTAGCTGTGGTTGATGTTCACGCTCTTGAAATGGTCGCTGAACCAAGGCAGCTGCGAGAGACCGCTATAGCGAACGCTCCAGTTCGGAAGCATGCGCGTGATGGCGGGGAAGAGGTCGAGTCTGTTGCCACTGCCGGTTGTGTAGGCGGCGAGGAAGGCGGGAATCATCACGTCGGAGCTGTATTTGTTCACCCTGCCGTTGTCAGCGTTGAAGGTAGCTCCAGCCATGCTGGTTCCAATCGGATAGACAGCCCCTTCGTATTGTGCCTCCACACGGTCGCGGAAACCGTCGAGTGAGTTGCAGAAACGTACAAACGATGCTGAGTGGTAGCCATTGTTGGCATTGCCCATACCCTCGAAGGCCGAACCAATGGAGATGGTTGTCATGGTGAACGAACCGCTCTGCGTGGTGGGCATGCCGGCATACATATATTGCACTTGTCGGGCCTGTTGCCGCGTGTGAGTGGCATTGAGGTCAATCTTAAGATTTCTGGCTGGCTCGAGCGTCATGCGAAGCTGGAGATCGCGAGTGCTGTTAGTGACGGCTGGACTTGCCACACTGTCGCTCATCAGCAACCAGTTGTTCTGGGCGGCTTTCTCGATGTAGCTGTCGCCAATCATGCCGAAGGCAAAGTCGAGACCAGGCGAAAGCAGGTCGCCGTTGCGCTGACCGAGCATGTCGCCAACCGTAGGCATGAAGCCAGGCAGGGCCATCGAATACTGGTCGCGATAGCTGAGGTTAATGCTGCGCACCATCATCAGACCGCGGGCCACGACCTGTGAAGTCTTGTACCATGTCTTGTCGTCGAGCTTCTCCTTGGCCTTCACCGTTATCTTGATGGTCGTTGCGGAGTCAACCTTGGTTATCACCTTAATATTGTTTTGGTCCACCTTTTTATATTTCACGCGGAACGTCTTGCCATCGGCCGTACGTCCGGAAACAATGATGCGTTTGGTGTTCTTGCCGTGATTGACAGTGATGGTGGTATCGGGCATCAGCGTGATTTCCTTCTCAAAGTCTTTGGGCTTTGCGGGTGTAGGCTTGCGTGTCTGGGTTTTCTTGTTGTCTTTTCCCTTGTCGTCTTTCTTCTTTCCCGTCTTGTTCGCATTAGAGCGTTGCGACTTGTTGAATCGCTCGTTCGTTGCCTTCAGGAAGGGGATGTGGTTGTAGAGCTTCTCCAAGCTGAGCGAACCGTTGATGTTCAGCGTTCGGTTGTTGGAGATGCTATTGCCCAAACTGGTTCCGTCTTCTAGGTCGGTACCTCGAACCCAATTATATGTGGCGTTGTAGGAAGCGTCGGTATTGATCCAGTCGAAGATGGGAATCAGGTTCAGAGGCAGCTGGTAGCTAGCTGTGAAGTTCTGGCTGTAGTCGAGTGGCGTTCCCATGTGCATTACGCTCGTCTTCACGCTGTCCTTCCATGCTGTGTAGCGGTCGGGGTATAGCGACTTGTTGATGGGTGTGTAGGGTTCTTCAATCTGGGCGTGGGTTCCACTATTGAAATTCATGTGGAGGTTGCGCGTGAGGTCCCAGCGAATGGAAAATTCGCGGTTGAAGAGGAACTGCTCGTTGAAGGTGAGCGGCAGTTGTGAGTCGGTCAAACTCTCCATGTCGCGTTCCTGCAACTCGTAGTAGTTACGCTGGATATCGGCATTAAACGTCACGTTTTGTGGCAGATAATTCAGTCCAAAACGTTTCAGGATATCAAACCACTTGCTCTTGTTCTTGGCCAACAGTTTCTTGAATGGCTCGAATGTCTTGTAGACGGGCGTGTAGCTGTAGTTCATCGAACCGTTCCATCTGTGCTCATCCTCGTAGACGGTGGTCTCGCCGCTGTTGTGACGATGGGAATGACTGTAGGAGAACGAGAAGTTACCTGGGTCGTAAGGCATGGGATGACGTTTGGTCGTGATGCCTACACGGACGTTGGAGAGCGAGAAGTTAGTTGTGGTGGTCTTCGTCACCGCAATGCTCTCGATGGAGTCGCGCTCATGCTTGTCGATTGTCGACTCGAGGGCGTCGTCGAGTTCCATGTCGGTGTCCATGGGATTGTATTTCGGACTTGATTGCTCCTTCGTGATTGAATAGTAGAGTGGTGCCGACACTTTCGCCTTGTCGGGGAAGAACTTACCCAACTCGATGTTGGCGGTGGCACTGTAGGTTCCGAAGTTGTCGGTGGCTCGCTGACTAACGCCTTCTTCGATTCCGCCGAAGCCTTCGGAGGTGTAGCGACCAGAAAGGTTCACGCTGCCCACGTCGGAAAGCTGCATGTTGAGCGTTCCCTGAGCAGCCCAGCCGCCTTCGTTGTTGTATTCCTTCAGACGCAGTTCGTTCACCCACACCTCACCGCTCTTCAGTTCGCCTGAGAGGTTACGGATACCAATGATCATGGTCTTCACCTCACCCAGCGAGGGGTTACCCATAATACTGATCTTGTTGTTGGGCTTGTCGTCGAGGTAGGTGCTGAACAGCTGGGTGTAAGACGCCGTTCCTTCAGCGCGGACAATGTTACGTTGTTTCTTCAGCTGTGTGAATACAGAAAGCGGAACGTCGAGCATGTTTTCTTCGGGCCACACCATACGGCAGTCGGCAATGGAGTAGCGGTTGTACTGATTGTTCTCGGGCGTAAGCTTCAGCGGTATTTCATATTCGTAGAAGTTGCTCTTGTAGTCGGAACCCAGACGGATGAACACGGCCAGCTGGTTGTCTTGCAGGTTAGTTATATTCTGCTGCATGGCATTGGCGTGAACGAACATCTGAATGCGCTTGTACTGTCTCAGGTCAACATTCGTGTTCTTGTACACCGCTTTGGCCTCGTTGGTGGAGAGGTTTGTCACCACCATGTCGAGAGCCTGCTCGTTGCTTTCAACGAGTTGAGGCTGTGTGGGGTCTTGCTCTCGGCGGATTCCCGGAGGCAGCACGTAGTTGACGGGTTCCTTGTCGTTGTTCTCCTCAATGTTGACGGCACTCACGGCGAGTTTGCCGCTTTCGCTGCCTCCAGAGAGGTTTTGCTCATAGATACGCCACTCACCGCGTACAAGGTCGAGTGAACCAAAACGTAAAACGACGGGCTTCTCAAACCCTGTGAGGAACATACGCATGAAACGTATGCTGGTGAAGTCGCTGATAGAGCCCACCTTCTCCTCGAAGTCGCGGATGGGAATACGGAACTGGTACCACGTGGCTTCCTCCTCGTTGTTGTTGCGAAGCTTACGGCGCGTCTCGCGCTTGTCGACGATGTAGTTGCGTCCCACTTCCAAATCGCCTGGGCGAATGCTCACATGATATTGGAAATACTTCTCGTATTCGTTGAGCGTATAGTCTTGGTTGATATCCTCCACGTCGGGCGTCGACTTGTAGGCAGTGCTATAGCTCTCGGGCGAGTTCTCGTTGTCGGGCGAGTTGCCCTGCGGCATGTTGATGCGCTTGTAGCGACGCAGGATGGGTGCTTCCATTTGGTCGAAGTCAGAACCGCGGAAGTAGTGGTAGTCGTCGTTGGCGGGGTCGGCCTGAATGCTGTCGAAAACGGCTGTCGACACCTTGCCCTGAATGCTGTTGAGGAATTCCTGATAGGCGCCGTAGGTGCGTTCTTCCTCGTTGGTCAGACCGTTGAGACCTACGTCCTGAAGCTCGCGCGAACCACTGGTAGTGGCGAAGGCATAGGTGACTGTCGACTGCGTGGGCACCTTACCCCATTGCGTGGTCGTGTAGTTCTGCGAACCGTCCACAGGCATACCGTCCTCGTAGAACTTCTTACCATCGCGCAGCACGTCCTCGCTCATTTCGCCGAGGTTGATGTAGAAGTCGCCACCATACTGTGCCTCAGTTCCCTCACGACGGGCATAGATGAACGGGTCGAGCATCCAGAACTCCAGGTACTCGATATTGGCAGCCTCGAAGTCGTTGGTGTCCAATTTACGCATCATGCCGCCCCACTTGCCTTGCGGGTTGGTGAGCGTTCCGTTGTTGTTGAGGTCGGGGTTCAGGTTATACGCACCTCTTTCCGAAGGATAGTAGGCCAGGTTCAGTATGGGCAGGGTGCTGGTGGAGCCGCTGTAGCTGCTCTGGTCACGATTGGGATAGAGTTCGTTCACGTAGATCTCGCGCACATACCAGTTCGAGAGTTGGTTCAGGTCGCTCTTGATGTGGCTTGGTGTGAGCGAACTGGAGCGGCGCGTGAAGAGCGGGTCGATGTTATACCACGAAAGTAGGGCGCGGTTGTAACCACTGGTCACCGATGTCTTGTCCTGATGTTCGGGGAACATGGTGGGCACGCTGGAGATGATCCACGACGAAGGCTGACTGACGTCGATGGCGTTCTTCGTGTTCTCGAAGTCGTCGAGATACGACGCATTGTCCTGTGTGCCGTGAGCTTGTCCGGCGATGAGGTGGGCAAATTCACCCGTGAATGATATTTGCGATGGCTTTGTGCAATGGAGTCCGGGCAGCAGGTCGAGCATATTGGTGAGCCACTGGCTCTCGCGCTTCCAGTTGATGTTCAGACCCCACAACGTGTTGTTCAGTGGCTCGTTACCCATCGTAACCTTGGTGGTGAGGGCCTGTTCCGAGAGGTGTTGCAACGTACCACTGATTTGGAAGTCCTTCGAGAAGTCATAGGCCCAGTTGACGCCGAACATCGTCTTTCGTTCCTGCGCGTAGTCGCTCTGGCTTTCGAACGACGCCTTGATGTCTGTTTGTGCGGCAAGCAGACTCTCGTTGAGAATGGTCACCTCACCAGCACTGTAATCCACGCTATAGTCGGAACCTTCGGTCAGCGTCACACCTCCGGCGGTCACCACCACCGATCCTTGCGGCACGTTGTAGGCACCAAGCGAGATGGTGCGGGCCGAAGAACCGCGATACTGTCCTACAAGCTGGTATTTGTCTTTCTCGGCAATCTGCTTGGCGATGGTCTTCGTGGAGTCGTAGAGCTCGTGGAAGCAATATTTCTCGGCGGTCTCTGCCGACAGTCCCTTCGATGTGAGATAGTTGTAGAGGTGCGATCCGAAAGGCTCGGCCTTGGGCAGGAATACGCGACCGTTGGCCACCGTATAGCCCTGCACGTAGTCGAAGTAACCGTTCGAATGCACTTTCATGTTGTTGTCCAGACGGTCGGCGCCGAGCACCTTGATGAGCATTTGGTCCTTCACCTGCGTTTCCGGAATGTAGGAGAGGTAGACACCGGTGGTGTCGCTCTGGTACTTCACGTCGAGGCGGAACTTTTCCTTCTCTACGGTCGATGCCAGATAGTACACGTTCTTCATCATCAGGTCCCAGTTGCCTTGCGAGGGGTTGTTGCTGGTGTTCTTGAGCGACTTCACGAAGATGGCTTTCTTCACGTCGCTGATGTCGCTGGCAAATTCACCCACTTGGTAGACAGTTCCGCCGTAGGTGTATTCGTAGGCTACGGCGAGCACCTGGTCGGTCTGTAGCGTGGTCTTCAATGAGACGTAGCCCAAAGCGGTGTTCAGGGTGTATTCCGACGACGATAGCAGACGGGCACTCTCCAGCTTCTCGTAGTCGCTACCGCCTACGAATTGCGGGATGGCGTCGAGCGTGGTGCTGGTCATGTCTACATCGCGGGCATCGCTGTATTGGTTCACCAGCGTTTGGTACTCGGTGTTCGACTGGTTCGACGGAACGGGTGTTCCGGTGGGCTGCCACAGCTGGTTGCTGATGTGCTGACCTTCGCCCAAGTCGGTCAGTGCCACGATGTTACGCGTGTTGGTCGTGCTACCCGTCTTGTTGGTAACCCATATCTCCACGCGGTTAATGGTGACGCCAGTAGTCAGGTTGGGCAACGTCTGCATGGCGCCGTCGTAACGGTCGCGGAAGTATTGCGAGAGGAAGAAGTGGCGGTTCTCCTCGTAGTTGGCGGCATCTATTTCGAAGGCTGTGGTCTGAGCGCCGCCTTTCGACGATACGCTCTTGTCCGACGATTTCTTCTGAGAGATAACCGTTTGCAGCTTCAGTCGGCCGAATTGCAGGTCGGTTCGTATACCGAAGAGCGACGAGGCGCCTTTCACGAGCGACGAGTTGCTGGGGAACGACACGTTACCGCCTTCGACAAGTTTGATGATCTCGTCTTCCTTACCGTCGTATTTCAGCTTGAGGTTCTGCGAGTCGAAGTCGAAGGTGGCATCGGTGTTGTAGTTCAGGTTCATGTTCACCTTGTCGCCCACCTTACCGTTTACGTTGAGATTGATTTTCTCGTCGAAGTCCATCGTGGTGGTCTTACGGTTGCGGATGGGCAGCGAGGGGTTGTCGATGTTCTTCAGCGTGGCGCCGAATTTCAGTTCGGCCGTTCCCTGCGTCTTGATGCGCACGCCGCCAGGACCGAAGATCTTCTCAGCGGGTCCCAGGTCGAAGTGCATGTCGGTGAACGAGAACTTCTCCTTGCCTTGCTCCTTGAATATCTCGTTATTTTTTGAGCGGAAGAAGTCGCGGCGCATCTGTTGTTCTGCCCATCGGTTGAACTCGTCGGGTGTCCACATGAAAGGCGTTCCCAGATAGGAGTCTCCCATGCGTGTACCTATAATATATCTGTTCAGCGTGTCGTTGTATTCCACCTCCTGCTTCAGGTTGTCGGGCAAGGTCAGGTCGGTGGCATTGCGCTCCAGGTCTTCTTCGGTGATGGGCTGCGTTCGCTGAATCTTCCAGCGTGGATTGAGCAACGAGTCGGGTATTTCTTCCTCTGCCTCCAGAATGGGCTGTGCCGTCACCGTCTTCGTGGTGTCTGGTGGCAGCTCGGGCTTGAGCAGCTCTGCCCAACTGTATTCCCGAAGCACGGGCATACCGCTCCACGCCAGCACTTGGATGCTGACGAGCAGGATGGCGGCGATGGCCGCGAAGAGCTTCAGGGATTTCATGTCTTTAGGCGTTACTGGAGTTATTCGAGTGCATGTGTCTGCTGCCGTAGCTGCTCGCTTGACCCGTATGGGCGGCAGCCTGCGGCGTTTTCCTTATTTTATCTGCTTCAAAGCAAGTTTCACCACTTGTTCTACGGGCAGGTCGGGTTGCTGTTGCAAGATGGCGACGACCACTTTCTGCGATGGGGCAGGGGCGAAACCCAGCATGGTGAGTGCACCAACGGCCTCGTCTTTCACGCTGTTGTTCACCAATGCCGAAGCCTGACCAGCGTTTGAAGGCAGCTCCTGAGCGATGCCGCTGGTGACGATCTTGTCCTTCAGGTCCACGATGATGCGCTGAGCAGTACGCAGACCGATGCCTTTCACGTTCTTCAGCATCTTCTCGTTACCTGTGGAGATGACGTTACAGAGTTCCTGTACCGACATCGACGAGAGTATCATGCGCGCCGTATTAGCTCCCACACCGCTCACGGTGATGAGCAGCTGGAACATGTCGCGTTCCTGCTTGGTGGCGAATCCGAAGAGCACGTAGGCGTCTTCGCGGATGGCCTCATGGACCCATAGGCGCGCCTCTTTTTTGCCTTGAATGGCGGAATATGTGTTCAGCGAGATGTTCAGTCCATACCCTACGCCGTGGGCTTCAATCACAGCGTAAGCGGGGGTGACATCTGCTATTTCACCCTTTACGTATTCTATCATTGTTTGTCTTTTTTGTATATATACATCCTTATAAACGCGCATTCCCTTCATTTTATTGTATGAAGGGCCATTTTTTTTGGTTGTTTACTGCGTCGGTCAGGGCGATAGAACAGCATCGCCCGATGCGGAATGCGACACTTTCGGCGTTACTTGAGGTCGTACTCCTGCTGAATCTTCAGTGCCCGCTTTAGGTGTTTACGGTCGCGACGGCCGCGTCGGTCGAGGATTTCGGCCAGTTCGAAATTGAGGGGGGCTATATAGCGTGGCCTGTTCAGTATGCGCTCGTGGTCCTTGCGTATGGCGCGCATCAGGTCGGGACCAACGCCCATGACCACTACTTCGGGCAACGATACGTCGCGGGAGAACATGAGCATGGTGTCGGCAATCTCAGCAGCCGCCAACCGCTCGGAGCCATATTTCAGGTGACTGAACGTGATGCTGTCGAAACGTTCGGGCACTGCCACCATGCCGTCGACATCGGTTTTCATGGCATGCAGGCTGTCGGCCCGTACCGAGACTCCCGGAATGGGCTGTAGCGTTGAGGCATCGAGCACCACTATCTGGCGCTGTGCTGCGACAAAGCCGCAGAAGGCCAGCAGAACGATGGTCAGCAGTTGTCTCATTCTTCTTCCTCCAAAGGCTTGGCGTCCAGTTCCTTTATGATTTTTTCCACTTTCTTTTTCTTCCGTTCACGTTTGCTCTTCCATCCAAAGAAGCGCAGCATGTCGGCAATGTTCACCCTCAGCGCGGCCTGTCCCGGGTCGGGAAGCACCATCTTTGACATGTCCTTTTTCAGGGATTCCATCATGTTGTTCTGCGAGTAGACCACCACTTCGCCCAGCATGTGGCCGGTGGCGAAGAGATAGACCGTGTCGCGAACCTCACTGAAGGCCAGCCGTTCGCGCTCGTATCCCAGGTGGCTCACGGTGAGGCTGTCGAAGCGTTCGGGCAGACGGGCCATGCCCACCGAGTCGGTCAGCGTGGGTGCGTGGCCGTCGGGTTCCACCGAAGCCCTTGGCACCGGCGTGCGCGTCTCCACGTCGAGCACCAGGATGGTGCGCTGGGCCGACAGACGAAGTGCCATCAGGGACAGAATCAATATGGCGAATGCTACTCTCATGACGGTGTGATAC
>JAILAI010000028.1 GCA_024681705.1 Prevotella sp.
TTACAGGCATCAACCAACGTCAGCTGTCGCATTATGTAACCGGCCATCGTACACCTTCGCAGCAAACCAAGGAGAAAATGCAAAAGGCGATACATGCTTTTGCAACTGATTTGAGTCAGGTTAATTTCATTTGACCATCTAACAAACGAAATCTTATTCCGGGGCCTTCTGGCTCCGTTTTTTGTGCATAGTTCATAGTGCTCATTGGTTGAACGAGCGCAAAATTGCGCCCGTTAAAGATTAGTCAAAACTGGCCTCATTGGTTGAACCGGCTCAGATTTGAGCCCGTTAGAAAATAGGATCTAGATTAGGCTTATTGGCTGAATGGGCTGAAAATTCAGCCCATTGGAGATAGTGCCTGCCTGGAATCTTCCATTGCCCTCCTATGATTTCCCCATAGCCCCCCATCTCATCGCGCCAATTTCCTTTCTCAAAACCGCCGCTTTTAGTCTTCAAAACACGCATTTTTGGCACTAAAACCGCCGCTTTTCATCATCAAAACTGCCGCTTTCTCTCATCAAAAGCGCCGCTTTTCATCACACGTAATGTACCATCCGCAGACCCTTTCCGGAACGTCACTCAAGCCCGCATCGACGAGTGCTGTCGCCGAAGATTCTTGTGAGCAAAAATTTAAGTATATTTTATACACTTTTTCTACTAAAACATGCGGTAATATCAGATTTTTTTCGTATCTTTGCAGAGTCATTCACTACTAATATCTTATTATGGTTTTAAAGTATCTCTTCACTTCATGTTTGGCACTTATTTTCGCAGCCAATTCGTATGCTCAGCCCATCACGGCTGGTGTGCATACACGCGTGAACACCGTCTATGGACCGATTGAAGGCTATCAGGACGGCAGTATCTTCACTTTCAAAGGCATTCAGTATGCCAAAGCCGACAGGTTCATGCCACCAGAGGCTCCCGACAAGTTCACCGAGCTGCGCATGTGCAAGCTCTACGGACCACAGGCTCCGCAGACGGAGACGCTGAAGTGGAGCGGGAACACGCAGACCGACTATGCCTTCGGCAACCAGTTCGTGCTGGAGCCGATGGACGAAAAGGGATGCCTGGTGCTGAACGTCTGGACGCCGAGCATCAACGACAATAAGCGCCGACCGGTCTTCGTATGGATTCACGGTGGTGGCTACTTCAGCGGATCGGGCCACGACCTGCCCTGCTACGAAGGACGCGCCCTGGCCGAAGCTGGCGACATCGTGGTGGTCAACCTGAACCACCGTCTGAACATCCTCGGATACATCGACCTGACGGGTCTTGGAGGCAAGTACTCGAAGTCGGTCAATCTGGGCATGCAGGACATTGTGAAGGCCCTCGAATGGGTTCGCGACAACATCAGCCGTTTTGGCGGCGACCCGCAACAGGTGACCATTGCCGGACAATCGGGCGGAGGAGGCAAGGTGTCGACACTCCTCGCCATGCCCAGCGCCAAGGGACTCTTCAAGCGGGCCATCGTACAGAGCGGTTCCACACTTCGCCAGGCTGACCCGGCAAACACACGCGAGGCTGGCATCGCCCTGACCAAGGAACTGGGACTGGAACCCAACGGCGACGCCGACTTCTCGAAGTTCACCTACGAAGAACTGAATGCCGCCAGCGCACGGGTGTTCAAGGGCAGACGCGGAGGATTCTCGCCAGTCGTCGACGGTGTGATTCTGCCACAACATCCCTTCGACCCAGCATCGCCCACCTGCAAGGACGTGCCCATGCTCATCGGCACCGACTTCAACGAGTTCACCTTCGACATCAGCAAGGATATGACCGAAGAAGAAGCCATCGCGGCCGTGAAGAAACGCATGGGCGACGAGCAGGGCGAGAAGTTCTGCAAGGCCTTCCGCAAAGCCTATCCCAACGCGGCTCCGAAGGAGATGACCTATGTCGACACGGGCTTCCGTTCGGGTGCGGTGAAGCAGGCTGCCGCCAAGAGCGCTCAGGGCGGAGCACCTGCCTGGCTCTACCTCTTCACGTGGAAACCCGAGAGCAATGCTCTGGGGGCCTCGCACGGCATGGAGCTGCCCTTCATGCTTCACAACGTGAGTCTGCAACGCGAGATGACAGGTGCCTCGGCTGCCGCCTACGAGTTCGAGAAGGTCATCAGCAGCATCTGGCTATCGTTCATCAAGACCGGCAACCCGAACATCGAAGGCCTACCCAAATGGGAGCCCTACAACGCCAAGACGGGCGTCACCATGATTCTCGACAACAAGTGCTATCCGCTACAGCACCACGACAAGGAACTGATGGAGTTCGCGCGTCCACTCTTCTAAATCATTAAATCACCTAACTATATCAAAAAGCAATGAGAAAATTATTGATGACAGGCCTGCTTCTGGCAGGTGCCATGAGTGGTTTCGCTCAGGAGGAAGCGATCACCATTGACGTGTCGAAAAAGGGTGCCGACGTGTCGCCTGACCTCTACGGCATCTTCTTCGAGGAAATCAATCATGCAGGCGACGGCGGACTCTACGCCGAGCTGGTTCAGAACCGCGGATTCGAAGAGCATGTGCTGCCCTCAACGATGAAATACGTGAAGGGAAACGCCGTGGCCATCGACAGCAAGAACTATGAGCACGGCAACAACCGCAAATGGAGCATTCCCTGGAATCTGGAAGAGAAGAAGTATCTGGGTTGGCAGGTGGCCGCCATCGGATGCAACGTGAAGCGCGCCGTGCTACCCGTGAAGAACCCATTGCACCCCAACACGCCCAACGCCATGCAACTGAAGATATCGGGCATGAAGCAAGGAGGCAAGGCCGTGCTGACCAATACCGGATACTGGGGCATGGGACTGAAGAAGGGCGAGAACTACGACCTGCGCTTCTACGTGAAGAGTGCCGACTACAAGGGCAAAATCACCGCTCGCATCAGCGAGGGAGCAACGACCCTGGGCACCATCGAATTCGCACCGAAGGCCATCAAGGACTGGACCGAATACACGGGTGTCTTTACCAGTAGCGGCACCACTGGCAACGGTCAGCTCTCGCTGGAGTTCGACGCCAAGGGAACGGTGCTCGTCGACTACGTGTCGCTCTTCCCGCAGAACACCTTCAAAGGCCGCAAGAACGGACAACGTGCCGACCTCGCGCAGATGCTCGTTGGCCTGCATCCGAAGTTCATGCGCTGGCCCGGTGGATGCATCGTCGAAGGCGCCACCTACGAGAACCGCGTGAAGTGGAAAGAGACGCTCGGCGACCCGATGACGCGTCGCGGCGAGTGGGACCTCTGGGGCTATCGCGCCACATGGGGCATGGGTTACCACGAGTTCCTCCAGTTCTGCGAGGACCTGGGCATGGACGCCATGTTCGTCGACAATGCCGGCATGTCGTGCTCGGTGCGCAACGGCGACTTCGTCGACACCAACGAGGGCCTGGATGCCGTCATTCAGGACTTCCGCGATGCCATCGACTACGCACTGGCCGACCCCGCCACCAACAAATGGGCGAAGATGCGTGCCGACGCGGGCCATCCCAAGCCATTCCCGCTGAAGTATGTGGAGATTGGCAACGAGAATGTAGGACCCGAATACGTGAAGCACTTCAACTACATCTTCAAGGTGCTGAAGGCCGAATATCCGAAGATTATCTTCATCAACACGCTTGGTCACACCGACCCGCTCCTGGCTCAGATACCAGGCGACTACATGGTGGACCCCCACTGGTATCGCGCTCCTGGCTTCTTCTTCAACAACAACCATCTGTTCGACGATGCTCCCCGCACGCACGACATCTATGTGGGCGAATATGCCTGCAACTCGGGCGTCGGAGCGGGCAATCTGACGGCTGCCCTTAGCGAGGCCGCTTTCATCCTCGGCATGGAACGCAATAGCGACGTGGTGAAGATGACGTCGTATGCCCCACTCTTCGAGAATGTCAACCACAAGGACTGGCCCTGCAACCTGATACATTTCAATAGCGCAAACGTGTATGGACGCGCTTCCTACTACGTTCAGCAGATGGCCGCCGAGAACCGTCCTACCTACAATGTGAACGTCAGCGAGACCACCACCCAAGGCGAGCAGCTGCCCTTCGCCGCTGGCACCATCGGACTGGGCGGATTCGGACAATGCGAGTACAAGGACATCAAGGTGACGACGGCCGACGGACGGACGATGGCCATCAGCCCTGACCAGTTCCAGGCAAAGGGCGGAAAATGGAGCACCACCAACGGAAGTCTCCAGCTGAAGGAGGCCGAGCGCAGAGGCACCATCACGATGCTGCCATCGTTCAAGAGCGACAACTACACCTTGGAGATGAAGGTCAAGAAGGGCGAGGGTCGCGGAAGTCTCACCGTGTACTACGGAATGGACGAGAGCGGAGAGAATGGCTACGCCGCCAACCTCGGACTCTGGAACAACCGCATGATCGCGTTGCAACCCGTGCGCAAAGGTCGTCCGGGCGACTTCATCGGCGAGGCTGGCCGTCAGGAGATTGTACCAGACAAGTGGTACGACCTGAAGATGGAAATCACTCCCGAACGCACCAAGCTCTATCTGGACGGTCAGGAAATCATCAACAGAGAGCCGCCGGTGGAAACCGTTCAGTTCTGTCAGGCTGGTGTCGACGAGCAGACGGGCGAGCTGGTCATCAAGGTGGTGAATGGCACCGATAAGGTCTACAAGCGCAGCTTCGAAATCGCAGGAGCCCGCAACGTGAATCCTCACGGAAAGGTCATCACACTGGCTGGCGATGCTGAGGCAGAGAACTCTTTCGACGAACCCACAAAACTGGCGCCGCAAACCGCCATCTACGGAGGCTTCGACAAGACGTTCTGCTACGAATTTGCTCCCCACTCTTTCACCATCATGCGTGTAAAGGTCGAGAACAAATAATAGCTCTCCGAAAAAGGAAACTAGCATAGTTGCAATTAGGTGGGCGCAAATTTGCGCTCACCTAATTTTATAGATGTTCAATCTTGTGCTAAGATGAAAGGTGCTGGGGGTCTCGCAAATCCTATAATATCCTATAAAGTCCCATAAAACCCCATAACCCCCTATAACCCCCCATAACTCCCTATACCCCATCCCAACAAATTTTCCCCCTTTCTCCAAAAGATTTCCCCTCCTTCGCATTGTTTTTTCAACTAAAAAGTTTATCTTTGCACCGTATTAACTCGATATATCACAAAAATAATTTACTCAATTATGAATAAACCACAGTGGCTGGAGAAAGAGAATCTTTATAACATCATATTTGAGGCGGACACACCAGCTGGCAAGACGTTTGACGTCGTGCTCATTATTGCTATTTCGCTAAGCATTCTCATCTCGTTCGTCGAAACAATCCCATCGCTGGCCATTCCGTTTCAGGTGACGCTGATGGTGCTGGAATATGTTCTCACGTTTTTCTTTACCATAGAGTATATCGCACGCCTCTATTGTTCGCCGCGCCCTAGAGACTACGCGCTGAGCTTCTTCGGCATCATCGACCTTCTGGCCACACTACCGCCTTATCTTTCGTTCTTCTTGCCGCACGCCCGCTACATGATTCTGTTGCGTTCGTTCAGGTTCATCCGCATCTTCCGCGTGTTCAAGTTGTTCAGCTTCCTCAACGAGGGCTATCTGCTGATGCAATCGTTGAAGAAAAGCGTGAACAAGATTCTAGTGTACTTCATGTTTGTGCTCATCTTGGTCACCTGCTTGGGAACGCTGATGTACATGGTCGAGAGCAACCAACCGAATACAGGGTTCAAGGATTTGGGGTCATCGGTCTACTGGGCCATCGTGACAATGACCACCGTGGGATATGGCGACATCACACCGGTAAC
>JAILAI010000050.1 GCA_024681705.1 Prevotella sp.
ACGTAGAGCGAGTCGTTGCCTCCCGCTTCCTCCAGACAACTTCCCTTGCAAGCCACGACGGGAAGTCCGCTTTGGATGGCCTCGATGATGGGAATGCCGAAGCCTTCATAGCGCGAAGGGTAGACGCTGGCCTCGGCCATCTGGTAGATAGACGGCAGGTCGGCGTTGGGAACGTCGTGAAGCATGAGCACACGATCGTTGAGGCGGTTCTCGTTGACGTACTTCTTCACATATTCAGTATAGGGAGTGCTACGGCCCACGACGACAAGCGAGAGGTCTTCGGGCAACCGATGCAGGGCCTTCACGGCCAGCAGGATGTTCTTGCGTTCCTCAATAGTGCCCACGCTGACTATGTAGCGCGGAGGCAACATGTAGCGGGCGTTGACGTCTTGAAGCTTATCCTCGCTCTCGCGTAGCTTGAAGAAAGTGTTGCACGACTGGTAGATGAGGTCGATCTTGTCGGAGGGAACATCGCCGAAAAGCATGATGTCGCGCTTGGTGCATTCGCTGATGGCGACGATGCGGTCGGCCTCTTCGATGGTCTTGCGGAACTTCCATTCGTAGATCTTTCTGTCCATCCACTTGTAGTATTCCGGGTGGCGCAGGAAGATAAGGTCGTGGATGGTCACCACGCTCTTGATGCCCGAGCTGCTGATGCCGATGGGCAATTCGCCCGAAAGTCCGTGATACAGCTGTATGCGGTCGCTTTTCAGGTCGTCAACGATTCGCCATCCGCGCCAGTACCATTTGGGCAAATTGCCTTGTGGATAGCAGAATTTCACATTGGCATTAGGTGTTACCTGGCGTCGTAGCTGCTCAAATCCCTCGTCGGGGGCGTAGAGACATAGACGCGTATCTGCCGGAACAATCTCCGTCAGGTCGTTGACAAGCGTACGGCCATAGCTTCCGAGGCCTGTGTTGTTGCGCACGATGCGCTTGGCGTCAAAACCAATATTCATGTTTCAGATGTTGTTTTCTCTCTCTGTTCTTGTCGGGGGCAGCTTCTCGCTTTGAGCTTTCCTTCGGCAATCCTTTGGTTGTAAGCTTCGTGGGTGCGCTTCCATCGGTTGTGCGTCCACAGGTAGAATTGAGGGTTGCGCCGTATGTCGGCCTCGAGCAACTCGAAGGCTCGGCGCGTGAGTTCGTTCTCTGGCAGCTCCTCTTTTCCGTCGCTCATCAGTTCGAAGGTGCCGACATAGCGACCGCGCTCGGGGCGTTCCATCCGCATGTAGAACGCGGCGTTGCCCATTTTTCGTACAATGCGCTCGGCACCCGTGAAGACGGGCGTGTCGTGGTTGAGGAAAGGCAGCCACAGATGTATGTTTTCCCACTTGGGGCTTTGGTCGAGAATATAGCCGAAAAGGCTCATCTTGCCTTCGTTGCGGAGCGCTACCAGACGGCGCAATATCTCATTCTTGGGGATGCATGTGCCTCCCGAATGCTCGCGCAACTTGATGAACAGACGGTCCATCGACGCACTTCTCAGGGGGTGGTAGATGAGTCCAGCCACCGCCTTCTCGCCCCATTCCTTCATGTAAACCGAGACGGTTGACAGGTATTCCCAATTGCAATAGTGGCCGAGCAAGGCGGCACACGACTGCCCATTCGAGAAGCATTCTTCCACTTTCTCCATGCCCCGAATCTCGAGATGCTTCTGCAACTCTTCGCGCGATAGGGTGAGCAACTTGTACGTCTCGCCAACATAGTCGCACAACCAGTGGTAGAAGTCCTTCTCGATGCGCTTGATTTCCTTTTCCGACTTCTCGGGAAAGCTGCTGGTGAGGTTCTTCCTGACCACTCGCCGGCGGTAGCGTATCACATAGTAGACAATCGGGAACGCTAAGTTCGACAACACGTAGAGAGCCCTGTATGGCAAAAGCGAAACCATATAGGCAAATCCGTAAGTCAAACTATAGGCGATGTTCATGTGCAAAAGATGTATGGTCGAGGCCGTGGAACCGTTGTTTCCGATGGCCTACGATTGCATGTCGTGAAGCTTTTTGTAGTATCCGTCCTTCTTGATAAGGTCGTCGTGGGTGCCTCGTTCCACTATCTTTCCCTCATGGAGCACGCAAATCTCGTCGGCGTTCTTAATCGTAGAGAGTCGGTGTGCGATGGCAACGGTGGTGCGCGTTTTCATCAGTCTTTCCAACGCATCTTGCACCAGTCGCTCCGACTCGGTGTCGAGAGCCGAGGTGGCTTCGTCCAAAATCAGGATGGGAGGATTCTTGAGGATAGCTCGTGCGATGCTTATTCGCTGACGCTGACCACCCGACAGACGTCCACCGCGATCGCCGATGCAGGTGTCGTAGCCTTTCTCGGAAGCGGTGATGAACTCGTGGGCATTGGCGATGCGGGCGGCGTTCTGCACGTCCTCGAGCGAGGCATTCTCCACGCCAAACGAGATGTTGTTGAAGAACGTGTCGTTGAAGAGGATGGCCTCTTGGTTCACGTTGCCGATGAGTTTGCGCAGGTCGTGCACGCCGAGGTCCTTCACGTTGATGCCGTCGATGAGCACTTCGCCCTTCTGAACATCGTAGTAGCGCGGAATGAGGTCGACGAGTGTCGATTTGCCGCCACCGCTCTGGCCCACCAATGCGATGGTCTTTCCCTTCTCGATGATGAGGTTGATGTCGCGCAAAACCCATTGTTCGCCGTATTTGAACGACACATTGCGGAACTCTATCTGATGGTTGAAGTCGTCGATATGCTTGGGATTCTCGGGATCCTTGATGTTGTTCTCGGCCAGCAGAATCTTGTCCACGCGCTCCATCGACGCCAAACCCTTCGGGATGTTGTAGCTCGCTTTCGAGAACTCCTTCAGCGGGTTGATGATGCTATAGAGCATCACCAGATAGTAGATGAACGAAGGTCCGGAGAGGGCCATGTCGTTGAGCACGAGCGTACCTCCAAACCACAACACGATGACAATCATCACCGTGCCCAGGAACTCGCTCATCGGGTGGGCCAGCGACTGACGGATGTTCACGCGCATGATGTCGTTTCGGTACGACGAGTTGACGTCGTCGAAGCGGCGGTTCATCTTGTCCTCGGCGTTGAAGGCCTTGATGATGCGTAGTCCGCCGAGCGTCTCCTCCACCTGACTCATAGTGTCGCTCCACAGGCCTTGCGCCTTGATGCTCTTCTGCTTGAGCTTACGGCCCACCACACCCATGAACCACCCGAAAATAGGCACGAAGATGATGGTGAACAACGTCAGTTGCCACGAGATGATGAGCAACGTGATGAAGTAGGCAATGATCAGGATGGGGTTCTTGAATATCATGTCGAGGCTCGACATGATGCTCGATTCAATCTCCTGAACGTCGCCACTCATGCGGGCGATGATGTCGCCCTTGCGCTCCTCGCTAAAGAATCCCAGCGGCAGGGCGGTGATTTTCTGATAGAGTTGGTTGCGGATGTCGCGCACCACACCGGTGCGGATGGGGATGATGGTGGCCGAGGAGAGAAAGTAGGCGCCCGTCTTCAGGAATGTCATGAAGGCCAGGAACAGGCCGATGATGAGCAATGTGTTCGTGGCACCCCAGTCGCGTACGAGGTCGAGCACGAAGCAATTCACGTTGTTGCTCACCACATCGCCGCAATTCTTCATCGTCAGCTCCGACCAGGGGATGAAATCGGTCTCGCGCATGCCGTCGCTCGTCTGGAACAGAATGTTCAAGATGGGGATGATGGCGGCAAAGGAGAAGATGTTGAGAATGGCCGACAGGATGTTGAAAATCACCGTCAACACGAGGTATTTCTTGTAGGGCGGCACAAACCGCTTGAGCACTTTCAGGAATTCTCTCATCAGGCAGCCCCTCCCTTATTGCCCGTTTGGGCTTCTTTCGTTTGTGAATTGGCGCTGGCATCTGTCACCGCCTCGCCGAGCAACGTAGCACTCGAACTACCGGTAATCCTCACGCGGACGGTCTCGCCGATGCGTTGTCCCTGCCGGGTGAACACCACCATCTTGTTCTGCTCGTTACGTCCGCAAAGTTGTTCGCGTGAGCGCTTGGAGAATCCTTCCACCAGAACGTCGAACTCGCGACCCACATCCTGGGCGTTGCGCTCGGCCGAAATCTGCGTCTGAAGGGCGATAAGCTCGTTCAGGCGGCGTATCTTCTCGGCCTCGGGAACGTCGTCTTCGAGATGCTTGGCGGCGTAGGTGCCTGGCCGTTCGGAGTATTTGAACATGAAGGCCGAGTCGAATCCAACCTCGCGGACCAGCGATAGCGTCTGCTGGAAGTCGTCTTCGCTTTCCTGGCAATAGCCCACGAAGATGTCGGTCGACAGACCGCAATCGGGAATGATGCGCCTTATGGCCTCCACTTTTTGTAGATAGTCTTCGCGGGTGTACTTGCGGTTCATCAGCTTCAGCGTGTGGTTGCTTCCGCTTTGTGCGGGGAAGTGGATGTGACGGCAGAGGTTGGGCTCTTCGGCGATGGCGTGGAGGATGTCCTCGCTCATGTCTTCGGGGTTGGAAGTGGTGAAGCGCACGCGCATCTGCGGCACTTCGCGGGCCACCAGCCGTAGAAGCTGGGCAAAGCTGGTGCCGCCCTCCACGGGTTTGCCGGCGGGCGAAAGTCCGTAGCTGTTGACGTTCTGGCCGAGTAGCGTCACCTCCTTGAAGCCGCGCTCCTTCAGGTCGCGCACCTCGCGAAGGATGCTTTCGACGTCGCGGCTACGCTCGCGGCCTCTCGTGAACGGCACGATGCAATAGTGGCAGAAATTGTTGCACCCTCGCATGATGCTGACGAATCCGCCTATCTTATGTCCCATGGCGATGCGTTGGGGGATGATGTCTCTATAGGTCTCGGTGGTGGAGAGTTCGGTGTTGATGGCCTTGAAGCCGTTTTCGCATTGCGCTATCAGGTCGGGCAGGGTGAGGTAGGCATCGGGACCCGCCACGAGGTCTACGTGGTGGTGGTCGATAAGGTCTTGCTTCACGCGCTCAGCCATACATCCCAGCACGCCCACGATGAGGCCTTTCTGCCCACCGCTCTGCTTGGTGCGCGCCTTTCGCATGGCGTTCAGCACCTCCAGCCGGTGGTAGATTTTCTGCTCGGCATTGTCGCGCACGGAGCAAGTGTTCAGGAAAACGGCATCGGCCTCTTCCACAGACGAGCACACCTCGTAGCCTGCCATCTGCATGACCGAAGCCACGACCTCAGAGTCTGCCACATTCATCTGGCAGCCGTAGGTCTCTATATATAGTTTTTTCATCAAGCTCATTAATGGCTATTTGGGTGCAAAGATAAGCAAAATAGCTGAATTAACCATCCGTTTTGCGAAGAATATTCATTTTTAGGGGTTTAGGCGCAAGGTTTCCCTCGATTTGGGGGTGGTGGAGAGGGCCGTAACGGCTGAAAGAATCTCTAGATAATCTAGAATCTCTAGAAAATCTAGAGTTTTGAAAGATGCCAGCTGTTTAGAAGTTTGAGCGCGCATCTTTTAACATTTTTAAGCGCAAAAGTGTTAAATTCGGCTCTCGAAAAAGACCAAACTTTCTGGGCAAAACTACCCACATATCTACCCCCTTTTTGCTATCTCGGAGATTACAATCGAAAAGACGGTTGAGCAAAACTGGCGCTTTTGATCATCGAAATTGGCGCTTTTGATGACCTAAACTGCCGCTTTTGCTCATCGAAACTGCCGCTTTTGATGCAAAAAATCT
>JAILAI010000071.1 GCA_024681705.1 Prevotella sp.
GCATTTGAAGAAACCGTCGTACGCTGTTCAAGACAAAGAATACATGACAAAACAGCTGGCTGAGTCCAGCAAGAAAACGAAGAGCGACCTTACCGACATTGAAGAGAACAAACCATCGTTTCTCTTCAAGAAATTCTTCTATGGCACACTCTTCTGGGCAGGTATCTCTGTACTCATCACCGCTTGCAATTACAATATTGGTGTCGACGACACGTCGGAAACATATAAGGTGTGGAATGCCGACAACATTCCCCTTCCGCATCTCTACAATGGAGACCTATACGTATCTAATCCTGACAGTATCCTGACTCAGCAAACCGTTGATTCAATGAACGTTAAGCTCAAAAAGCTCGACAAAGAGTTAGGCATCGAATCGGTGGTTATCATTGTGAACAACATCGAGAATGCCGACGCTTTCCGCATGGCTCAGGACGTGGGTAACAAATATGGTGTAGGCGACAAAGAAACCGATTGTGGTCTTGTCATCGTAGTTGCCTATGACGACCATAAGTATTTCATCGCACCTGGACGAGGCCTCGAGGCATTGCTCACCGACGCTGAGTGTGGTCGCCTTGCCCGAACCTACCTGACACCCTTCCTAAAGGCGAACGACCCCAATGGCGGAATGAAGACACTTATCGACGCCACTTACGTGCTGGCAAAAGAAAAACGTATGCTCGACGAACCTTATGTCCAACCAGCAAGTTCCGAGGAAGAATTCTCGCTGATGGACCTCGTGAGCAATGGTCTGTTTGCTGGATGGATGTTGCTCTACCTGATACTCAACGGCACCTACAAATGGATTGGATTTAATTCCGGAACGGGTTACACTGGCTATGGTCGTACACGTATGGGTGGTGGCTCTACATCATGGGGTTCAACGTCGTGGGGAGGCTTCGGAGGTGGAGGCTTCGGAGGAGGCGGCGGAGGCTTCGGAGGAGGCAGTTTCGGCGGTGGAGGAGCCGGAGGCGGCTGGTAACGCCTATTTACAATGCATTTATTCTAATCATTATTATTAATCAAAATTATCTCATTATGAAAAAAGGATCAATTGGAATTATTGCCGTCATTGCTGTTATCGTAATTTGGGGAATCAGCGCCTACAACGGCATGGTGAAAGAAGATGAAAAGGCCACTACGGCTTTCGCCAATGTGCAGTCGGCCTATCAGCGTCGTGCTGACCTCATCCCGAACCTCGTAGAGACGGTCAAAGGCTATGCCCAGCACGAGGAAGAAACGTTCAAAGAGGTGGTTGAAGCTCGCACAAAGGCCACACAAATCACTGTTGACCCATCGAACATCACGCCCGAGAAGATGAAAGAATTTCAGGAAGCACAGGGCGAACTGTCACAGGCACTTGGTCGACTTATCGCCATTCAGGAGAATTATCCTGATTTGAAAGCCAACCAGAATTTCTTAAGCCTACAAGACCAACTCGAAGGAACAGAAAACCGTATCAACGAAGCTCGTAACACTTACAACAAAGTTATTCAGGGTTATAACACGCTGATCCGTAAGTTCCCGAACTCTCTGCTCTCAGGCATCTTCGGATTCGAGCGCAGGAACAAGTTCGAGGCCGATACAGATGCCCAAAAGGCACCGAAGGTTTCCTTCTAACACTACCCTACAGTGCATGGTGGCATCCCGGAAGGTGTACCATGCACTTTCCACTTCTTTGCAATTCGTCTCTATCGCATATCGTTTGCATCCAATATTTCACTTGCATTATGAAAAAAAAGACTGACGAAAAATTAGATTCAACGCTAAAAAAAGGCATCATCATCGCCATAATTCTAGTAGTAGCATGGCCATTGGGCCGATTCTTCGGTACCTCGGACATGTCCTCATTAGTTTTCTGGATCTTGCTCTGTGTGATGGCAGCCATCACGGCCATCGCATTCTTTAGCCCAGAAAAGGAGCGCAAAGAATACGTGAAGCAGAAGCAGGCAAAGCTGGATGCCGACTACAACGAATTCAACCAGAATGTTAACCAACTCATCTCTGAGCACAAACAAAAGAAGAAGGAGCTCCGTACTTCATTCATCGGGCAGGATTTGTTAGACAAGGACAAAAAGAAGCAGACGAACGAGCTTCGCAAGTCCTATTCTGCCGAATATGCAAAGCTGCACAATTCTTTCAAGAGGAAAGCGGAAAAAGCGGAAAAAGAAACGCCACCCGTGAAAAGCCCATGGGCCGCTCGTTTCAAGATGCTTCCCGTAGCAGCCATCGCCGCCTCGTTGTTCGCATGGGGCAGCGACAGCCACGAACAACATATCGCACAAGAACTATACGAAGCTACCGACACCAAAGCATGGGTGGTGAACGACATTCCCATGGTGCATCTTCAGGACAGCAGATGCTACGTGTCGAATCCTGACACCGTTCTGCAACAGCAAACAGTTGCTAAGCTCGACTCCATGTACAAATACCTCGACGACTCTCTGGGCATTGAATCGGCAATTATTGTGGTCAACCACGTGAAAGACGCCAACGTCGAATCGTTCGCACAGGAACTTGGAAACAAGTATGGCGTAGGTCGTGAAGACCGTGGACTCGTTATGGTGCTCGCCTATCGCGACAAACTCTTCCGCATCCACACTGGACGCAGCCTCGAAGCTGACCTCACTGATGCTGAATGCAGCAACATGCAACAACAATACTTCGTGCCAGCCATGAAGAAAGAAATGCCCGACTCGGCTATGTTATATATCACGAAAGCCATCGTGAACTTCTTCCAAAAGAAGGAGATGCCACAACTACCCTTCCTCGACACAAAGGACGACGATTCGAGCGATGCCGGCAACAACCCCTTCCACTATATATTTGTATTCATTGGTTGGATAGCCTGTTTCTTTGGTCTAGATAAACGTCTGGGATGGTCCTCGCTCAATACCCATCTCTACGACGACGCCATGAAGAACCCGTTCGTCGAGCACGTTGCCTCCTCAGGCGGATCGTCGAGCAGCAGTTCGTCTAGCTATTCAAGTAGCAGCAGCAGTAGTAGCGGAGGTAGCTATGGCGGAGGAAGCTTCGGCGGTGGTGGTTCCACCACCAGCTGGTAGACCTGCACATGAAAAAACTCTCGTCAGCTCGCTTTAGTGCAGAAGCAAGCAAATCAATTGGCAAACAACTCGTATAACCCCTAAAATAAGAATCATTCAAAACAACAAGAAATGGACAATAGATATATGATGCGCGGCGTGAGCGCTGCCAAAGAAGACGTCCACAACGCCATCAAGAACATCGACAAAGGCATCTTTCCTCAGGCCTTTTGCAAGATTATTCCCGACATTCTAGGCGGCGACCCTGATTATTGCAACATCATGCACGCCGACGGAGCTGGCACAAAGTCGAGCCTCGCCTACATGTACTGGAAAGAAACGGGAGACCTGAGCGTGTGGAAA
>JAILAI010000082.1 GCA_024681705.1 Prevotella sp.
GATATTTCCAAAAAAACGCTAATAAATAGGGACAAACACTCGTTATTTGACATTTTTTTTGTATTTTTGCATGAATAAAATGGTACCTATGGATGACGAGATAAAGAATATTGAACTTGATGGAGAGCAGCAGGAAGAAGCTGTCTCGGGTGAACAAGCGGACTATCGTCCCGTGAACCGCTTCGATGCTTCGGCCGTTCACCACCTGAGCGGCATGTATCAGAACTGGTTCCTCGACTATGCCTCATACGTGATTCTGGAGCGCGCCGTGCCGCATATTGAGGACGGATTGAAACCCGTTCAGCGACGCATCCTTCACTCGATGAAGCGCATGGATGATGGGCGCTACAACAAGGTGGCCAACATCGTGGGTCATACCATGCAATTCCACCCGCACGGCGACGCCAGCATTGGCGACGCATTGGTGCAAATGGGGCAGAAGGAGTTGTTGATAGATTGTCAGGGGAACTGGGGTAATATACTTACTGGTTCGCCGGCAGCTGCTCCCCGATACATTGAGGCGCGTCTGAACAAGTTTGCCCTCGAGGTAGTGTTCAACCCGAAGACAACCGAGTGGCAGATGTCATATGATGGCCGTAACAAGGAACCCATCACCCTGCCCGTGAAGTTCCCATTGTTATTGGCACAAGGTGCCGAAGGCATCGCCGTGGGATTGTCGTCGAAGGTGTTGCCCCACAACTTTTGCGAGTTGTGCGAAGCAGCCATCAAGTACCTTTCGAAAGAAGAGTTCCATCTCTATCCCGATTTCCCCACCGGTGGCTCGATAGACGTGTCGAAGTATAACGATGGCCAACGAGGTGGAGGACTGAAGGTGAGAGCCAAGATTGAGAAGCTCGACCAGAAGACGCTCGTCATCCGTGACCTCCCGTTCACGAAGACCGCCGAGACGCTCATCGATAGCATCCTGAAGGCCGTGGAGAAAGGCAAGGTGAAGGTGAAGCATGTGGAGGACCTTACGGCCGCCAATGTGGAGATATTGGTGCACCTGGCTCCCGGCGTGAGTAGCGACAAGACCATCGACGCCCTCTACGCCTTCACCGATTGCGAAATCAACATCTCGCCCAATTGTTGCGTCATCGAGGACAACAAGCCGAAGTTCCTCACCATCAGCGATGTGTTGCGCCATTCGGTGGACCGCACGATGGCATTGTTGCGAAGGGAACTCGAGATTCAGAAGCACGAGTTGCTCGAACAACTTCACTTCTGTTCGTTGGAGAAGATATTCATCGAGGAGCGCATCTATAAGGGTCAGCCCTTCGAGGAGGCAAAGTCGAACGATGAGGCTTGCGTCTACATCGACGAGCGACTCACACCCTTCTATCCCGACATGATCCGTGAGGTGACGAAGGAGGATATCCTCAGGCTTCTCGAGATAAAGATGCAACGCATCATCCGCTATAATGCCGACAAGGCCGAGGAGCAGATTCTACGCATCCAGGACGATCTGAAAGACGTCCAGCGCAAGTTGAACAATATGGTGAAGGTGACCAAGAAATGGTACCAGCATCTGATTGACAAGTATGGGGCCGACCATCCGCGCCGTACGGAGATTAGAAGCTTCGACACCATCGAGGCCTCCAAGGTGATCGAGGCCAACGAGAAGCTCTACATCAACCGCCAGGAAGGCTTCATCGGCACGGGAATGAAGAAGGACGAGTTCGTTTGTAACTGCTCGGAGATTGACGACATCATCATCTTCTACCGTGACGGAAAATATAAAGTGGTGCGTGTGGCCGACAAGATATTCGTGGGCAAGAACATCATCCACGTGGATGTGTTCAAGAAGAACGACAAGCGTACCACCTACAACGTCATCTATCGCGACGGTCCGAAGGGCAAGAGCTACATCAAGCGCTTCTACGTGGCTGGCGTCACTCGCGACCGTGAACTCGATCTCACGCAAGGCACCAAAGGTAGTCGCGTGCTCTATTTCACCGCCAATCCCAATGGTGAGGCCGAGGTGGTGAAGGTGACGCTCGAACCAAGTCCCATCATCCGAAGGCTCATCTTCACCAAGGACTTCTCCGAGGTGATCATCAAGGGACGTACGGCCAGGGGAAACATCCTGACCAAGCATCCCATCAGTCGCATCTCGCTCAAGAGTCATGGCCATTCGACGCTTGGCGGCAGAAAGGTGTGGTTCGACCCCGACGTCAACCGCCTGAACTACGACGAGCACGGTCGCTATCTGGGCGAGTTCAACGACACCGACCTGATTCTGGTGGTGCTCCCCTCGGGAGAGTATTATTTCACCAATTTCGACGTCAACAACCACTACGAGGACAAAATGCTGAGGATGGAGAAGTTCCAGCCGGAGAAGATCTGGACGGCGGTGGTGCGCGACGCCGACATGCAAAACTACGTCTACGTGAAGCGATTCCTGATGGAGTCGTCGAAGCGAAGGCTGAACTTCCTTGGCGAGAACAAGAAGAACGAGCTCTTGGTGCTCACCGACCAGGCGTATCCTCTGGTGCGTGTCGTCATGGGCGGCGCCGATGCCTTCCGCGCTCCGTTGGAGATTGATGTCGAGGAGTTCGCTATGGTGAAGGGCTACAAGGCTCATGGCAAGCGACTCACCAACTGGAATGTGGCAAGCGTGGAGGAACTCGAGCCCCGACGCTATCCAGAGCCAGAGGAGACCGAGGAGAACGGCAAGGACGACGGCGAGGATGAGTCGGAAGGCGATGCCGGCGACCCCGAGAACCTTGACCCAGATGCCGGAAAGAGCGAACGACAGATTCGTGATGAGTTAACCGGACAGCTCAATCTCTTCCCCGATGACATGTAAACGGATATATCTTTGTCTGCTGCTCGCTCTTGTAGGTATATGTAAGACGTGGGCGCAAGAGGCCGACGGACAAGGGCGGCTGGATGAATCCGTTGTCGCGAACCATCAGGCCGACCAACGCGTTCAATCGGTCGCCGTAGGAAGCGTGAACCTGCTCGACACCTATCTGAGTCAGGAGAAGTATTCGGGCGTTGAAATCAGGTACGTCACGCAAAGTTTTCACCGTTGGAAGCGTCATCCGCGATGGCTCACCGAGCAAACCGGCATGTTGGCTCTTCAGGATGCCTCGCCCCGAGCCGACAATAGCAATTTCATCGGTGGTCAGTTCACCTATGCCTTCGCTATGCGCCATGAATGGACGCTCGGCGAGCAATGGCGACTCGAAGCTGGAGGTCAAGCGGAGGCAGGCTTGGGGTTTCTCTATAGCACGCGCAATTCGAACAACCCAGCACAGGCCCGTCTCTACATGAATCTCGGACCATCGGTGGCCGCATCGTTCGCCTTCAATCTCTTCCGTAAGGACATGAAGGTGCGCTACGAGGCCGCGGCACCCCTCTTGGGAGTTATGTTCAGCCCCAACTACGGTCAGTCGTACTACGAAATATTCACCCGCGGAAACTACGACCATAACGCGGTTCCCACTACGGCACTCTGTGCTCCCACGCTTCGGCATCAGCTTTCGCTCGACGTTCCCTTCCGCCGCTTCTCGCTACGGGTAGGCTATATGGGCGACTATCAGCAAGCCGAAGTGAACAACCTGAAGTATCACACCTACTCACATCTTCTCCTCATCGGAGTCGTGCGTCCCATCTATCGAAGATAAGTTATGAAAAGAATTTGGTCAGTCTTCGCTCTTAGCCTCTTCGTGTTCACTCTCTGTGGATGTGTGGACGAAGAAGAGTTTGCCGACGATAGCAACGGCAACTTCGAGGCCCTATGGCGCATCATGGACGAGCACTATTGTTTCTTCCAGGAGAAGGGTGTCGACTGGGATGCCGTCTATCAGCGCTATGCGCCTCAGGTGGCGGGACAACTCACCGACGACCAGCTCTTCGAGGTGCTGGGCAACATGCTGGGCGAGTTGCGCGATGGTCACGTCAATCTCTATAGTCCGTTCGATGTGGCCCGCAACTGGTCGTGGCACGAAGACTACCCGTCCAACTTCTCCGATACGCTCTACAACCGCTATATGGGCACCGACTATAAGATTGCGTCGAGTCTGAAGTACAAGGTCCTGGACGACAATGTGGGTTATGTGCGCTATGAGTCGTTCTCGTCAGACATCGGTAGTGGCAATCTCGATGAGGTCCTCTATGCGCTGATGCCTTGTCGTGCGCTCATTATCGACGTGCGCAACAATAGCGGAGGCCTTCTCACCCTCGCCGAGAAGCTGGCCGCGCGATTCACCGACAAGGAGATCATGGTGGGTTACATGCAACATAAGACAGGCAAGGGTCACAACGAGTTCTCTTCGATGGAGGAGCAGACGCTCAAGCCCGCCAAAGGAATGCGATGGCACAAACCTGTCTATGTGCTCACCAATAGGCTGGTATTCTCTGCCGCCAACGAGTTCGTGAAGTATATGAAGTGTTGTCCGCAGGTGACCATTGTGGGCGACCAGACGGGTGGAGGCGCCGGCATGCCCTTCACCAGCGAGCTCCCCAATGGTTGGACGGTGCGTTTCTCTGCTTGTATTATGTACGACCGCAACCGGCAATGCACCGAAGATGGCATCGTGCCCGATGTCGTCGTTAGTCAGACCGACGCCGATTTCATCCGGGGTCGCGACACTATTATCGAGGCGGCTCGAGCACTCGTCGATTCAGATGCGACGCCCTGACGACCGCACCTCTTCTATTTTCTTAGATTCAAACACGTCGACTTATGATTTCGTTAAAGAATCTCACCATAGGCTATCAGCAGAAGAACAACCGCAAGGTTGTGGCCGAGGACATCAACGCCACCCTTCATTCGGGCGAGCTGACGTGTCTCATCGGTCCCAACGGTGTGGGAAAAAGTACGTTGCTACGCACGCTCAGCGCTTTCCAACCGCCTCTTTCTGGCGACATCATCTATCGGGTGTCTTCTTCTTCGGGCGGAGAGGCGACTCCGCTCTCCCTCTCTCAGCTTACCGACCGCCAATTGTCGCGTCTCATCGGCGTGGTGCTCACCACTAAGCCCGACGTACAAAACATGACGGTCTACGAGCTCGTCGCTCTCGGACGTTCGCCCTACACGGGTTTCTGGGGACGTCTGTCGGCGCAAGACCACGCCGTTGTGGAAGAGAGCATCGAGATGGTGGGCATCACCAACCTGAGCGAACGCATGGTACAGACGTTGAGCGATGGCGAAAGGCAAAAGATGATGATTGCCAAAGCCCTTGCCCAGCAGACGCCCATCATCTATCTTGACGAACCCACCGCCTTCCTCGACTACCCCAGCAAGGCCGATATGATGCAGCTGCTTCATCGGTTAGCGCATCAGACGGGGAAGACCATCTTCCTCTCGACGCACGATCTGGAACTGGCCCTACAGATGGCCGACCGCCTCTGGCTCATGCAACCCACGTTGCCCCTTAGCGTGGGCACCACCCGTGAATTGGCGTTGGATGGTAGCCTGAGCACCTTTCTCGACCGCCCGGGACTCCATTTCGACCCCGAGACGTTGGCTATTCATGTCGTGTCATCATAGCGACATCACACTTTGAAACCTTTATTTATCAACTTTTTTTCACTTATAAAAACAAACGAATATGGATACAGATGAATTGAAGAAACAAGCCACTGAGGCCGCCGACGGTGTAAAGGATACCGCCGAAGACCTGATGAAGAAAGCTGGAGACGTGATCGACGACATCAGCGAGAACGAAACCGTGAAGGCCATCCGCGAGAAGGTGGAGGACCTGGTGAGCGAAGAGAATCTGAAGAACGTGAAGGAAAAGGTAGACGGCGTCATCGAAGACATCAGCGAGAACGAGACCGTAAAGGCCGTTCGCGAGAAGGTTGAAGACACCGTTGAGCAGATTACTTCGAGCGAAACCGCCAAGCAGGCTCAGGCTTTCGTTAGCGAACAGGCCGAACGTGCCGGAGAGTTCCTGAAGGAAAGTGCCGAAAGCATCGAGAAGAGCGGATTCGTACAGAAGCTGAAGGATATTGTCGGCTTGAAGTAAGCTTCAAAGCAACAATCTGAGAGATAGCTACGTTTCAAGTGGGCTGCTATTGCGGCTTACTTGAAGTGTAGCTTTGTTTTTTTTATGCCCTACGCTTTCGCCACCGCCTTCATCCAGTTGCCTCTGAACAAGCGATAGAGGAAGATGAGTCCGCGGAAGGTGAGCTCGACGGCCATAGCGAACCAAACACCACGCAGCCCGTAGTCGCGTGCCAACAGAGCGGCCAGCGTCAGACGGACGAACCACATGGAGCAAAGATTCATGATGGCGGGTTTCAGCGTGTCGCCTGCTCCTACGAAGGCACTATAGCAGACGATGCTAGCGGCGAACATCGGTTCGGCAAACGCCTCGATGCGGAGGATGGCAGCTCCGAGCTCGACGATTTCCGTCTCGGGAGTCATCAATCCCATCAGTTGCGGTGCCAGAATGTACATGATGACGCCCATCGCCGCCATGACGGCCATACCCGAGAACACCGTCATGCGTGCAAACGAGCGGCATAGCTCTCTACGCGCAGCACCCATACTCTGACCGATGAGTGTGGTGGCCGCCTCACCGATGCCGTATCCCGGCATGTAACAAAGACTTTCTGCCGTGATGGCGAACGTGTTGGCCGCGATGGCCACATTGCCCAGAGGAGCCACAATCATGGTGCTCACTATCTGTGCCCCGCTCATCAGCATAGATTGTGCCGCCATGGGGACGCTGATTTTCAGCGCGTTCTTCACGTAGTTCCATTGCCATTTCATGCGCTCCAGCCTTCCCACAAGTCGGAGCATGTCGCTTCGGAAGATGGCGAAGTAGGCTTGTATCGAAGCACAGATGATCTCTGCCAATGCGGTACCGAGGGCAACGCCCAGCACGCCCAGATGAAACTCGAAGATGAACACATAGTTGAAGCAGACGTCGAGTATGCACATCATCACGCTCACCACGCTTGGTATGCGCATGTTTCCCGAACACTTCAGCATGGCTCCCGCGAGTCCGCCCATCTGCATGAAGGGGACCACCAGCATGAACACGCCGAAGTAGATGCTGGCGTCGTGCGCGATGTCGGCACCTCCTCCCAGCCAGTAGGGTAGGCGTCCGCAAATGAGAAGACCGATGCCCGCCACCAGGAGGCTAAAGAGCAGCGTACAGACGATGCCGTGACGGAACACTGAGCGAGCCTTCTCGAAATCGTTTGCCCCGATGAAGTGGGCCACCTGAACGGAGAAACCCATTGAGGCCGCCGACGACAGGCTACCGCATAACCACGCCGACGATTCCACCAATCCGCACGCGGCGGCCGCCTCCACACCGATTCGTCCCACCATAGACTGGTCGATGAAGAACATCATCACGCTGGTGATCTGTGCCAATATCGACGGAATACTCAACTGCCAGATGAGGTTGAGCTTTTGTCCGCGAGTCATGGGCAGACCAGCGCGTATTTGTTCGAGGAGGATGTCGCTTTTCTTTTGTGCCATTTTCCTTTTAGGCGGCAAAGGTACGAATAAGCGAGCGAAACGACAAAGAAAAGCTTGTTTTTCTTTTCGTTTCCGAGCGAGAGTACCTTATTCAAAGTACGAATAAGCGAGCGAAACGACAAGGAAAAGCTTGTTTTTCTTTTCGATACCGAGCGTAAGTACCTTATCTTCGGATTACCCGCGAAGCCCTTTGTAATACTCCGTGAACGCCTGATGGTCATTGCCCGTCTCGGTGAACACCTCGAGGACCACAGGTCGCTCGCTATCCATCTCCATCAGTTCGTCAAGCGCCGCTTCCAGTTCCTCCTCGTTGGAGGCATGCAGGTATGCCACATGGTTCTGACGGCAGATGCCTTCGGCTGTGGTGTGATGTTCGGCCGATACCAGACGGTTGAATGCCGGGCTCTCGTTGAGTCCTGGTAGCATGCTGAAAATGCCCCCGCTACCATTATTCAACATGATGATTCGCAGATTTCCGCGCAGGTTCTGGTTCCACAGGGCGTTCTGGTCGTAGAAGAAACTCAGGTCGCCGATAATACAGAAGACGGGTTCGTCGACCACTACAGAGAATCCCGCAGCCGTAGATAGCGACCCTTCGATGCCGTTGACGCCCCGATTGCAGAACACCTGATGGTGTGCGAAGATATTAGCCAGACGGATGGGCGTGCTATTGGCGTAGTGGAACACCGACTCGGTAAGTCCACGTAGTTCCACTTGCTGCTCGAAACGCTTCACAACGCTCATTTGCGAGAACGGCGGTTGGAACGCGTCGGCATGTTTGCGCACCTTCTCGAGCAGTTCGTCCCATAGCTGTACAAACGGATGAGGCTCCGTCTCGAGCATGAAGCGGATATGGTCGGCCACCATACGTCCGTCGCCCTGTACGACGTGCGTCAGGTTCATGAACGTGTCGTTTACCTCGCCCGTCGGGTTCACGGCCCATGTCTCGCGAGCCTTGCGCAAGAACCGCTTCACACGCTTGCTCACTATCGACCCACCGATGTAGAGCACGAAGTCGGGCACATAGCGCTCGTCGTCAGCCACCAGACTCACCGCCTCGTCGAGGTGGGGGTTCATGGGTTGTCCGGCAATGAGCATCGGGCGCTTCGCGAGCATGAACATTCGCGTTAGATGGCTCAGCACGGTTGGCGAGATGTCTGCGGCCATACGCTCTATCTTCCGTTCGTTGGGCAGGGCCTCTACCGAGAAGTCGAAAAGCGGTTCGCTGATAGGCACATTGATATGCACGGGCCCGTGCTCTTCCAGTAGCGCCTCGTTGACCAGTCGGTTGCAATACCAGCGTTGTTCGTCGTCGTTGGGTTCGGGTAACGTGACGGCCTTCCTTACGAAGCGTCCGAGGGCATCGGGTTGTGGCAGCGTCTGTCCGTCGAGCTGATCAATCCATTGTGGCGGACGGTCGGCCGAAATCATCACCAATGGTCGTTGCTGATAGAAAGCCTCTGCTACGGCGGGTGCCACGTTGAGCAATGCCGTTCCCGAGGTCACGCAGACGGCCACGTGCTCGCCCGTAGCCTCTGCCATGCCGAGGGCATAGAAAGTCGCCGAGCGCTCATCGGTTACCGGATAGCACTCGATGTCGGGACACTCGTTCAGGTTGTGCACGATGGGAGCATTGCGGCTGCCCGGACAGACCACAGCCCTTCGCACCCCGTGCTCTACGAGTAGCGAGGTCAGTATGTTGATGTTTTCCTTATTGCTATACACGATTCAACAATGAATGATGTTGATGGATGTTGATGGATGATGGCGTCCTCGTCGGTCAGGCCTGCTCCAGCAGCGCCTTCATGGCTTGTAGCTTCGCCTCCGTCTCGTGCCATTCCTGCTCCTCGACGCTATCGCGCAACAGTCCTCCTCCGGCAAACAGATGGCATCCGTCGTCGGCTATCTGCATACAACGTAGCGACACAAAGAGATGCGTCTCGCCCTCAATGCCGATAGGACCCGTGAAACCGCTATAGTAGCGTCGGGGCTCCGACTCATTGCGTAAGATGAAATCGAACGTCTGTTGTTTTGGCAGACCGCATACGGCGGGTGTGGGGTGCAGACGGCGCAACAACCGTCCGATGCTGGCGCCCTCGGGCAACGAGAAGCGGAAGTCGCTCCTCAGGTGTAGGACGTTGGCGGCTTGCGTCGTGTAGGGTCCCTCCTCCTCGATGTCGTGCTTGTAGTCGCGGTTATCGCCATCCTCGCCCAGCAGGAACTGTTCCAGGCACTCGGTGATATAGGTGGCTACGTAGCGCTGCTCGTGGATGTCCTTGTTGCTCCAAACGGGTTCTGCCATCTCGCCCTCGGGAATATCCATCGTGCCGGCAAGGGCAATGGTGCGCCACCGTCCCTCGCAGCCCTCGAGCAGTATCTCGGGCGTGGCCATGAGCCAGGTGCCTGATTCTCGTGTGCTGAACAAGGTGACGAACATGCGCGGATAGCGCTCGCAAGCCTTCTGGAACAGTTGCAAGGGCGATGTGCCGGGTGTCATGCCGACATGCTCGCAACGGGCAAGAACGATTTTCTGGAACTCGCCCGATTGCAGGTGTGAGTGGAAATTGGCGAAGTCGATGTGGTAGTGCAATCTGGTCGCGGTGGTGTTCGACGGCTGTTGTGTGCCGTCAGACGTAGGAATCAGCTGCGTGTAGATGTCCGAGAACGAGGGGCACAATGCACTGAGGCGGTCCTCTGTAAGCAAGGCCGTCTGGTCGCGGTCGAACGAGAACAACGGGATGCGGGCCGTCTCGTCAGCCCTCACCAGCAGTAGCGGACAATCGGGCGTGATGGCAAACGGAGCCACCACATAGCCACTACGGTCGTTCAACTTCGACATCGATTGCAATACCTCGGGGTCGCCCTCGTGTTGTACGATGAGCGTACAGTCGGTTTGGCTCGGTAAACGGTAAATGGCAAAGGCTCCCATTTATTCCTCCTCGTTGGTTTCCTCGTCCTTATGCTTGGGCGAGATGATGTAGTTGGTCACATGAACGGTAGAGATCAGCGCTCCCAGCGAGTCGTTGATATGCACGTCCCACACATGCAGCTTGCGGCCCTTGCTCACCAGGTGTGCGGTAGCCACCACCGTGTCGCCCTCGGCCACAGCCTTCACATGCTCTCCGCTGACGCTGATGCCCACACAAATCTTACCCGGACAAAGTGCCGACGAGCCCACGCCAGCAAGGTTCTCGGCCAGAGCCAGCGAGGCACCGCCACTCAGGAATCCGAACGGCTGTCGGTTTCGCTCGTCTACTTGCATGATAGCTTTGCAGGTGTCATCTTCGGGTGTGGAGATGAATTCCATGCCCAATGCTGTTGATAGATTGGGCTGTTTTTCAATGATTTCCTTAATGCTGTCTACGTTCATCGCATTCAAATTTTGCGCAAATATACAAAGAATCGCCGAATAAACGCGCTCTTTTGGGAAGATTAACGCTATTTTATCACCTGTTGTATCCCCTCCCTTATTGTCTGCCGCAATCATATTTTTGCAAATTTCTTACATTTTTTGCCTGAGGAGAAAGGGACCGAAACCATTCTTGGAAATAGAAAGCATTGTTGAATTGTGAATGGTTTTAACGTTTTCTATGGGATGGATTGTTAAAAAGGAGGAGCAAAAACGCTCAACTTTTTAACATAAAACTACCCACTTGTCTATCCCCTTTTTGCAATGTCGAGATTGCAGTCGAAAAGTCGGTTGAGCAAAACCGACAGTTTCGATCATCGAAATTGGCGCTTTTGATGACCGAAACTGCCGCTTTTGCTCATCGAAACTGCCGCTTTTGGTGACCGTTTTTCTTGATTTTCTTGCATAATTCGTGCAATATTATGCAAATAGATCGTTGGTAATTTTGTAAGGTGTTGGATATCAGAAAGTTACACTAACGGCTTGTGCTTGGCTTATTACGGTGCTTCGGAAATGTTGGCGCAGAATTTTTAAATGGTGAGGTTAAAAAAATGGGGTAGGAATATTAATGGAAGTTAAATTGTGGGGCGGAGAGGATGAGCTAGGACTACCTCCCCCGACCTCTCCAAAGGAGGGGCCACTAAGGGGCGGGGGTTCATGGGTGCGTGTCGTTTTATTGGATTAAATGGGAGTTTATGAGACATCATTGGATATCGTGAGACAAAACACCATTCCCCACCATTTCTCATTATCTCCCATCAAATCCCATAGCCCCCTATAACCACTCATGGCTATGACTGCTCCAGATACTCCTTGGGTAGCATTCCGAACTCTTTTTTGAAGCACTTCGTGAAGTATTTCGGGGTGTTGAAGCCCA
>JAILAI010000145.1 GCA_024681705.1 Prevotella sp.
GCAGGGCTGTAGGGATTCTTTTCAGCATCGAGGAGAATTTCCGCGAAGATGCGTACTTTATGCTCCTTCTTGTCGAGATAGACAGACAGTCCGTCGCGTTTCATCAGCGGCTTAGTCCGTGGTTCCTTTGGCAGCTGCGGCCCCAGTTCCCGGGTCAGCGTCTCGAAGTCCTTCAGCATGTCGCCCACGGGATCGAGAGCGTCCTTCGGAGCCATCAGGTGTGTCACGTAGTTCGACTCCTTCTCGCCGTTCGTCTGGTAGAACTTCGACGCTCCGGAGCGCTTCACATTTCGTTGCGAGGGTTCCCCCTTGCCGCACGGGCGGAACTCTATCGAGTCATCCTCGTAGATGGTTGCCGTTCCGCGTCCGTGCCATTTTTCTTTAGGTTGTGACATAATTTTTTTGTTTGGGTTCTTAATGAGAGGGACACAAGCCAGAGTCAAGATATTTGAACCACACTTCTGTGCCGTCGGGACGATAATGATAGTAGCAACTCAAGTCGCATAGTCCGCAGCCACCGAAGGCGCACTCGCGGCAATGATTCTCATTTTTCAGATGCTCTACCACCTCTACAATTTTCCACATGTAGCCGTGGCGTACTTTCAGCACATCGCCCACTTTGGCCTCTTTGAGCATGGCAATGGAGACCTCGGGGAGGTTGTCAAATTCTTCTCTGGTCATGATCATTTCATTTTTTTAGTTCCTTGAAATATACGCTGTTGCCATCCGTTCGCTCGTAGCCCGTACAGGCAATGCCCGAGCAGATTCTTCTGTGGAAGAAGCACAGGGGGCAATGCCCCTGGCTCCGCTTCACCTCCAGCTGGTGGCCGCAGTAGTTCACCACGTCACCCACCTTCGCTTCTTGAAATAAATAACTACTCATACAACTTCTGATTTTTAACTGAACACGAAGACACTAAGATTTTTTGTTAGCGTTAAGGTTATCGTTTTCTTTAAAACTTTGTGCCTTTGTGCCTTTGTGTTCCATTAAATTACACGATTCGGTCGATGTAAATTTTGTTCTCATGTCCTACGGTGCCGTCCTTCCGTTCGTAGGTGCTGTGAGAGATATGGCATTGCACATGGTGCAGTACCGACTTGTCGAGAGGTTTCAGGGCCTGGGCGAGATTGCCCGTGGCCTGAGCGTGGAATTCGTCGATTCCGTCTGTGAGGATGAAATCCATGTAGTTGAAGACGGTAGGCTGTCCGTCCTTGCCGTCATAGGTGCGCTGCGAGTGAGCGCCCTGTTCGATGATTGTTACAAGTTTTTCCATTGTCTTTAAATTTTTTACCTATTTACTTTTTTACTGTTAACTCGAACTCGAACCCTGGCCAGGTGTTTTTGTCCGTTGCATCTCAAATGCATCACAAAGTTACAACACAAAAAAGCACCGAAGCGGAATAATCACTTCGGTGCGCAGTTTCTTGCGCAGTTTGCGCAGTTTTTCTACCAACAATGAATTTCATGCGCAGTTTTTGAGAGTTTTCTACGCAGTTTTTGAGAGTTTTTCTATACCATGAGAGCCTCCTGAGTCAGACGGCCGATACGCAGATAGTCCTTGAAACGCTTACCCTGAACGGGAGCATTCTCACTCTCCCAAAGGGCAAGCGGCTTGCGGAAACTGTCAATACACATTCTCGACAACTCCACAGCCTTCGGGATGTTAGGATGTTCGGGCACGGCCTCTTCCACCAGCGACAGGAATCCCTCGTAGTCGTTTTCCCTGACCACCTTTTTGTCAACGAAAACCCGATAGGCGGCATACCACATTCTGCCGACGGCGATCTCACCGGCCACCTTTCGGATGGCAGCCACCACCTTCTCGCGAGTGATTACCTTCTCCTCCCTTTGTTCCTCACGAGCATCTTTCAGAATCCTCATGCAGTCGCGGAAAGACGCCCTTGCCGTTTCCCTCTTGATGGAAACCACCTTGCCCATAATCCTTACATTCATACCCTCTTTCAGCAAGATGGGCTTATAATCCCTGTTTCTCGGCAGCAGCCACCGCTGGCCGTTGTCATCGCAGAAATAAGTCTTTATCGTGCAGGAGTCGTTGTCGATGCATGCCAGTACGATGTCGCCGTCGTTTACCTCCTCCCTCATTTCCACGTACGCCATATCGCCAGGCATGATGCCCGCATCCTTCATCGAGTCTCCCTTCACGGTAATGGCAAAGACAGGTCTGCTTCCCATCAAACTCTTCGGGATCGTCACGCTTTCGTCCGTCATGTCCCCGTACATGAAGTCCGGTTCCCCGCACATCGCCAGCGATTCGTAATAAGGAACGGCCATGCTGCACAGTTCCGGCTCATACCCGTCGCGTCGCAGCAATGCAAACGCTTCGTTTAGTTCTTGTTCCAAAAGTCTTTTAGTCATTTCTATAACGTTTGTGATGTTTTATTTATGAATTTATTGCAGATTCAGAAAATATGTTTATCTTTGCAGCGGTAAATGTTAAAAAGCAATCAATATGGAGGCGAAAAAAATTACATACGAAGAAGCACTTGCTCGTTGGAAACACTCATTGGAAATCAAGCGAGCCGCAGAAAAACGTTTTGAGGAGCGTTGCAAACGAATGGGCTTAAAGGGAACTATCGTTTCGCTATGATTGAACTCTCTTTGGAAACACTGAACAAGAAGTCGCCATATCAGATAACAATAGCTGAAGATGGCGGCTATGATTTTATCACGTCGAAAGGAATCCATTATACTGTTTATTTCGATGATGACCAGCCGCTGGGCGGATGTGATAC
>JAILAI010000185.1 GCA_024681705.1 Prevotella sp.
AATTAACTCAATTAAAATGAAAAAAACTATTTATTCAAAAATACTACAAAATACAAAAATTTGTCTTGCATATCATAACATTATAACATTACTATCATCTTATCAAAATTCTTCCTCCTCGTCGTCCCAAAGGTCGTTCGATATGGTGTCATCGTCATCCCAGAGGATGTCTGCCTGCTTGGCATCAGAGTCACTAGGGTCAGCCCAATTCTCTCTACTTGTTCCCATTATTCTTGACTCAATAATTATCGAAGAAATAATAGTATGAGGCGTCGTATATTTTTTCTTTTCCATTCTTCTATTTCCTACTCTGTTTATTTAATGAAAAATTTCTTGCCATTTCGTACATATACACCCTTTTGGGTAGGTGTGCCCTCAATGCGCACACCTGCTACAGTGTAATAAATGCAATCGCTTTCCTTTACAACGGATTGTCCGATACTAGTCGCAAAGCCTTCAATATCGCTATCAATATCTTCTAGATCTATGAAAATAATACCATTTTTAGAATCCTGAGCTGTTCCTTCACCATTGCCACCATTCCATAAAGCTTTGGGTAATTTGCTTGTTGGGATAAGTAAGTATGCTTTGTTTGGAGCCATCTCCGATCCCCCTTCTTTTGCCTTCATTCGGAAGAAAGCCTCGACTTCTGACGTTTGTTGTTCAGAAGATGTTCCCGTCGTGCTATTGTATGTATAGTATTTACGAGTCATGATAAACTTCGTGCACTCTTCACCCTGACCAACATGATCGTTCGCGTCTTCATCGTCGTGGTGCATTGCGAAGTCTTTAGCGATAGTTTCTGTATAGTGTTTTCCACCTTTTACCCAAGGTGCCATCCAGTTGTTGGCAAGTGTGGCATTATCTTGTTCTGTAGGTCCAACATTGCATGCCGGATAGAAAAGAGGTACGGTTGAAGCTTTTTTAGCAGCATCATAAAGAACTATACCTGTATTCTTCGGAACTACAGTAACTTCGTTCTCAGATTTCTTCACTTCAGGATAGCCTTTGTAGTCATATGCTTCTCCATCATAAGTGGTGATTGCATAAGCATTCACATCATTATTGGTAAACAAACCAGTGTAGGTGTGATCGATATCGTGGTTGCGACTCTCTGTTGCATACCCTAGCACATTGATGTTCTTCTCAATGTTCGTCACACCAATTTTCTTGATTTCTGTATTTTCACTGAATAATAGTTCTACATCCGCTGTACTTCCTACACTATATTCATAAACTCCATCTTTAGGTGCATGTGTCGTGATTGGACTTAGAGTGTTCCCTGCACATTTTACTGTTGGTGCTTTATTTGCTTCAACAAAGACAAACATACCTGCATCAACATTCGGAATGGTCAGTAACAGTTTGTGGTCATTTGCCGTACGATTATAAATGAGTTTGTTACCGTCTATTTTAATCTCGTTATCACAATCTGTTCCTACGGCATATTTATCTTTCCCATTTGAGAAGCTACCTGCGAGTTGTTTTACTCGCAGTCCTTTTGTTTCATTAATTACATAAACACTATGTGTGAGCTGTGCACCTTGCGCAAAAAGAGGTTTGTCTATCTTTGTCGTTGTCCACAAATTTGTACCTGCCACAGGTGTTCCCATTGCATTTGCGTCTACACTAGCATATGTTTTTAAGCCATAGTATGCTTGTGCGGTCAGAGTGTTCCAATAACCATAAATTGAATTATCCGACCAGTTGCCAAGCCAACGTGTCACAAGTTCCCCCTTGCCAATATTGTAGTCTGTGAAATCCCAAGTGTGTGGGTAATCTTGCTTGGTGTATTCACCGACAGCTATCCAGGTTTCTTTCTTATTAAGTACATAACCACCAAACTTTTCCTTCTGCGTAATCCTAATATTTCCTGTACCAGAGATATCAGTCAGATGAAGATAATTATAACTTGCTTTCCCATTTGACGAAGTAGCTATTTCTGTCTGATAGGTAACTTGTACAGATCCTGTTGTTTCGACATCAAAGTCACAAGTACGACCACGTTGCAGAACAGCAACACCAGGAGTTCCATTGTAATATCTTTCTTGTTTATTAATGCCATCGTGAACAATGGTTCCATATTCATTATTGTAGAGCACCTCACCACCTGTTTTCCATCCATCTCCCATATCTTGACATTGATAGAGAATCATATCAGTATTATAGGTATCTATTACTTCAATTCTATAAATATCCGTATAGCCTTTATCTTGCAATTTCAATGAAACATCTTTATACTCGCCGTCATTGCCATCAACTTTAAAAATCAAGCAACCCGAAAGTTTATCATAATCAGTTGCACCTGTAAAACTAAATTGGTTGACAATTAGGTTATTGTCAAGATCTCTTAGATTAGTTGCTGAGTAATTAGCACCATACTGACCACTATCCATAGCATCACACCATATCTTAATAAAAGATCCAGCTTTGACATGTGGAATTGTTAGTTTTCCATAGCCACCTAAAACAACATAGTTTTTAGGGCGATATGGGTTCCCATCAGAGTTTGTCTTTGTGTTATCGTTGATGCCAAACATTTCATCAGGAACATCAAAAATCAAACCCGCGGTTTCTGGTATATACCTAGCATTGGTACCTGAAATAACATCATGAGAATCATTCCTATATGCATCGTCTTGATCAAAGTTAGTGTCTACGACCTTAATTGGACGTTCTGGATGTCCACTGAACTTCGTGGCTTCTTTCCAATGAGGTAGTGTTTCATTCTTAATATTTAGATTGGCATTTGTAAAGAAATCCCATGCCTGATTGCCAACATAGGGAGCTGTAATCACGAAATATGTTTGCCAACCTACAGCTAGTCCGGTATATCCTTCTGCCCAAACTAAAATGGCACCACCACGACCCTTGAACCTAATTTTAGGAGCAGATGTAAATTGTTTATATTCGGTTTTAATTTCAGAATCATCAGTTAATACCAAATCACCAATAATTTCAGCTTTAAATCTATAGTCACTATAGATGTTTGTAAGATCTGTTCCATTATTATAATAGCCAAAATAACAAGTGACTTCTTGGATTTCTTCAGCGTTTGAGCGATTCATGACTATATTGTGGACAACATTGTCATGATTTGGACCAAAATAAACATAGTCGGTGCCACCTTGGACTTTGCCGACAAAAGCTAATGTAAGTACTAAAAATATAAATACTTTCTTCATTACGATTAAAGATTTTTTTTGAATTAATTGACTTTATTATTATGTTCAAATTTCGATTTATGACGTTCAAATTACGTTGGGTTTTATCAACGTTTAAAGTTTGTCGGGTGCAAAGGTAGAGGATTTGTTTTATATGGTATTTATGAATTGTAACAGCGATTTTTGCTTTTCTGATGGAGGAAAAGTTTGTTACATGGGGTAAAGTTGAGGTTATTTTTTTGTTGTTATTTTGCAAAAAACTAACGAAAATGCGACAATTTGAGGCGATTTGTATCCATTTTTGGACAATTTGAATTCAGGTTGTATACCAGAAACTTTGGCGCATGACATCCACAAATTATTTGGCGAATATAGATTATTTTGCTACCTTTGCACAGAAAATATCGGCTTATGAATCGCTATCTTCTGAACCTGCTGGTCTCATCGTTGCTGGCCGCGCTGACCTTCCCCTCGTCGGCGCAAGAGCCGTGTGGACCCGTGCCTACGGAGAACCAGCTCCGATGGCAGGATATGGAGATGTATGCGTTCATTCACTATTCGCTGAACACCTACACCGATCAGGAATGGGGCTTCGGCAATGAGGACCCGAAGCTGTTCTGTCCCGACTCGCTCGATTGCCGGCAATGGGCGCGTGTGTGCAAGCTTTCGGGCATGCGAGGCATCATCTTCACGGCGAAGCATCATTGCGGATTCTGCATGTGGCCCTCGAGATATACCGACTACTCCGTGAAGAGCTCACCTTGGAAGAACGGCAAGGGCGATGTGGTCAGAGAACTGGCGGATGCCTGCCGCGAGGAAGGCCTCAGGTTCGCCGTCTACCTCTCGCCTTGGGACCGACACCATGCGGACTATGGCCGGGCGGAATATGTGACCTTTTTCCGCAATCAGTTGCGCGAGCTGCTAACGAACTATGGCGACATCTTCGAAGTGTGGTTCGACGGAGCGAATGGCGGCGACGGATGGTACGGAGGTGCCAACGAGACGCGCAAGATAGACCGCACGACCTACTACGAGTGGCCCGAGACCTACCGAATGGTGAGGGAGCTGCAACCCAATTGCCTTATCTGGAACGATGGTAGCGACCGAGGCGACCTGCGATGGGTGGGAACCGAAGAGGGACGCGTGGGCGAGACCAATTGGAGTCTGCTGAACCACGATGGCGAGGTGGAATGGGCGATGCTTCACTACGGTCTGGAAGACGGCGACTCATGGGTGCCGGGCGAGACGAACACCAGCATCCGGCCGGGTTGGTTCTACCACAAGGCGGAAGACGCCCGCGTGAAGAGTCTCTACAAACTCATGGACACCTACTACAAAAGCGTAGGACGCAACTCCACATTGCTGCTCAACTTCCCAGTGGCGCCTAACGGACGCATCCACCCTGCTGACAGCATTCGGGGCGTCAGCTTCTACAAGATGATTCGCGAGGCGTTCAAGACCGACCTCGCCACCAATGTCAAGACCACCACGAAGGGCTCTGTGACCACCATCGATTTCGGGCGACCCACCGCCTTCAACAGATTCGTTGCCGAAGAGGACATCCGATATGGTCAGCGCGTCAAGAGGTTTGCGCTCGAGGCAGAAGTCGACGGACAATGGGTGAAGCTGAAAGATGCACTTGTAGAAGGGTCGGACGGGCTGACGACCATCGGCCACCGACGCATCGTCTGCTTCCCCACCGTGAGGGCAAAGCGGGTGCGGCTCACCATCGTCGATGCGAAATGCGAACCCATCATCAAGCGCACATCCGTCTTCCTCGCACCAGAAATTACCGACGACGGACCCGAATAGACGATGGAAGCAATCGGGTCTTCATACGCTTATATTTTGTCAAACTCACATAAAAAACACTTGTTATGAACATCACAAAGAAACTATTCATCGCCATGACAATGGTATTGGGAATGTCGTTCACCAATGCCTACGCCACCAACGAGAGCGACAACGACAACAAAGTAGAGGCCTTGAACGGCGGGTCTATCACCTATGTGGGAACCATCGGTCCGTATAACGTGGAGTTCGACTACACCTACATCCACATGGGACCCGACGACCGCCCATACTTCTCGTACCGCTACACGAAAAACAACGTGAACAACGGCAAGAGCATCGACCTGCGATATGCTGGGACGAGAGGCGGCTACACCATCTGGAAGGAGTATATCAAAGGACGCAACACCGGAACGTTCACCATCAAGCGCACGAACACCAGCATCAACGGCACCTTCGTTAACTCTAAAGGCCAGAAGTACAACGTCAGGGCAAGGATGACGGAGAGCAACTGGGTTGACTGACTTGTGGTTCTCCCCTCGATCATTAGCCCCCTGGGGATTTATAGGGTTAGATGGCGGGCTATGGGGTTAAATAGGGTTTTATAGGACTTTATAGGAATCATTAGCCCTCAGAGTATCACAGAGTATACCAGAGCCCACTCTTCCTATGCTCACTAACCACTCATCACTCATCACTAACCACTATGCACTATGAACTATGAACTATGCACTATGCATTATGAACTATGCACTATAATAAGCCTGAAGGGCTGGTAAGAGCGACGTCCGTCAGAAAAGCACCGCGCTGCCCTTCCCGATTCACGGAAAAGGCAGCGCAGCTCAAATTCACAATCACTCAATCCTATTTCAAGATCTTATATTCGAACGGCTTCAGCGTCAGCGTGTCGCCCAGCTGCTCGTCGGCCTCGCCGTACATGTTCCTTACCTTCTTTCCAGCCCACGACTCTGGCAACTTCATCTGCTTCTCCTCGTTGCGCACATTCACGGCAATGAGGAACGTGTCGGTTTCGTCGTGCTTCTCGAACAACATGATGTCTTTGTCGGGATAGGCCGTCATCGTGCCCTTGCGCAATGCTGGGTATTGGTTGTACAGACCTATCAGATGCTGATATTCCTCGTAGAGCTTACCGTTTGCACTCCAGTCGACGGGCACGTACTTGAAGAAGTTGATGGGATCGGGATAGCCCACCTCTTGCGAACCGTAGACCAAAGCGCCGCCGTGGGGGAAGATGGTAGCCACATAGGCAGCCATCGAACCGCGCTCGTTGGTGAACTCCTTCACCGGTGTGGCAATGGTCGAATGGTCGTGGTTGGTGGTGAAGCGCATCTTTACCTTTCCGGCCGGCAGGCTGTCGTATTCGGCCTTGTCGGCATTAAACAGATTCTCCACGCTATAGCCCTTGTTGAACACGTTCACGAGCGAGTCCTTATAGTCCCAACCGTAGTTCAGGTCGAAGCCGCCCACGGTGAAGTTGTCCACACGCTTTCCCTCTGCCAGCATCACTATCTTGCGGTCGCCAGCAGCTGCCCTCAACGTGTCGATGGCCTCTTTCCAGAAGTCGGCAGGCACACCGTCGGCCACATCGCAACGGAAGCCGTCGAGACCTTCCTCCACAATCCAGAACTTCATCGCGTCGATCATTGCCGCACGCATCTCACGGTTGTCGTAGTTCAGGTCGGCTACATCGTACCAGTCCCAAGGACGCGGGTGGATGATGGTGTCGGCTTTCTCGTCGTGCGTATACCATTCAGGATGCTCTTTCACCCAAGGGTTGTCCCATGCCGTGTGGTTAGCCACCCAGTCGAGGATGATTCCCATGCCGCGCTCATGGCACGCTTGCGACAGACGCTTGAAGTCTTCCAGCGTTCCAAATTCGGGTGCGATGTTCTTGTAGTCCTTGATGCAATAGGGCGAGTTCTTTCCCTTCTCCACGCCAATGGGGTTGATGGGCATCACCCACACCACATTCACACCCAGCGCCTTGATGGAGTCGAGGCGTGCGGTCACCGCATTCAGGGAGTGGTCGGGAGCAAACACTCGAGGGTTCACCTGATACATCACGATGTCGGCGGGCTCGGGCATCACGAAGGTTTCTGCGGGCTTACTACCTGGCTTACAAGCCATCATCACACAAGCTACGCTAAGGAACAGCAAAAATTTTCTCATTTCTTGTTGGATTTTTCAGTTAATAATCTATTACCGTTGCAAAGATAGCATGTTTTTCTTCTCCCAGCCGTATTTTTACATCCATAAACAACATGTCGGCAATGAAATCGTTTGCATGAAGCACCCGTGACGGAAGACTGAAACCGATTGTCAACCTTCCGATTGCCAACATTCCCACCAGCCAGAACATCGTCGGAGGCAATGAGTAAAAGAAAAATTTGGAATTCTCAAATTAAATTGTTAGTTTTGCAATCGAATTTGTGTATCAAAACTATCATAGCTTATGAAACAATGTCCAAGGTGTGGGGAACAGATGCCAGATCAGGCAAAGTTCTGCGAAAGATGCGGTCTGCCTTTGGAGAGAAGGACTGTTGCAAATCGTCAACGTAAGGAGAACAAGAATTCCCTTTATGCGCTGGCCATGATTCTTGGTGCTCTGCTGGCGGTGATTGCAGGTGCGATATACTTCACGGCCTTTGCGGATAAAAAGGAAGCGCGGGCAGAGGGAGCGCAGCTCGTCGACACTCCGTCGGAGCAAGAAAGCCGGGAGCAAACGGTTAAGAAAACGGTCTCCGACGATAAGGTCAGCAACTCCCCAAAGGTCTACTATGTCGTTATTGGAAGCTTCGAATCGCTTGCTGAAGCGAAGAGTTTTGCACGCGACAAGTCCGAATTGTACACAAGTGTGGTCTACAAGGCAAAAGACAATGGCAAGACTTTGTACCGAATCTGCAACGAGAGTTTCCACAACAAGGCGGATGCTCGCAGATACTTAGCCGATTGCAAAGACGGACCATCACCCCTGAACAAAGCCTGGATATGGGAGTCGGATGGCGTTGCAGAGTGTGTTTATAATCCAGACAACTAGTATTGTCTTAGACGCACACAGATGATTTGGTTCAAAACGAATAACAATGAGGAAATTGCAAGGTTCAAAAAAGTGAAATAAGACATGAAAACGGCAAGAGCATTTCCCTATTTCTTGTTGTCCTTATATTGACAGCATGTACTAGCGACCTAGAATGGGTAGACCCTGAGGCACACGAACGGACGGTGCAATTGAATGAGCAATACGGGCCTTTTATGGTCGGCACCTGGCACTACGAGCATTTAGGTGACAAGCAACATTTCATAGAACAACTCACCTTCAAAACTGATGGCACTTTCTCTGGCACTCGCATCTGGCAGACTCGCTCTCTCGTTACCATTGATGGAGAAGAGCAATACACTTACTGGGAAGATGTCGATGAGCTTAGTGGCGGTTTTACGGCACATGGTCACTCTCCTATCGTAGCATAGACGGAGGACCCAAAGCCGACTACCTGTTTCTCTCCGCCGCGTTCGATGATAGCGAAAAAAATATACTGCCTATTGCGACTACATGCCCTTCAGTTATGTCGACAATAGCGCCCTCTGCTTCCGGAGCAAGTACTTCACAGACGGGAATGGATGGACTAACTATCAACATAGAGAAGAAAACTAAAGTTTTTAAAACTTGTGATTCAAGAGATCATTGAACAGTAGGACAATAGGGTACATGGAGTACCAAAATAGCCCACAAGAAAAGGAATCCAGTTTCCTACTGAATTCCTCTTCTTGTGTCGGGATGAGGCGACTTTGGAAAATGACCAATTTGAGGGAAAACTAAAATTTCCACAACCCTTGAAAAACCCTCTAAAAATGCCACTTATAGCACTTTTTTTGATGTGCAAATTAACTATTTTTGAGAATTAAATTTGTTTAAGTAACTACTCATAACCATGAGGGTGCTGAGTAGTTACATGGTCAATATGTTGGAATAACTACTACTAATTATTTTCCAGGTCGTTTATAATTGTTAATCTAGGGCTCGTTTCCGATTTACACCATTTGGAGTATTTTCTTTATATTTGCAATATCAATTTAATAGAACAAAAATATGAGTGCAAATCAAACATTAGTGCAGGAGATCCTGCAGAATGGAGGGTCAACGTTAATGGTCATCAGTGCTGCTGACCTGAAGAAGACAATCCATGAAGCGGTAAACGAGGCGAAACGTGAAATGCAAGACGATATCGCCAAATTCAACAGTGAGACTCTTCTAACGAGCAAACAAGTCATTGACCAGTTAAGCATAAGTAGAACTACTTTATGGAATTGGAAAAATCGAGGTTTCCTCGTTCCGATAGAAATAGGAGGAAAACAAAGGTATAAACTATCGGACATCAATTCCATTTTGCAAAAGTATGGAAGTGCGAACCAAGACTGAGCAATACTT
>JAILAI010000198.1 GCA_024681705.1 Prevotella sp.
TTCTCCTCGGGTGTGCCCTGGGGAACCTCGAAGCTTGCACCGTTCTTGTCCATAGTGGTCTTCATGGCCATCATGATGTGATCGTACTTGTCGGTCTTCACGTATGTGCCAACGGGGAAGCGGAAAGCCTCACCGCCCATAGCAGCGCGAATCATCTCCACTGAGAGGTAAGCGGGGCTCTGGAACGAGCTGCGTCCGCGAAGTTCAATGATCTTTGCACCACCCTTGGTGACGGCGGTCTTCATCTCTTCCCATTCAGCCTCGGGGAACTCGTCGGTGCCGATAATGTCGGTCAGCTTGCGGCCGGCAATCGTCACGTGGCTTCCAAACACTGCCATCTGCTCACCGTGACCACCATAGGTGGCGCAGCCCGAAATCTCGTTCTGCATCACGTTGAACTTCTTGGCCAGAGCACTCTGCAGACGAGTGGTGTCAAGACCAGCGAGTGTTGTCACCTGTCCGGGTTTCAAGCCCGAATAGAGCAGCGTTACCAGACCTGTCAGGTCGGCGGGGTTGAAGATAATGACGACATGCTTCACGTCGGGGCAGAACTTCTTGATGTTAAGACCCAGTTCCTCAGCAATCTTACAGTTGCCAGCCAACAGGTCCTCGCGCGTCATTCCTGCCTTACGGGGGGCGCCGCCACTCGAAATGATGTACTTAGCACCGCGGAAAGCCTCTTCGGCATCGGTGGTAGCGGTGATCTTCACAGAATCGAAACCGCTCTGGCGCATTTCCTCTGCCACGCCCTCGGGGGAGAAAACGTCGTAAAGACAGATGTCACTTGTCAGACCCATCATCAGTGCGGTCTGAGCCATGTTTGAACCAATCATGCCAGCTGCGCCGACGATGGTCAGTTTGTCATTTGTTAAAAATGCCATAGTTGATACTTTATGTTTAAATAGTAATACAATGTTCCATACGTGCAAGAAAAGGGGGCGTCGATGACCGCGCACTTGTCTTCTCGCTTGCAAAGATAGCAAAAATTCATTTATATGCGGCATTTATTTAGCATTTAATTTGTTATAAAACAATAAAATGCCTATCTTTGCCATGTCTAATTTACAAAACAGCCATGAATAGAGAGATTCAAAACCGCATTGAAAGACTGCGCGAGGTGTTGCGGCGCGAACATCTCAGTGCTTTCATCTTTCCAACTACTGACCCTCACCAGAGCGAATACACCGCTGACCACTGGAAGGGACGCGCCTTTATCAGCGGCTTCGACGGCTCTGCCGGAACCGCAGTTGTCACACTCACGTCGGCGGCCCTCTGGACCGACTCCCGCTATTTCATCGCCGCTGCCCAACAACTTGAGGGCACTGGTTTTGAGCTCATGAAAGAGCGAGTGGCCGGGACGCCCACCATTGCCGAATGGCTCGGCCAGCAGCTGAGCGACACCCGTAGTCCCGAAGTGGCTATCGACGGCATGGTGAGTAGTGCCGCATTCGTGGAAAGCCTCATCGGGGACTTGCGTCGTCAGGGTGGCATCACCCTGCGCACCAACCTCGATCCGCTACGCGAAATATGGCCACAACGACCGCCCATTCCGCAAAACCCGGTGGAGATACAACCATTGGAACTAGCCGGCGAACCCACTCACGAGAAGTTGCAACGCATCCGTCGCGCCCTGCGTCAGAAACATGCCGACGGCATGCTGATGGCCGCGCTCGACGACATTGCCTGGACGCTGAACCTACGTGGTAGTGACGTGCATTGCAACCCGGTATTCGTCAGCTACCTGCTCATCGCATCCAATAGCGCTACCTTATATATAAATAAGGTGAAGGTGAGTGCTGCCGTCGAGGCATACCTGAAGGCCGAAGGCGTGACGGTGGCTCCCTACGAAGAAGTGCGCCAAGGTCTGCGCGACTATTTCGAGTACAACATCCTGCTCGACCCGTCGGAAATCAACTACACCCTCTTCAAGTCAGCCACGCGAGAGATTGTGGCCGAGGCCTCACCCGTTGCGGGTTTGAAGGCCGTGAAGAACGAAAGCGAGGTGCGGGGTTTTCATGAGGCGATGCTTCGCGACGGCATCGCCATGATCCAATTCCTGCGCTGGCTACGTCCCGCCGTCGCCAAGGGCGGACAGACAGAGCTATCTGTCAGCTGGCAACTCGAGCAGTTCAGGGCTGCTCAACCGCACTATCGCGGACTATCGTTCGACACCATCAGTGCCTATCAGGAGCACGGGGCCATCGTTCACTATGAACCGACGCCCGAGACCGACGTCCCATTGCGTCCCGAAGGACTGCTATTGCTCGATAGTGGTGCCCAATATGAGGACGGCACTACCGACATCACCCGCACCATTGCCTTAGGACCGCTCACCGATGAGCAACGCCGCGTATACACCTTGGTGCTCAAAGGGCATCTGCGGCTTCAGAACCTCTGCTTCCCCGACGGAGCTTCAGGCACCTTGCTCGACGGCGTGGCCCGTGCTCCGCTATGGCAAGAGGGTCTGAACTACCTGCATGGAACAGGTCACGGTGTGGGCGCCTTCCTGAACGTCCACGAGGGACCTCACCAGATCCGTATGGAGTATCGGCCCGCACCATTCCACGTGGGTATGACCGTCACCGACGAACCCGGCATCTATCTGGAAGGACGTTTCGGCGTAAGAATTGAGAACACATTGCTCGTGGTTCCCCATTGTGAGACCGAGATGGGGCGTTTCCTACGCTTCGAACCGCTCACCTTATGCCCCATCGACACCGAACCCATCGTGACCGAGCTGCTCAACGACGAAGAACGGCAATGGTTCAACCAATACCATGCCTACGTTTTCGAGACGCTCGCGCCTCACCTCTCGGGCGACGACCTGCAATGGCTCGGCGAGGCCACAAAGCCCATCTAACGTCAACTTCTCGCACAACAACCTTTAACCACCCAACATCTCCGATGAAAAGACTACGATTACTTGCGGCCATCGGCCTATTCACCATCACAGCTACCGCCCAGACGAGCACTCAAAAGGACGATTCCAAAGACCTGTGGTCGCGCTCCGTCGATGCCGATATGGGCGCTGACTGGCGCGACAAGACCATTCGCGTGGAAGGAAAGGGAACGCTCACCGTCGTTGATTTCTTCCGAGCCTACGTCAAAGCCTACCCTTGCGACTATCACCGACTTCTTTTAATGGCCATCGACGGTGACGAAGAGGTGAAGTTCAACCACGAGAAAGCCAAGGTGTATACCGACAAGGACCAGTGCCTATTGGAAAACCAGCTGTTCGCCATGCGCGTATTCTACGAGAGGAACGTCCCCGTTGCCGTAGGTGTGATCTGTCTGAAGCCTATCACGGTGGAAGTAAGGGAAGCCTACTACTACGCTTACAATGCCTCGACCCGCACCATGAAGCCTCTGGCACAAGGAAGCGACTTCACCGGAGGCATCATCAAACGGGCCACGAGTTTCTATCCTGGGAAGGAGAACAACACCGTAGAAATGAACCATCGCTGGGGACGATGCCAACTGACGAGCACCCTTGAATGGCGCAACGGCAAGTTTGTCCTCGTGGATCCGACCCATGCTGACCTTCCCGTTCAGAATAGAGAGAACATTGTTCTCGAGATGCTCAGTCAGACGCTGAACGTCCATCAGATAGAGATTCGCGAACGAAGAGCGCAACAAGAGGATGTGCCCGGAGGCGAAAGCACGCTACCCATCTGCATCGCCTATGTAGACAAGGAAACCAACGGCAACTATGCCGCCGCCAGGGCGATGGAAGGGTTCTACTATTTCTACGTGAGGGGATGGGAGAAAGGTGATGGAAGCATGTTGTTGGCGGTCTATACGCAATGCGCGCCCAACGAAGACCTCGAGATAGAACGAAATGGAGAGAACCGCAATCTGAAAAGAACCCCTCACGTGCTGACAGAAGGCGATGAAGTGAGCCTGAACTTTTATCTCTACGATGGTTCCCAAACGTTTCGCTATCTCGACCCTGCATCGAAACAATTCGCCGAGCTGGTGGACAAAGACATGCCCAACCTCCAGCACAACGAGTGGCGATGCACCATCAGTAGCGCCAACGAAGAGTTGGTTTTCGAAAACGAGAAAAACGGAGAGAAAAAGGTTTATCGCTGGAACGGGAAGATGCTACTTTCCCAATGACGCCTACTGGCTCTGAAGTCTCTTCAGATGACAGAAGAGCAGGTCGCCATTCTCGTCGCGCAGGTGCATGCCGTTGCCCCGACAATAGCGCCAATATTCGCAATCCTTACAATCACCCTTTCGCATCCAATCGTGGTTGCGGTAAGGGTCATATTTGTTTTCCCACACTTCCATGAAGTCGTCGCCGTCGTAGACGTTCCCCTGAGCATAGTCGGCACGTATGCTCGCACAAGAGGCGATGCTACCGTCGGCCATCACCGAACCCACCGTGACGCCCGCCTGACACGAGAAGAAACGGTTGCGCACATCGCCCTCGTAGTTGCCGAGAAAGCCCTCACAACCATAGTCAGCCCGTATGCGTCCCTCCTGACGCGTGCGCTTGATATATTCGAACATGCCGCGAAACTCTTCGTTCGTAAGCAACATATCGGGGTCATGAGCGGCCCTGCCCATGGGGAAAACACTGAACAATCGCCAACGCTTCACGCCTTTGGCGATGAGAAACTCCTTGATTTCGTCCAGATGAGCATAGTTTCGGCGATTCACGCACGTCACAATGTCGAACACCAGACCCTCGGCGGCCACCAGCAAGTCGATGGCATGACTCACCTTTGCGAAGCTATCCTTGTGTCCGCGCATCCAGTTATGGTCTTCCTCCAGACCGTCCATGCTGATGGTGATGCTATGCAATCCGGCTCGTAAAAGGCCGTTGAAGCGCTCGCGCGTCAGGTAGAGCCCGTTGCACACCATCCCCCAAGGGAAGCCCTTGGCGTAGATTTCGGCGCAACAATCTTCCAAGTCGTCGCGCATCAAAGGCTCGCCACCCGTTACCACGACGAAGACCTTGTGCGGATCCGTCTTCGCGGCAATGCTATCGAGCACGCGCATAAACACCTCCTTGGGCATGTCTTTCTGCTCAGCCTTCACCTTACAATCGCTACCACAATGACGGCAATGAAGGTTGCATCTGAGCGTACACTCCCAGAAGAGTTGTCGCAACGGGTGCTCCTCGCGGATGTTCTTCTCGCGCAAACGCCACAATTCGAGTGCCAGCTTGCGTCGTAGGGTTAAGGGTGTCACCTTGATCTGTTCCATTGTTCTTCGCGGTTAGTTCTGTGCAAAGGTACAAATTAGGTCGCAAAATGAAGAAGAAAAGGTGGTTTTTCTTCAAGAAACATTTGTTTGGCGAGGGTTGTCAAGTGCTTTGAACAAACTTGCTTCCGAGCACTATACAAGGCTATTTCTTCTTCAGTTGTCGGTCTGCCCTTATCTCATAGCCTCCTTCAAACCAAGCGCCATCGCCCTTTTTCACCTGTTTCTTTTCCAATTTATACACATTCATCGTGTCGCTACTATAGGTGCCGCCGTTGGCATTGCCGTCCACATCTTCCAACACCAGCATCAGACCGCCTCGACCGACATCTGTATTCACATAGGAAGCCGCTCTTTCTATGGGGAAGGAGAAATCGCCATCGGCGTTGGAAACAACCGAGTCGACGGCATGTTCTTCCAACTTCTCGCCTTCGCCAGCCATCCACACACGCTTGGCCTGAATGCCCCGAATGGGCTTTCCACTTTCCGCATCGGTCACCTTGCCCTTCAATTGATACTCGACGTAGGGCGCTCCATACTCACATTCGGCACTCCCGATAGGGTCGCATGAGGCGTAACTCACTAAAGATAGCAAAGCCGACAACACGTAGTCGTACCATTTCAATACTCTTTTTTTCATCTTTCTTTATTTTCAAATCTTCAACTATATAATGCGAAACACCAAGGAATCTTGCACCGAAAGAAGGGAAAAATGCCAGAAAAATGTTTTCAACGCCCCAAGCACTGATGGCATGAAGACCTACATAAAATGAATGAAGACCAAAGGAAAATCATTGAGGCCACCCACTATTTTTGAACAAAACATGAGGCTTTATGGCGTAAATGCACTATATTTGCAAGGTGAAACAAAAAAACACATTGCGGATATGAACATCGTGATATTGGACGGACACACGGCTAATCCCGGCGACCTTTCGTGGCTGGAGCTGGCGCAAATGGGCGAACTGACGGTCTACGACCGCACCCGAAATGAGGACATCATCAATAGGGCCAAGGAGGCCGACATCATACTAACCAACAAGGTGTGTCTGGGAAGGAAAGAATTGGAACAATTGCCGCGATTGAAATACGTCGGCGTGTTGGCAACGGGTTACAATGTGATTGACTTGGAGGCCGCTCGCGAGCGAGACATCGTCGTCACCAACGTGCCAGCCTATAGCACAGAGAGCGTGGCCCAGATGGTTTTTGCCCATCTGCTCTGCGTCACCCATCATGTAGAACACTATGCCAACCAGAACCGACAAGGGCGATGGAGCAAGAACGATGACTTCTGCTATTGGGACGAGCCATTGATAGAACTCCAAGGAAAGACCTTCGGCATTGTGGGATTGGGCCATATCGGCCGTCGGGTGGCCGACATTGCACGAGCTTTCGGCATGCGGATTTTTGCCTATACCAGCAAGGCGATTGGCGAATTGCCCGCATATATAAATAAGGTGTCGATGGACGAGTTACTAAATACTAGTGATATCGTGTCGTTGCATTGTCCTCTTACTCCCGAGACCCAACATCTTATCAACGAGCAGACTTTACGCCAGATGAAGCCTTCGGCCATCCTTATCAATACCGGTCGCGGTCCGTTGGTCGATGATGGAGCCGTAGCTGAAGCCCTGAACGAGGGGCGCCTACATGCCTATTGTGCCGATGTGCTGACCGAAGAGCCCCCACGTTCGGACAACCCTCTGCTATCTTGTCCGCGCGCCTTCATCACGCCACACATCGCTTGGGCCACAAGCGAAGCCCGTAGCCGTCTGGTGGACGTAGCCATCGGCAATGTTCGCGCCTTCCTCGACGGCCATCCCCAGAATAGAGTTGGCTAAACTTGGGAGAGAAGACCTTTCCTGATGCCCTTTCTGATTGATTTCATATCATCATCGGGACAACGACTTGCCAAAAGGCCGAACATCGTTCGAGCGCCTTGGTGCATGATTATGCAATCAGAGCACTGACCTGAACGACATGCGAAAGTGTTAAATTCGTTTCTGAATCTTGACATTTAACAATTGCAATTCTAGGAGTTAAAAAATCTTTAACCGCCAAAACGACTACCCACTTATTGCAATCTGGAGATGGCAAATCGATGGGTTAAGACTCGAAAATCAAAATTTTTACTCACCAAAACTGGCGCTTTCGATGAGCAAAACCGCCAATTTCGATGACCAAAAGCGCCAATTTCGGTCATCAAAAGCGCCAATTTCCGTGACCGGCTTTTGTAAAGATTTTTCAACATCCTGACAATCAGCCACTTACGTAATGCCAATTCCTTGCGTTCTACACGCCCGTGATTCTTCGCGTTCGAAAAGAATCGATTCTCAGCGATTACAGAATGTTAAATTCCATATTTCGGAGACCTCCATCGATGTATATTTATGTGCATACGCATAGACATTCTGCATATTTGTCGAGAAAACCATCGAGAATACCAACAAAGGGTATTTTCGGAAAACGGAACGAAAATAATACACAAAGGTCGGTATTTACTTTCCATTCGAGAAATGTATGACGAAAAAGTTTGTATATCTCGCCGAATTATATTACTTTTGCACTGAAAAAAACAATAATCAAGGTTTCAAGAAATGTCAGAGAGAAAAGTTAGGGTGCGCTTTGCACCCAGCCCTACTGGGCCCTTGCATATTGGCGGTGTGCGTACCGCTCTTTACAACTATCTGTTTGCCCGTCAGCATGGTGGCGACATGGTGTTCCGCATCGAGGACACCGACTCCAACCGCTTCGTGCCTGGCGCCGAGGAATATATCATCGAGTCGTTCCACTGGCTCGGCATCAAGTTCGACGAGGGCGTAAGCTTCGGCGGAGAACATGGTCCCTACCGCCAAAGCGAGCGACGCGCCATATATAGAGAATATGTAGACCAGCTGCTCGAGCAGGGCAAAGCCTACATCGCCTTCGACACGCCCGAGGAACTGGAGAAGAAGCGCCAGGAGGTGAAGAACTTCCAATACGACGCCTCCACACGTCAGCAGATGCGCAATTCGCTCACGTTGCCGAAGGAAGAGGTCGACGAGATGATTCAGGACGGCCAGCAATATGTGGTGCGCTTCCTGGTGCAACCGGGCGAGGAGATCCACGTGCACGACATTATTCGTGGTGAAGTCATCATCAAGAGCGACATTCTCGACGACAAAGTGCTCTTCAAGAGCGCCGACGAGCTGCCCACCTATCACCTGGCCAACATCGTTGACGACCACCTGATGGAGATCACCCACGTGATACGCGGTGAGGAATGGTTGCCATCGGCACCGCTTCACGTGCTACTCTACCGCGCCTTCGGATGGGAAGACACCATGCCCCAATTTGCCCATCTGCCGTTGTTGCTGAAGCCCGACGGCAAGGGTAAGTTGTCGAAGCGCGACGGCGACCGTTTGGGATTCCCCGTGTTCCCGCTCGAGTGGCACGATCCGAAGTCGGGCGAGGTGAGCAACGGTTTCCGCGAGCAGGGCTACTTCCCCGAGGCCGTCATCAACTTTCTGGCCCTGCTGGGATGGAACCCGGGCACCGAACAGGAGATGTTCACTATGGACGAGCTCATCGCACAATTCGACCTCTCGAAATGCTCGAAGGCCGGAGCGAAGTTCGCCTACGAGAAGGGCATCTGGTTCAACCACGAATACATGCTCCAGAAGAGCGACGACGAGATAGCCGAGCTTTTCGCCCCCATCGTGGCCGGCAACGGTGTGGAAGAGTCGCTCGACCGCGTGAAGCAGGTGGTCCACATGATGAAGGACCGCGTGAACTTCGTCAAAGAGCTCTGGCCGCTATGCGCATTCTTCTTCATTCCGCCAGCCGAATACGACGAGAAGACGGTGAAGAAACGCTGGAAGGACTTCTCGGCTCAGCAGATGACCGAGTTGCTGGCCATCATCGAGGGCATGGACGACTTCTCTATCGAGAACCAGGAAAAGGTCATCATGCAATGGGTTCAGGACATGGAATACAAGCTGGGCGACGTGATGAACGCCTTCCGTCTGGCCCTCGTAGGCATCGGAAAGGGTCCCGGTATGTTCGACATCACCGCCTTCCTGGGCAAGGAAGAGACGTTGAGACGTCTGCGTCGAGCCATCGACGTGCTCGGCTAAGCGCCGTTGAGAGTTCATTGTTAGAAATAAGCATTCAAAGATACAGATAGATAGTGTACAACGTCGTTGTCTTTTTCATGCAGCTGGGCATCGCCATCGCGAGCTTGTTCAGCAAGAAAGTGAAGAAAATGTGGAAGGGAGAGCGGGCCGCCTTCGCCTACCTGAAGGAGAATGTAGACCCCGAAGCCCACTACGCATGGTTCCATGCCGCCTCGCTCGGCGAGTTCGAGCAGGGCAGACCCATCATGGAGCAATTGCGCCGCGACCATCCCGAATACAAGATCCTGCTCACTTTCTTCTCGCCCTCGGGCTACGAGGTGCGAAAGAACTATGAAGGCGCCGACCTCATCTGCTATCTGCCCATCGACACCATCACCAATGCACGTCGCTTCTTGCGTAGCATCAGACCCGAGCTGGTGTTCTTCATCAAGTATGAGTTCTGGTACAACTACCTACACATACTGAAGCATCGCAACGTGCCGCTCTATAGCGTGAGTTCCATCTTCCGTCCGGGACAGATCTTCTTCCGCTGGTACGGACACCAATATGGCCGGGTGCTGAAGTGCTTCACGCGGTTCTTCGTTCAAAACGAGACTAGCCGCGAACTGCTCGCCACAATTGGCATCACCGATGTGGACGTCACGGGCGACACCCGCTTCGACCGCGTGCTTCAGATCAAGGAGGCAGCTAAGCGACTGCCCATCGTGGAAAATTTCTGCGAATATAATATTGCAGACGATCCCGATGACGATTTGGTCTTCGCACATGCCGGATTCACCCCTGCCAAAGGTGTGTTTGTTGCTGGTTCTTCGTGGCCGCCAGACGAGGACATTTTCATCCGTTATTTCATCGAGCACAAGTTGTTCGGCTACGGAAAATGGAAGATGATTATTGCGCCCCATGTCATCGACGAGGACCATCTGACGCAGATAGAGCAGAAGCTGGAGGGATGCAATGTCGTCAGGTACACGAAAGCCAAGACCGACATCAGTATCCAACAGGCCGACGTGCTTATCATCGATTGCTTCGGATTGCTCAGCAGCATCTATCATTACGGAACCATAGCCTACGTCGGTGGAGGCTTTGGCGTCGGCATTCACAACCTGCCAGAGGCCGCCGTATGGGACATTCCCGTGTTCTTCGGCCCCAACAACGCCCGTTTCCAGGAAGCGCAGGAGCTGAAAGCCAATGGTGGCGGACTGGAAATCAACAACTACGACGACTTTGCCCGACTGATGGCCAATCTGGAGGAGCATCCCGAAGAGTTGAAACGACGTGGAGACGCCGCCGGACACTATGTGAAAGGTCGCGCCGGAGCCACAGAGATGATTCTAAAAACGGTCTTCTCCCCCAAGCAGAAATAGAGTGTAAACGATTGGGCGAAGGGAGTGATTGTATTTTTTGCATTGTGAAACCCTCAACGAAAAAGAAATGAAGAAATACAAGATAAAGACGGCAAAAAACAAATTCTGGCGCAACTGGCTCATGAAGTTGCTGCTGGTATTCGTCTCTGTGGTCATCATCGTATGGTTCCTGCCCAGAACTAGTGGTCCCCAGTTAAGCTACGATGTGGGCAGACCTTGGACGTATGGTTCACTGATTGCCAACTTCGACTTCCCCATCTATAAGACCGATCAAGCCATCAGTGCCGAGAAAGATAGCATCACCACCAAGTTTGAACCCTACTTCAATTACGATAGTGAGGTGGAAGCCGCTCTGGTGGGAAAGTTCCGCAAGGATTTCCAGGAGGGTATTGCCGGACTTAGCAACGACTATATTGCCATCATTGCCGAGCGCTTGCACGTCATCTACACTCAGGGCATCTTGCGCACCAGCGACTATCAGCGGGTGTTCCCCGATACCACACGCTCCATCAGAGTGGTGGATGGCAAAACCGCTTCTTCCGCTGGACCAAGGGAGGTGTTGTCGGAAATCTCGGCCTACGAGATGATTTTCCAGGACGAGCGGCTGGCACAACAAAGACAACTGCTACAACGGTGTAACCTTAACGAATACATCGAGCCCAACCTCATCTACGACAAGGAACTGAGCGACACCGAGCGCAACGATCTGCTTAGCGGTATTGCCATCGCCGACGGTATGGTACTTTCAGGACAGAAGATCATCGACCGCGGTGAGATTGTTGACGAAAAAACCTACAGGGTGCTGAGCAGCTTCGAACGCGAGATGACCCGGCGTAGCGCAGATAGTAGTGAGGTGTCGTCGACCATTGCCGGACAAGTGCTTTTCGTGGGCATTCTCATCTTGCTTTTCACCATGTATCTCGCCCTTTTCCGCAAGGACTATTTCGACAAACCGCGAAGCATCCTGATGCTCTACGTGATGATAACGCTCTTCCCCGTGCTCGTATCGCTGATGATGGAACATAACGTGCTGAGCGTCTACATCATTCCATTTGCCATCGCACCTATCTTTATACGCGTGTTCATGGACTCGCGAACGGCATTCATCGCCCACGTCGTGATGATTCTCATTTGCGCGGCCGCGGTGAAATACCAGTACGATTTCATCATTCTACAACTCGTAGCGGGCTTGGTGGCCATCTATTCGCTACGCGAACTATCGCAACGTGCCCAACTATTCCGCACGGCTCTGCTCGTAACGCTCGGAACGGCGGCCATGTATTTCGCCCTTCAACTGATGCAAGACAATAGCATCACTACGATGACCGCGATGGACCACGACATGTATAAGCATTTCGTCGTGAACGGTGTGTTGCTTCTCTTCGCCTACCCACTGATGCTGGTGGTGGAGAAGACGTTTGGCTTCATCTCCAACGTGACACTCATCGAATTGTCGAACACCAGCAAAGACCTCTTGCGCAAGCTGAGCGAAGTGGCACCAGGCACGTTCCAGCATAGCATCATGGTGGGAAATCTGGCGGCTGCTATTGCAAATAAGATTGATGCCGACGCTCAACTGGTGCGTACAGGTGCACTCTATCACGACATCGGAAAGATGCAGAACCCAGCCTTCTACACTGAGAATCAGGCCGGAGCCAACCCGCTTGAGAAGATGCCGCGCATAGAAGCGGCGCAAATCGTCATCAGCCACGTTACCGAAGGTCTGAAACTAGCCGACAAGAACAACCTGCCCTCCATCATCCGCGACTTCATCAATACGCACCACGGGTTGGGAAAGACGAAGTATTTCTACATCTCCTACAAGAACGAACATCCCAACGAACCGGTCGACGACACGTTGTTCAGCTATCCTGGACCGAACCCATTCACTCGCGAACAAGCCATTCTGATGATGGCGGATACCGCCGAAGCAGCATCGCGCTCACTAAAAGAGTACACCGAAGAAAGCATTTCTACGCTCATCAACAAATTGATTGACCAGCAGATTGCCGACGGTTATTTCCAAGATTGTCCTATCACCTTCCACGACATCAACGTCGCCAAGAAGGTGCTTACGGAACGATTGAAGAATGTCTACCACACGCGAATTGCCTACCCTGAGCAAAACAAGAAGAAAAACTGACATTCTTGAAGAGGCGCTTCGCAAATCTGACTTTGCCTTCGCGCACGTATTTATTATAAAATAGGTGAGACGATGCATTTATTGCACCAAATCAAACTTCGGAAACACCTGTTTTTAATCAGAGAGAAAATCCCTGTTTTTTGCACATAAAGCCGTTTTTGTGCAGAAAACAGGTCTCATTAAGTTAATGAAACTTAAAGATTGTGCGCGATTACAGGAATTTCAGAACAATATAAATACCTTTGCAACCAAGTTTTTTAAAGGTAATTAAGATGAAGAAATTAAGATTTGTCAGCATTGTCTTCATGTTGGCATCAGCCTGCACCACTTGGGCAGGTGGAATTCTAACGAACACAAATCAAAACATCGCTTTTAATCGTAATATGGCTCGCGATGGTATCATTGGAATCGACGGTGTCTATAGTAACCCCGCCGGTGTGGTTTTCTTGGATAACGGTCTGCATCTATCGGTCAACTGGCAGATGGCTTTTCAGACACGTACCATCTTCACAACCAACAATGATTTTGCCTTGGGTTTGGACAATGGTGGTAATAACATCAAAAAATTCAAAGGCGAAGCCAACGCACCTGTCATTCCCTCCCTCCAGGCCGCTTACAACAAAGACCGTTGGAGCCTGCAGTTCAACTTCGGCGTAACAGGTGGTGGCGGAAAATGTGAGTTCGCTGATGGTATCGGTTCTTTCGAGAGTGCCGTGGGTGCCATTGCGAAGGGTCTTACCCCACTAGGTGTTAGTGGCTACGATGTAGACGGTTATATGCGCGGAAAGCAATACTATTTCGGATTCACGCTGGGTGCCGCCTATAAGCTTACCGACAATCTCTCCGTATATGGAGGTGCACGTCTGCTCTATGGAACAGCTTCGTACAAGGCAAGCATGGAAAACATCATGGTGAAAACCAGCGCAGGGACGGTGCCTTTCGGTGCTTTCCTCGACAACACCAATACTACATTGACAAATGGTATTGCACAATACACCGAGGGAATTGCTCAGATTGAGGCTGGAATTGCCCAGTATCAGGCAGCTGGTGTTCCCGTACCCGAGGAACTTAACACTAAGTTGGCTACCGCACAAGCAGCCAAGACACAATTGGAAGGTGTCCAGCAGACGGTTCAGTCACTGGAGTTATATCGTGACGGTGTAAGTCTGATGTCCGATCAAAGTGGTCTGGGTATTGCCCCAATCATTGGTGTTGACTTCAAAACTGGCAATTTCAACTTCGGTGCCAAATACGAGTTCAAAACCCGTATGCGTATGAAGAACAACTCCACCGTGAAGGAAGCCCATCAGATTGAGGCGGTCAACAAATACCGTGACGGTAGTAGTGTACCCGAGGACCAGCCCGCTCTGTTCACCATCGGTGGTCAGTGGTCGATTACTCCTAGCGTACGAGTTATGGCTGGCTACCATCAGTTCTTCGACAAATCAGCTCATTGGTACAACCACGACGAGAAGAAACTCGATAGCAACACATGGGAGATTAACGGCGGTGCCGAATGGGACATCAACGACAAACTTCAGGTAAGTGCTGGTATGCAGAAGACCAACTACGGTTTGACTGATAAATACATGAACGATATGTCGTTCGTGGTAAGCAGCTACACCTATGGTTTCGGCTTCGGTTACAAGATTAGCGATAAAGTGAAACTGAACGTAGCCTACTTCCAGACGAACTATGACACCTACGATCAGGATGTCACCCCGACCGCTACGAATAGCACAACCCACAACGAATACACCCGCACAAACAAAGTGTTCGGCGTAGGTGTTGACATCGACATCTAATCCGTACGGATAACACATCAATAAATCAGGAAGAACCTGCTTCGCCTCTTACTTTGGAAGCAGATTCTTCCTGATTCTTTCTATCGTTTAAAAGGATGTCCTTACTTCATTAAGCATTATGCTTTAAGAATTAAGCATTATAACGGATCCACATCGAAAAACACTTGCAGAGCATTGTTGCCCTTGTCGCTCATCACTTCCTTTTCTACACTTCGCAGACACTGACGAACTCGCACCATATCGATGCCGTTCTCCAATTTGAGAACAATCTTCCTGATGTTCAACGTCTTCACCTTGGCCACGACAGGTTTGTCGGGACCCAGCACACGCTCACCAAACAATGAGCGCAAACGACCGCCCATGAAAATGGCGGCACGATCGACCACGCCTTCATATTTGTGCTTCAAATAGACATGTATAAGTCTGTAGAAAGGTGGATATCGGAAAGCCAAACGCTCTTCTAGCAAATCGTTATAGAACCCTTCATAGTCGTTTCTCACCACTTGAGTAATGACTGGCAATTGCGCATTTTTTGTTTGTAGCAACACCTTGCCACGCTTGCCTTTACGCCCTGCCCTACCACTCACCTGAGCCATCATCATGAAGGCGTGCTCGTAAGCACGGAAGTCGGGATAGTTGAGCATAGAGTCCGCATTGAGGATTCCCACAACAGACACTCGGTCGAAGTCGAGTCCTTTGCTGATCATCTGCGTACCAATAAGAATATGAGTGCGCCCAGCGGCAAAATCACCGATAAGACGTTCGTAAGCATTACGCGTCCGGGTGGTGTCGAGATCCATACGTGCCACACGAGCCTCGGGGAACAGTTCCCTCACCTGGTCTTCAATCTTCTCGGTGCCAAAGCCACGACCGCGCAAGTCGTTACTACCACAACAAGGACATTCGGTCGGCATCTGATAGGTCTGTCCGCAATAATGACAGGTGAGCAAGCCGAGATTTTTATGATAGGTAAGCGAAACATCGCAATGCTGACAACGAGGTACCCATCCGCATTGTTTACATTCCACCATCGGCGCAAAGCCGCGACGGTTCTGGAAAAGAATAATCTGCTCTTTTCGGTCCAATGCCTCGCGCATGGCAGCCAACAAAGGTGGCGAGAAAGGCCCCGTCATCATCTTTCGTCGTTGCATATCCTTCAAGTCCACCACTTCAATCTCTGGCAGGGCAATATCCTTGTAACGTTGCATCAGTTGCACCAATCCATATTTTCCCGTCTGCGCATTCTGGTAGCTTTCCATCGAAGGCGTTGCCGTGCCTAGCAACACATTCACCGACTTTCCCTTCATGGCAGCCATCATAATGGCTACCGAACGGGCATGATAGCGCGGGGCGGGGTCTTGTTGCTTGAAACTCGTTTCATGCTCCTCGTCAACAATGACGAGACCCAGACGTTGGAAGGGAAGCATGACGGCCGAGCGTGCGCCGAGAATCACGTCGTAGGGATTGGACGAGAGTTGTTTCTGCCATATCTCCACACGTTCAGCGTCGCTATATTTCGAATGATATATCCCAAGGCGGTTGCCGAAGACACTTTGTAACCGCTCACGCATCTGGACCGTTAGCGCAATCTCAGGCAAAAGGTAGAGCACCTGCTCCTTTCGCTCCAAAGCACGTTTGATAAGCTGGATGTATATCTCCGTCTTTCCACTCGACGTGACACCATGCAACAACACGACTTGATGACTCATGAATTGCATGAGGATCTGATTGTAGGCCTCCGTCTGAGCTACATTGAGTTTCTTCACGCTATCAAGTTGCGGTTCACCACCATGATTCAGGCGCCCAACCTCTTTCTCATAGGTATAGAGAAAGCCACGATCCACCAATTGCTTTACGATTGTAGAGGTGCAATGGCTCTCGTTCATCAATTCATCACGGGTGATTTCAGTGACCGTTCCTTCATTCACGGCCTCATCCCAATGCGACATGGCCAGGTAATCCACAAAGACTTTCTGTTGCTTTGAAGCACGTGACATTATGTTAAGGGCGATGTGCAACATCTGCTCAGAGCGATACTTTTCACCCAGACCTACATACGTCTCGGTCTTCGGCTTATACGCTCCCCTCACCTTCATGCCCATGGGTAGAGCGGCGTTCATCACCTCGCCGAGCGGAGCCATATAATAGTCCGAAATCCAATGCCATAACCTAAGTTGTCCGGGAAGTAAAACAGGGCGTTGATCAAGTACTGATATCACCGCCTTTACGTCGAATTCTGGTTTCCTATCGTGCACATCGGCCACCAATGCCACATAGGTTTTGTTCTTGCCGAACGGTACCACGACGCGCACACCCGTCTCCACCACCATACCATCAGGTAGCAGATAGGTGAAGCAACCCTCGAGGGGCAGCGGAAGAATCACGTCGACGTATTTCATGGTTCTGTGATAACGACAAGTGCGGAGACACTCATCCTATGACATTCTGTTGCAAAGATACAACAAAAAAATGGAAATAGCTCTGAAAAGGACAATATATTTCAGTATCGATTTCCGAAGGTTGTAATGCAGAAGATCACAAAACAAACGACAAACATTAGCGCTACATACCACCATGGGAGGATACATGACAAAATGAAGATGATGAGTATCGACCAAACAATCAAGGCTATCGTCATAGGCATTTCGTAATGTTATGGTGGTATTAAAAAACGAAACGGCCAGAAACTAGTTCTGGCACGTCGGATTAGAAGAAATAGGCTGCCGCGATTTGCCAGCCCTTTGACTTGCTATGCGCATGGAACACCTTCTCCGTTGCATCGTCCCAATCGAAGTCGCTCGTATTGCCGATGGGGACATTGTAGGAAGCCGAAAGCTGAAGGTGGTTGATAAGGAGACCGCCACCCACATTGAAGCTGAAGGCGGAATCCTTAAGTTTCCAGTTGACGTCACCCAAATCATTGTCCTTAAACGAAAGGACATTGTCGCCCAATGCGAAACTAACTTGTGGACCGGCGAAGGCAAAGATGCACGACGTCTCACTAAAACCGATGGAATAGCGCACGTTGATGGGCACGTCAAGAGTCTTATAATCGATGTCCTCTCCGTTAGCCTCCATTTTCTTTATGTTGTAAAGGCCGGAGATATCGGCACCAAGTCCGAATACTGGTAACCCAAAAGAAAGCGTCGGGCCCACGAAGAACCCAGCCTTGTTGTCTTTCTTGAACACATCATCGCTAAAAGAGAACTCGTTGACGTTGAAACCACCCTTGATTCCGAAACGGACCTTGGTGGTCTGCGCTTGAAGTTCTGTAGGAACGAGCGTTAAGAAACATACGACCAGCGATAATACAAGCATCCATCGCGTCATGAATTGTGGATTCTTTGCTTTCATATTCTTAGTGGGTTTCAAGTGACGATAGTTATGATTTCTGATGACGCAAGAAGGTTTTCTTTAGTGACGCTGACGACGCACACTCATACGAGAAGACGAAGAAGCCTTCGGTGTAGAGGTACGACTACGCTTTGCGCGTGCCTTCGGTTCGGTTGCCACAGGTACTTCATCGGCCGCGGAAGCCTGATCAACCTGCTCTGAACGACGGCTACGACGAGATTTCTTCTTAGGTTGCTTCTGGTCAGCCAGCTTAGCAATGCTATCGAGAGAGTCCTTGCGAGCCTGATCACCAAAGATATTCTTCTCGAAGTCGGCCAGTTCCTTCTCGATACGTTGTTGCTCGAGTGTAAGGGCCGAGTCGGTTTCACAATATTGAGCAAGCGTCTTTCCCAGCATGTTGGTGGTCTTGTAGATGTTTCCGCGATAGTGGTTCTTGGTGAAGAAATCGTCAAGACTCATCGTTGCCGCATTGTTAAGGTCGCTCGTCATAATGGTCTGCTTGGAAAGGAAGGGGGCGAGGTCATCGTAGAGCACCCAGAA
>JAILAI010000187.1 GCA_024681705.1 Prevotella sp.
TTCGAGGAGTCGGTCGACATGAACTACGACGATGCCAACAACATCTGGAAGGCTGTGGATGAAGGTTCTGCCTTCGTCAGCGTCACCCCGTGGTTTGCCAACGACAGTTGGTCTCAGATTGCCGATCCTCAGTGGAGTCACAATGGCAACGTGTGGTCGCTCACCATCCCCGAGGGCATGGGTGCATCGCAGTGGCAGGGACAATTCCCCATCAACACCACGCTGGCCACATCCATGAACGATGCCTATAACTTCTCGTGCACCATCACTGCCGACGCCGATATTAACGGTATCACCATCAAGCTCACCGAGTCTGACGATGCCGAGAAGCACGATGACAACTTCTACTTTGCCGACCGCCACGATGTGAAGGCAGACGAGCCATACGTCTACAAGGTGACTGGCGCGAAGCTGCCAAAGAACGATGCCCATGCCTTGTCGCTCTTCTTCGACTTTGGCGGAGCACCCATCGGTACGAACATCGAGATTAGTAATATCATCCTTGAAAAGGCCGAATAGACTTATCTTTTCGGAACAGGCTGCGGCGAAGAGCCGCAGCCTTCAAACTCCAAGAAATACACATCTTTCGCAAGTCGTGTGAACACTATTTCCACCGATTGCGATTATAAAAACAGAGACAATGAGAAAATATTTTTTCCTGTTTACATTGATATGTACGGCATCTTTCGCCAGTTGTGGCGGTAACGACGAAGCCGAGACACCGGTTACGGTCAGCATCAGTACTCAGCCCGAGTCGATCTCTGCACCTGCAGAGGGTGGCGTCTACACCATCAACGTCACCACTACGGCACAGGAGTGGGGTGTCTACACCGACGGCGACTGGATTAAAGTCGATACCAGGAACACGCTGTTGAAGCAGGGTTCCATTACCGTGACCATTCCCGCAAATCCGCTGACCGACCCTCGCTCAGGTTCGATCACGCTCATGTCGGGTGCCGCCCGCAAGACGATTCCCGTGACGCAGGCTGGTGCTGAGAAGGCCGCCTACTATGCTCCCGATGGCTACTCGCTGGTATGGAACGATGAGTTCGACACAGGTTCTGAACTCAACTCCAACGACTGGACCCACGAGGTGCAGAAAGACCATTGGGTGAACAACGAATTGCAAAACTACGTCAATCACAAATCTCCCGACGGTAAGTTGGTCACCGAGATTCGCGACGGAGCCTTGCGCATCAACTGCTTCAAGGAGAACGGTAAGGTCTACTCCGGACGCGTCTACGCCCATGTCAGTCAGGGCTGGCAGTACGGCTATTTCGAGGCCCGCATCAAGTTGCCGAAGGGCAAGGGCACTTGGCCTGCCTTCTGGATGATGCCTGTGGGCAACGACTGGTCGACCAACCCTTGGCCAAAGTGTGGCGAGATAGACATCATGGAGGAAGTGGGATGCGTGCCCAACGAGGTGTCGTCGTCTGTCCACACCCAGGACTACAACCATACCAAGAATACGCAGAAGACTCACGCCATGACCATCGCTAACGCCGAGGGTGCCTTCCACACCTACGCCATGCTCTGGACGGCCGACGAGATCATTACTTATGTCGACGGAAAGGAGCAGCTCAACGTGAAGAAGTCCGTCTTGGGCAGCGGTCACGACCAGTGGCCCTTCCACTATGCCTTCTATCCTATATTTAACCTCGCATGGGGTGGCGACTGGGGTGGCATGAACGGTGTCGACGAGAGTGCGCTTCCCGTTACGATGGAGGTGGACTACATCCGCGTGTTCCAGAAGAAATAGATTAGCAGTTAGTTATACTTTTCATAGGTTAGTACCTAAAAAGGATTGGCTTCAGGATAACACCTTTTTGGAAACTACACCTAGGGCAGGTTGTGCACTTTCGCATCACCTGGCCGATATCAGAATATAAAGAAGAACGTTATGAAAAAATATATCATCTCTATGGCTTTGATGTTCGCGGTGGGTTCGCTTCATGCCCAGCTGCCAGTCTATCTTGACACATCGAAGCCTATTGAACAGCGTGTTGAGGACGCGCTGAGCCGCATGACGCTCGACGAGAAGATTGCCGTCATCCACGCTCAGTCGAAGTTCTCCAGCGCTGGAGTGCCCCGACTGGGATTCCCCGACTTCTGGACCGACGACGG
>JAILAI010000270.1 GCA_024681705.1 Prevotella sp.
GAGAGTTTTTCGCAGAAGTCGTTATAGAGTGGGACCGATATTTCGTGGCGGGCAGCACGAAGCCACGAGGGCCTGTTGCCTTTCTTATAGCTGGCGTAGAGGGTGAATTGTGAAACGACGAGTATTTCGCCGTCCACATCGGTGATGCTACGGTTCATGACACCAGCCTCGTCGTCGAAGACCCGGAGGCCAATCACCTTGCGAACGAGCCAGTCAACATCCTCTTTCGTGTCTTCTTCGCACACGCCCAGTAGGATGAGATAGCCCTGACCGATCGACGACTTCACCTCTCCCTCGATAGTGACAGAGGCGTTGTTCACGCGTTGTATAACGATTCTCATGCCACAAAGATACGTTTTTTATTCGGAATCACCAAGTTCTTGGTGAAAATAATCGTAGACAATCTTCGCTTTCCTTGCCCCAATAATCTCTGTAAGTGTCTGAATATCAGCTTCTTTTATCTTTTTTACGCTCTTCAATTTCTTCAACAGAAGGTCTTTACTCTTCTCGCCGAAGCCTTTGATGTCGTCGAGTTCGGAATGGAGAGCTCGCTTGCTTCGTTTGTCGCGATGGAATGTAATGGCGTAGCGGTGCACCTCGTCCTGGATGTGCGTTAGGATATGGAAGAGTTCGGAATCGGTCTTCATGCCGATGACAACGGGCGGAAAACCGAATAGCAATTCGTTGGTTCGGTGACGGTTGTCTTTCGCCAAACCCGCGATGGGAATCCTCAGATGGAGCTCGTCTTCCACCACTTCTCTCACCACTTCCATCTGTCCGCGACCACCGTCGGTGATAATCAGGTCGGGTAGGGGAGCCTCTTCTTCCATCATTCGGCTATAGCGGCGTCGCACCACTTCTTGCATCGAAGCGTAGTCATCGGGTCCCACCACCGTCTTGATATTGTATTTACGATAGTCCTTTTTGCTCGGTTTCATCCCTTTAAACACCACGCAACCTGCTACCGCGTCGGTTCCGGAGATGTTGGAATTGTCAAAACACTCGATTTGGTAAGGCATTTTCTCCAATTTCAACGCGTTTTGAAGCTCCTTCATTAGTCGTGTCTGCTTCTGTTCGGGATTGAGTTTTTCTACTCTTTTCATTCGGTCGAACTTGTATTGTTTGCCGTTCATGATCGAGAGGTCGAGCAGTTTCTTCTTATCTCCCCGTTGAGGAACGGTTAGCGTCACGTCTTTGATAGGCGTTTCAAGTTCAAACGGCACGATGATTTCTTTCGATTCGCTATTTCGTTCTTCTCGAATCTGCATGATGCCCAGACTCAGAATCTCTTCTTCTGTTTCTTCCAGTTTCTTCTTGAATTCGTAGGTTTGAGCCTGATCGATGGTGCCGTTTGTGACATGCATATAGTTGATAAACGCCATTTTTTCTTCGTCCGCGATGCTGAAAACCTCCACGTTGTCGATGACATGACTCACCACTTCGCTCTTCGAAGCGTAGGTTTCCAACGCCTGATAACGACGTTTCAGAATTTCAGCTTCTTCAAATCGCAACTCTTCGGCCGCTTTCAGCATGTCCTCGTACGTCTTTTTTTGCAAACTACGCGTCTTTCCTTTTAGTATTTCCTGCGCTTCTCTGATGTTCTCCATGTAGTCATCGAACGATTGTTTTCCGATACAAGGAGCCGCACAATTGCCGATATGATATTCCAGACACGGTTTGTATTTTCCAGATTCTATTCCTTCTTTCGTCATAGGAGTCCGACATGGTCTCGGACGATACGTCTTTTTGATGAATTCAAGCAACGAATTCATGCTTCCCAGATGACTATAAGGACCGTAGTAAACGCCGAATTTCTTGTTGATGATTCTCGTGCTGAATATACGAGGCAGGTATTCTTTCGTGATGCAGATGCTGGGATAAGTCTTTCCATCCTTCAACAAGATGTTGTATTTCGGCTTGTATTTCTTGATTAGACTGTTCTCGAGCAACAACGCATCTTCTTCTGTATTAACGACGGTGTAGGTAATATTATGAATCTTACTGACAAGTATTTTCGTCTTATATCGGTCCACTTCCTTGTGGAAATACGAAGACACCCTGTTCTTTAAGTTCTTCGCTTTCCCCACATATATTATAATGCCATTCTCGTCGTAGTATTGGTAGCTTCCCGGTTTCTCAGGAATGTTGCTCACAATACTCTTCAGACGTTGTAGCCGTTGCTCGTTTTCCTCTTTTGTCATCTCGTAATAGCCTATGAATCAAACCAGAAGAATTGTGAATGTTTCACGTGAAACACCACCCGTTTCGCTCCTTGTCTTTGAAGCCGATGCGGGTGGTGTTCGTTTCCTTTCATTCCTTACGTGTTAAAGATTTGTGGGTTGTCTGGACGAACTTGTCGAACAACCTGTCTTCATTACATGTCGATAAGGGTTGTGATTTCCGTTCCCTCGTCGAAGATGTCGCGACCGTGCAGGCCTTCGTCCTTGATCTCGATAATGAAGTTCACATAGATGGCCTTCGGGTTGAATTTCTTCACCAGGTTGTAGGCGGCCTTCATGGTGCCGCCAGTTGCCAAAAGGTCGTCGTGAAGAAGCACCACGTCGTTCTCTTCGATGGCGTCTTTGTGAATCTCAATCGTATCGGTTCCGTACTCTTTTGTGTAGCTTTCCTGAACGGTTTCAGAAGGAAGCTTACCGGGTTTACGACAGAGGACCACACCTGCGCCGAGCTTCACGGCGAGCGCCGACGCCATCACGAAGCCTCGGCTTTCTATTCCAACGATCTTTGTGATGCCTTTGTCCTTGTAGATTTCGTAGAGTTCTTCCAGCATCTCTTGCAAACACTCTGCGCTCTTAAACAAAGTTGTCACATCACGGAAGTTAATTCCCTTTTGTGGAAAATCCGGAATGCATCTCAGATTGTCCAGTAGTAGTTGATTGTTCTTCTCCATCTTATTGATAATTAGTTGATTCTATTATTCTATGTTTCACGTGAAACATTAACGCCCTAGAAGCACGAGCAGCACGTTGATGTCACTAGGCGAGACACCAGGAATGCGACTTGCTTGGGCGAGTGTTTCGGGATTGATGCGGATGAGTTTCTGACGGCACTCGGTGGAAAGCGACTGAAGCGAATTGTAGTCGAACCGTCCTCTGATGCGAATGTCTTCCAGACGGTGCATCTTGTCGGCAATCACGCGTTCGCGTTCTATATATCCAGCATACTTCATTCTGATTTCTGCGGCCTCTGCTATCTCCTCTTGTCGGTTGGGGAATGTGTTTTGCAGAAGTTCGGGCAGTCCTTTCACGAAGGGTGCGATGGTCTGTAGCGTCACCTGAGGTCGTGCTATCAGGTCGATGAGTTTGCATCCGGCCCGTAGTGGGGTGGTGCCGAGTGCATCCACGTGCTCGTTGATGACGCTGGCTTTGATGGGCGTCTCGCTACAGAAATGGATGATTCGCTCGATGGATTCTTTCTTTTCGAGCCACCAATCCAATCGTTTTCTATCGGCCAATCCGAGCTGATACGAACGCTCGGTCAGTCGGGCGTCGGCATCGTCTTGTCTGAGCATGATGCGATATTCGGCGCGCGAGGTGAACATCCTATACGGTTCGTCGACGCCTTTCGTCACCAAATCGTCGATGAGAACGCCGATATACGATTCGTCTCTATGCATCACGAACGGCTTGTATTCCGTCTCGGCATCATTGCCAGCATAGAGTGCGGCGTTCACTCCGGCCACTAGTCCTTGTCCGGCTGCCTCTTCGTAGCCCGTTGTTCCGTTCACCTGTCCGGCAAAGAACAGACCTTTCACTTTCTTCGATTCCAACGAGTGATAGAGTTGTGTGGGGTCGAAGAAATCGTACTCAATGGCGTAGCCCGGTCGATACACTTTGACGTCGGCGAGAGCAGGAATCTTTCGTAGCGCTTCTATCTGGGCTTCCATCGGCATCGACGACGAGAACCCGTTCAGATACATCTCGTTAGTGTCCTCGCCTTCGGGTTCCAGGAAGAGCGGATGACTATCCCGGTCGGGGAAGGTGGTAAGTTTTGTTTCGATGCTCGGGCAATATCGCGGACCAATACTTTGTATTTGCCCGTTGAAAAGGGGCGAATCTGCAATGGAAGCGAGCAAGATTTTGTGCACTTCCTCGTTGGTCTTCAGCGTCCAACACGGTAGTTGTTTCGACGGACGGGGCGTATCGAGGAACGAGAAAGCGTATAGCGGATCCTCTCCGGGTTGCTCTTCGGTGTGTTCGAAGTGTACGCTTCGCCTATCTATTCTCACGGGTGTACCCGTCTTCATTCGTTCGTAGGTGATGCCGTTTTGCGCGATGGATTCGGTCAGATTGGCCACTGCTGGTTCGGCAATTCGTCCGCCCGGCACCATCTTTCGTCCTACGTGCATCAGTCCGTTCAGGAAAGTTCCGGCCGTGATAATTACTGCCTTTGCCCTGAGTTCAGCTCCCCAGATGGTCTTCACGCCCACGGCCTCGCCATGTTCTACCAGTAGTTCGTCGGCCTGATCTTGCCAAATGTCTAAACGTTCGGTTTCATCGAGTCTTTTGCGCCATTGCCAGATGAATTTCTCCCTGTCACATTGCGATCGCGGACTCCACATGGCAGGTCCCTTTGAACGGTTCAGCATGCGGAACTGGATGCTCGCCATGTCCGTCACTATTCCCATCTGTCCGCCCAGCGCGTCTATTTCTCTGACGATTTGTCCCTTGGCAATACCGCCCACGGCTGGGTTGCACGACATCTGGGCTATCTTGTTCATGTCCATCGTTACGAGACATGTTGCCGCACCCATCCTCGCGGCCGCACAAGCCGCTTCGCAACCTGCGTGACCACCGCCAATGACAAGGACATCGTATTTCAGTATCATATCACGTGCAAAATTACAAAAACTTTTTGAAACTACACACGTTTGTCTAACAAAATCAAAGCTTTTAATTTGATTCTTTTATGATTATTTCATCAGCTTATTTCATGAGCACTTTTCTCGTTTCCTGTCTGCTTTCACGATGACCATGCGTATTTAGGCAATGTAGATGTTGTTATCTCTTCCGTTTATAGCAGTTCTTCATGTCGCAAAGCCCACACGAGTATTCCAAGTGTTTCACGTTTGGTCCGAGACCGATGACGCCGCTCACCGATTTGATGGGCACCATGAGTGAGCTCTCTTGAAGCATTACGCCACATGGGTGTTCCTTTGGGAATAACGAGAAAAGCTTCTTTTGGTTGCTCACGTGCCAACCACAATAGCCAGGACTGAAACGGTTCGTGTGTTTCCATCCCAGTTTGTCGATGCTCTCTTGCAGATGTTGTTCCATCAAGTCGGCGCAATGCTCCGCCATCACGCTTCCCAGAGCGTCCGCGAGGTAGGTGCAAAGCATGTCGCCCTCGGCCTTCAATCGTTGCTGATATTGCTCAAACTCCATGCCCGCCGTACAGACGAAGGCGGCGAAGGCGATGGAACCTTTCAGCTGACGCGCAATGATAGGGGAGAGGGGTAGGGAATTCTCCATCGATTCCTTCAAATCATCGGATGGAGATGTGTTGGACAAAGAAGATGGTGAAGGCGGTAGGGTGAGCGAAGGAGGGTCGATGCTGAGTGTGGCGTTGACGACGGTGTAGATGAAGCGTGGTCTGACCAGTTTGTCGACCTCTTCGATAATGGTCCGCAACTCACTGAGCACCGCCTCGTCGGGTGTGCTCTCACCATAGCCCATCTGCTCGAAAACATCCTTTTTGCTGATAGCTAAGTCGCTGAATATCAGTTGTTTCTCTTGCAATTTACACTTTCTACGGCCTCGAAGAACGCGTCGATTTGTGAGAACGGCGTGTGCGGTGGTGTGTCGCATCCGCTAGAGATGACGAAGTTGCGGTTACTCTTCATCTCGTTCATCAGTTGTTCCACGGCCTTCGTCATGCTCGCTCTCGTGCCGTCTTTGAACACGCCCACCGGGTCGATATTACCCATTGCGAGTGCCGTGTCGGGAACGTCGGCAATGACCTCCGCCATTTTACATTTGTTGCCGAAGTGATAGGCGGCTGCGCCCGTCTGGACCATCGCCCGCGTGCAATGTCCGGTGTTGCCGCAATTGTGCAAAACCACGATGAAATCGTCGTTTTGTACGTCTTCCACGATGCGTTTCACGTATTGCGACGAGAACGTTATGCAATCGTCGTTCGACAAGAGTCCGGCCGCTGGTTCGGCCATCATCACGCCGTTGGCACCCGTTTCGCGGATGGCCCTGCAATATTTCGTGATGAACGTGGTGGCCTTGTCGAGCAGCTCGTGCGCCGCATCGGGATTCTCGTAGATGAGCACCATGATGTCGGACATGTCGAACAACCTTCCTGCCAACGAGAAAGGTCCGATGCAACCGCCGAAAAGTGGTCTGTCCACTTCTCTCGCCGCCATCAGACAAGCCTTCAGATAGGCGGGTATGCGGGCGGCGTTTAGCGTCGGTATTTTCAATTGGGCGATGTCACTGACGTCGTTCAGCAATCGTCCTGTTACGGCAGGCACCGCGTCGTCGCTCATCACGATCTGTGCGCCGAACGCCTCTGCTTCGGTGGTCAGATCCATGATGGTGGTAGCCGCCGCCGATGCGTAGCGTTGGCAGATGGTGGCGATGGCATCGGCGTGCACGCGTCCGTCGCTTACCGCCTCCCTCACCGTTTTTCCGTTCAGTTCTATCCCTGGGTGCGTCATGATGGGAATGGCCGCCACGCGGTTGTCCGAAATCAGTGACGCTATCCAGCGTTTCATGTCTTGCTTCATGTAGTTTCTACTCTTCAGCCTTCTTTTTTCAATGACTGAGAAGAGCGGGTTTTGTAACCAATTTCCGTGGGGTCGCGGTGTTGGTAGTCGGGGATTAGGCTTTGGATGGGCACTGGTTCCCGCCAATGCTAGATGTCTTTTGCCTATTAGGAAGTCACAGGCCTTTCTTTACGAGGAAAGGTATTAAATGAGGTAGATGACCCCACCCCTGCCCCTCCCCTGTAAACAGGGGCGGGGAGTGTAGGAAGAGTTTTTACCTTCAATCTATAAGGGGGATTACAAATGATTGTGTCTGGGGAGGCCTTTTATCTTTTTGAAAGATGTTTGGGCGATGAGATTTTATGAGTTGTGACAATGTGAGGGAGTCGCAAAATAGTCGTTCATGTAACCTTCTGATGATGACTTGTTTTAATATATTTAACAATTTTGAGTAAGCGAACTGTTAAAATTCGACTCGAAAAACGCTCAACTTTTTAACATAAAACTACCCACTTGTCTATCCCCTTTTTGCAATCTCGAGATGGCAGTCGAAAAGTCGGTTGAGCAAAAGCGGCAGTTTTGATCATCGAAATTGGCGCTTTTGATGACCGAAACTGCCGCTTTTGCTCATCGAAACTGCCGCTTTTGGTGACCATTTTTTGC
>JAILAI010000036.1 GCA_024681705.1 Prevotella sp.
CATGAAGTTCAACACGCTATTCATCGACGAGGCCGCACAAGCGCTGGAAGCCGCCTGCTGGATTCCGATGCGCAAGGTGAACCGGCTGGTGCTCGCCGGCGACCATTGTCAGTTGCCGCCCACGGTGAAGAGTCTGGCCGCACTTCATGGCGGACTGGGGAAGACGCTCATGGAGCGCATCGTGGAGAACCATCCCGAGGCCGTTCAGCTACTCACGGTGCAATACCGGATGAACGAATCGATAATGCGCTTCTCGTCGGACTATTTCTACGGCGGTCGTGTGGAGAGTGCGCCCGAGGTGAAGTTTCGTGGAATACTCGACTACGACGACCCTATCGAGTGGATAGACACGTCGGATATGGACGGCCATGAGGAGTTCGTCGGTGAGTCGTTCGGCCGCATCAACAAGACCGAAGCCGAACTCACGCTCGCCCTGCTCGAGCGCTACTTCGAGAAGATAGGTAAGCAACGCGTGCTCGACGACCGCATCGACGTGGGCATCATCTCGCCCTATCGCGCCCAGGTGCAACATCTGCGGCAACTCATCCGCAAGCGCGCCTTCTTCAAGCCCTTCCGCCACCTCATCTCGGTGAACACCGTCGACGGTTTCCAGGGACAGGAGCGCGACGTCATCCTGATTTCGCTGGTGCGTGCCAACGACGAGGGTCAGATTGGCTTCCTCCGTGACCTGCGCCGCATGAACGTCGCCATCACCCGTGCCCGCATGAAACTCATCATTCTGGGCAATGTGGCCACCCTGTCGCGCCATCCGTTCTACAAGAAGCTCTTCGACTATGTGGAACGGCTCGACGAGGAGAGAGAATAGGTTGATTTTACAAAGCGAAAGCCCCAAAGGAGTGTTTTTTCAACAATTGAAATCTAAAATTATATTAAAATTCTGAATTGATACAAAAATGGTATGGAAAAACCATAATTTTAAATGAAGGCGATTTGCAATTTCAAGATTGTTTTTTTATCTTTGCAATCGTAAAATCAACAACTATATAAGATTAAAGTTTTATCATCGTTTCATAATATAATTAAATTTTTAGTGAAACCTGACGCGATGTCACGTTTCACTTTTTTCTTTTTCATCACTTTTAGGTTGAAAATGGCGGTTGTCTGCTTTTTTCTTCGTATATTTGCCCATCGCTAACAAAAGAATCATGAGAAAACGCTACATCATGCTTACATTGGCCTGGCTATGGTGGTTGGGTGCCGTCGGTCAGCAGCTGAACTACGAACCCGGTGAGGGGGGCTTTGTGTGTGAGAACGGACGGAACCGCTTCACGAGGGCGCTCTATGGCGGCCATTCCAACTACCGTCTGGAGACTAGCGACCGACCCGTGTTCGCCCTCTTTGTCAATTCGCGCACCTGCCGACATGTGGACTTCCGAATGACATGCGGTGAGAGCACCGTCGCACTCGATAGTACCGACTATTGCCGCGCCGTCTATGCCGATGGCGAGCGCCGCTATCTGCTGCGCCACAAAGGGTGGGACGGACAACTCACGATGACGGCGTGGTGCCTGAACGAGAGCGATGGCGCCCTCTGGGAGATAGCGTTTGAGGACGGCGGAAAGACGGGCGCGATGGCTCATCCGGCATTGTCGCTCGATGTTGCATTGTCAGGCATCAGGGGCGGAAGGTTGAGTCGCAATGGCGATATTGGCGTCGACCCGGACGATTGTTTCGAGAGCGACGGACACGTCGTGCAACAAGTGCCACTTTCGCTCGCTCCATCGAAGAAGGTTTATCTGCTTGCAGATTCGCTCACATTAGTAGGTATTAGCGAGAAAGAAGGCGCGATGCTGGCCGAAAAGGTGCGTCGGGAAAATCGGAAGCTGACCGCTCGCATCGTCTTCTCCACGCCCGATGCCTTCATCAATCCATTGGGCGCCGCCATCACGCTGGCCGCCGACGGAGCATGGGACGGTGAGACGTGGCTTCATGGAGCCGTAGGCTGGCGTACACAACTGGCAGGGTGGCGTGCGGCCTACGCTGGTGATGTGCTCGGATGGCCCGATCGGGCGCGTAGTCATTTTGATGCCTATGCCCGAAGCATGGTGACTCAGGTGGAGCCTGTCGTCGGCCATCCCACACAAGACGCCAAACTCAACATGGCACGTGCCGAGAAGCGGTGGGGCACCCAGATGTATAGCAATGGCTACATCTGCCGAAAGCCTGGTCGCAACGACGATATGAACCACTACGACATGAACCTGAACTACGTCGACGAGTTGCTCTGGCATTTCCAGTTCGACGCCGACACCGCCCGTATGCGACGCTTCTGGCCATTGCTCGAGCGTCATCTGGCATGGGAAAAGCGTAACTTCGACCCCGACGACGACGGACTCTACGACGGCTATTGTTGCATCTGGGCCAGCGATGCCCTCTATTATAGCGGTGGTGCCGCGACACATTCGTCGGCCTACAACTACCGCGCCAATCGTCTGGCCGCACGGATAGCACGGATGATAGGCGAGAACCCGCAACCCTACGAGGCGGAAGCCGACAAGACGCTCGCCGCCCTGAACCGCACGCTATGGCTCGAACCGCAGGGCCATTGGGCTGAATGTCGCGACCTGATGGGTTTGCAACGGGTGCACGAAAGTGCGGCCGCCTGGAGCATCTACACACCCATCGATTGCGGTGCATGTACACCCCGTCAGGCCTGGCGCGCCGCCCACTACATCGAGACCCAACTTCCGCACATCGTCATCGGCAACGACCGAGCGCAACAGGTGTGCTCCACCAGCAACTGGATGCCCTATTCGTGGAGCATCAACAACGTGGCTACGGCCGAGGTGATGCATACGTCGCTCGCTTGTTTTGAGGCTGGCCACACCGAAGAGGCGTTCCGATTGCTCAAAGGCATCGTGATGGACCAGATGTATATGGGGCGGAGTCCGGGCAACTTCGGACAAATCAGTCAGCATGACGCCGCTCGCGGGGAGTGCTATCGCGACTTTGGCGATTGCACGGGCATTGCCTCGCGCACCCTCGTACAAGGACTCTTTGGCATCGTTCCGCAAGCGCTCGACGGACAATGCATCCTCCGTCCGGGCTTTCCCGCCGACTGGACCCACGCTAGCATACAGACGCCCTATCTGAGCTACGCATTCCATCGCGAGGCCGATGTCGACGTCTACGAGGTTCGCCAGCATTTCGCCCGTCCGTTGCAGATGGTCTTCCGTCAGCATCTTGGCGAAGGACGCTATCAAGATATCGTAGGCACGACCGACTCCGTGCAAGTATTCCGCGTGGCCATTCAAAAGAGGCCCGATTCTTTGCGGTCTACGGAGGCTTTCGGTTCGTTCAAGTCTTCAGAAGCAACTTTGCCCTGCCTTGAGGACCCATCTGTGCAATTCAGTAGTCGAAAGCTGGTGGACCTAAGCCGACATTTCAACGCCAACGTGACGGATATCTTCCGCAACGAATACCGTTCGCCGCGTCCACCCGTCACCACTCTTCAGATACCGTTGCAAGGAGTGGGAGAGTGGTGCCATCCGCTCTTTTGTCCCGACATCAGCGATTCGCTCTTCCGTAGCCGTATCGATGGTCGTGGTGAGGTGAAGGTGGCTGGCGTCGGCTTCCGCTCACCGAGAACGGGGCAGAACACCGTCTTCACATCACTCTGGGACAACTACCCCGATAGTGTCGTCATTCCCTTGCGTGGACGGGCTCGCTACGCCTATCTGCTGATGGCGGGTAGCACCAACCACATGCAGAGTCGCATCGACAACGCCTTGATGATTGTCCGCTACAAAGACGGAACCGCCGACACGCTACGCTTGCGGAATCCCGACAACTGGTGTCCCATAGAGCAAGACTATCTGGTGGACGGGAAGGCCTTCTGTGCCGCTCAGCCTCGGCCCATACGAGTGGCGCTGAACCTGCCGATGGAGGGTCGCGACCTGGGGGCTCAGCTGGGCTTGCGGGGTGCCGACAACCGACTGATTCCCGGAGGTGCCGCCCAGTTATTGAAGATGCCGCTCAATGCGCGCAAACGCCTCGATAGCCTCACCATCAGCGTGCTCTCTAACGACGTCGTGGTGGGACTCATGGGTCTGACGCTCGAGAAATGACATCGGTCGTCGCTGAAAATATCTGCGTCATTTTTCTCGTTCTCAATTATTTTGCTTAACTTTGCAGCCCGAAAACAATAATAGAAAAATATAGTATGAGTCAGAAAAGCTATAAGAGAACGACGGTGACGTCGGCACTGCCCTATGCCAATGGCGGTGTGCACATCGGTCACCTGGCGGGCGTCTATGTGCCTGCCGACATTTACGTGAGGTATCTCAGGCTGAAGAAAGAAGAGGTGATGTTCATTGGCGGAAGCGATGAGCATGGCGTGCCCATCACCATCCGTGCCCGTAAGGAAGGCATCACCCCGCAGGACGTCGTAGACCGTTATCACAAGATGATCAAGGACTCGTTCAAGGAGTTCGGAATATCGTTCGACGTATATAGTCGCACCACCAGCGACACGCACCATAAGTTTGCCGCCGAATGGTTCCGCAAGCTCTACGACGAGGGCAAACTGACCGAGGAGACCACCACGCAACTCTACGACGAAGAGGCCCATCAGTTCCTCGCCGACCGTTACGTGACGGGCGAATGTCCCCATTGCCACAACGAGGGCGCCTACGGCGACCAGTGTGAGAAGTGCGGACGCGACCTCTCGCCCACCGAACTCATCAATCCCCGTTCCACCATCAGTGGTTCCACGCCCGTGATGAAGGAGACGAAGAACTGGTATCTGCCGTTGAACGATTATCAGGAATGGCTGAAGAAGTGGATTCTGGAAGAGCATAAGGAGTGGCGACCGAACGTCTACGGACAATGCAAGTCGTGGCTCGATATGGACCTTCAACCGCGTGCCATGACGCGCGACCTTGACTGGGGTATTCCCGTTCCTATTGAAGGTGCCGACGGAAAGGTGCTCTACGTGTGGTTCGACGCCCCCATCGGATACGTCAGCAACACCAAGGAACTCTGCGAACGCGAGCCCGAAAAGTGGGGAACATGGGAGAAGTGGTGGCAGGACGAAGACACGCGTCTGGTGCACTTCATCGGCAAGGACAACATTGTGTTCCATTGCATCATCTTCCCCGTGATGATGAAGGCTCACGGAAAATACATCATGCCCGATAACGTGCCGGCCAACGAATTCCTCAACCTCGAGAACGACAAGATCTCTACTTCGAGGAACTGGGCAGTATGGCTCCACGAATATCTCGTAGACATGCCGGGAAAGCAGGACGTATTGCGCTATGTGCTGACGGCTAATGCACCGGAGACGAAGGACAACAACTTCACGTGGAAGGACTTCCAGGAGCGCAACAACTCCGAACTGGTGGCCATCTACGGAAACTTCGTCAACCGTGCACTCCAGCTGACGAAGAAATACTGGAATGGCGTGGTGCCTGAATGCGGAGAACTCAACGACAACGACCGTCAGGCCATCGAGGAGTTTAAGGACGTGAAGAAGAAAGTAGAGGAACTGCTCGACCAGTTTAAGTTCCGCGACGCTCAGAAAGAAGCCATGAACCTGGCACGAATCGGCAACAGATACATCACGGAATGCGAACCTTGGAAGGTGTGGAAATGCGATTGCAAACGTTGTGAGACAATCTTGAACATCTGTCTTCAGCTGACGGCCAATCTAGCCATCGCCTTCGAACCGTTCCTGCCCTTCTCGTCGAAAAAATTGCGCGAGATGCTCAACATTGAGACATTCGACTGGGAGCAGTTGGGAAGCACCGACCTGCTGAAGGCTGGACACAAACTGGGCGAACCTCAGCTGTTGTTCGAGAAGATTGAGGACGACGTCATCCAGAAACAACTCGACAAGCTGGAGGCTACAAAGCGTGCCAACGAGGCGGCTGCTTTCAAGGCCGCACCAGTGAAGGAGAACGTTGACTTCGAGACATTCGAGAAACTCGACATCCGCGTAGGACTGGTGAAGGATTGCCAGAAGGTGAAGAAGTCGAAGAAACTACTACAGTTCACCATCGACGACGGCACCGGCACCGACCGCACCATCTGCTCGGGCATTGCCGCCTTCTACGAGCATCCCGAAGAACTCATCGGCAAGCGCATCCTCTTCGTGGCCAACTTCGCAACGCGCAAGATGATGGGCATCGAGAGCCAAGGCATGATCCTCTCCGCCGTAGACTTCGACGAATCGCTCAGCGTGGTCACCACGACCAAGGACGTGAAGCCGGGTTCGCAGGTAGGCTAACCCTATTCACATAAGGATAGAAAGTGTTAGAGGTGCAAGTCGCGACTTGCACCTCTAATGTTTCTTCTCCCAAATGTTCTTTTATTATTACACCACAATACAACAAAAAGAGTGCTTTCTATTTTCAACATCCCTTAAATCTTAAACTCGTAAGATGAGGAAATAATGAAAGCTTCACCATAGATTGCAAGAGCATTATCTCGGAGAGCTACACGGTTCTCCGGCAATGACTTTTTGCCGCAGGCCATCACTTTTCTTGGAAATTATTTGTGTATCCCGCACAAACTCCGTACCTTTGCAAGCGCTTTTCTTCAGGTCCTATAGTTCAATGGATAGAACAAGTCTCTCCTAAAGATTAGATCCGAGTTCGATTCTCGGTGGGACCACAAGAGGGTTTTTGTAGTTGAGGGTTTCTGAATTCCGAAACGCTTATTCTTCTTTCTGCTATTCACATTCTCTATTGCTTGACAAAATGTGGATGCTCTGCATCACCAAAGTTTGGCTCGTATCTGAAGCCCTCGTAACTGAAGGCATTCAGTTCTTCGACGGTGTCGATACGGTTCTCTATGATGAAGCGCGTCATCGCTCCTCGACAGGTCTTTGCCCATACGGCCTGCATCTTCAAGTCGCTACCCTTCTGGACATAGAACAAAGGTTGAACCACACGCAATTCTTTGCAAACGCGTTGCCAATCGAACAGATGCTGATATTCTTCGGTCGCCAGGTGTATCAAGATGCCGTCGTCTGCTTGCGTCGCTTTGATTAGTATGTCTGTTAATCGACTTTTCCAAAAACCAAACATGTTCTGGTCTTCTCCACTTGGTAGCTTAACGTTTCCCTCCATTCGATATGGAAATATCGCATCAAGCGGACGGAGAAGTCCGTAAAGGAAAGAGGTGATCCATAGTTTCCCTTGGGAGTATTCAAGGTCCTCAATGGTCATCGTCTCAGCCTTCAGGTGTTTGTAGGCTTGACCGTGATAGGCGAGAATGGCAGGTAGCCTTTTGATGTCTTCGAAGAATCGCATGTAGCGCAACTTGTTTTGTGCGGCAATCTGCTGACTACATCCAAGTATTTCAGCAATCGTTCCCTCAGAATATTGAGCCATATCCCTCGCAAAGGCCTCTGCTTCGGTCTGGAAACGAGGCGTCGACAAGCGGATGTCGGGAGTTGACTTCAACTTGTCATTCATTATTTTTGCTGAAGCGAGTATTATCTGCATGCCTAAATCCTATGTGTTAAATGGTACTATCGAGACTCCGCAATTGTACGTTTATTTCAATTGCTTTCCGTCGGAAAAAGCCTTGCCAACGGTCTTGCCCAGCTGGATATACGTGTGGTGCACCGGGTCGAAAGTGATAAGTTCCATTTTCTCCACATCGGGTTTCCCGTCCTCAGCCAAGTAGTTCTCATCGCAGAGGATATTCACGATTTCGGCAATGAGATAGTAGCCCGTCTCGCTCTCGTCAATCTTTTGCTTTACTCGGCATTCCAATGTCATCGGGAACTCCTTGAAAACGGGCGCATTGACGTTCGGGGCTTTCTCTATGGTCCATCCCGTCTTTTCCATTTTGTCGGGCGTGTTCCTTCCGCTGGCGATACCTACGAAATCCGAAGCTACCATCGTCTTGGTGGTTGCAAAAGAAACGGTGAATTCTGGGTTCGCGGCAAGATTATCGGTAGTGGCATGCGAGCCGAGCGAGATGATGATTTCGCGCATATCCCACTGGCCGCCCCATGCGGCGTTCATCGCATTGGGCTTACCCTCCTTGTCGTAAGTGCCGATAATCAATACGGGTTGTGGCAAGAGCCACGCATTCGATTTAAAATTCTTCATAGTTCAATATGTTTTCAATCATGTTATTCAAGATGTACGGAATTCTGATGCAAAAATACAAAGATTATTTGGAATCTCCAATTCTATAACCAACAAGAATTCCCAAAAAGTCGATGGAAGTGTAGCCAGAACATTGCTCAGATGTATTTTTTTAGTTCGTTCAACATGGAAAAACGTCACATTATTTGCGAATTTACGATTATTTCCATACCTTTGTAGCCTATTCTAACAATCCTTAGCACTAACAATATGTCAATAATGATCAGGAAATTAGTTTGTACAGCATTTATGGCCGTTACGCTTACAACGGTAAACGCACAGACAGGGTTTGACAAATCTGTCGATCAGATGATAGTAGAGATGGCACCGGGATGGAACCTCGGAAACACGATGGAGGCCGGCAACAATGCGAATAACTTCACCAATAAGGGAGGTCTGGGCGCTGAGACTTCATGGCAGCAGACCAAGACTACCCAGGAACTCATCGACTACGTGAAGTCCATGGGATTCAAGTCGGTGCGTATTCCTTGTGCGTGGGTTATGGGACATTTGTCCAACGCCACCGAATACACCATCGACGTGAATTGGATGAATCGTGTGAAGGAGATTGTGGACTATTGCATCAAAGACGGTCTTTATGTCATCATCAACGACCATTGGGACGGTGGATGGCTCGAAAACCATATCGCCGATACGAACACGTCGACCATCAATAAGAACAAGACGATTCTCCGTACTCTATGGACGCAGATAGCCAATGCCTTCAAGGACTATGATGAGCACCTGCTCTTCGCTGGTCTTAACGAACCGAATGCCGACAACCAGGCCGCTACGAACAACCTCATTCAGTACGAACAGGTGTTTATCGATGCCGTGCGTGCCACCGGAGGCAACAACGCACGACGTGTATTGATTATTCAGGGACCAACCACCAACATCGATCACACCTGTAACTTCATGAAGAACAACATGCCACAAGATACGGTCGAGAAGCGACTGATGATAGAGGTACACTATTACGACCCTTGGCAGTTCTGGGGCATGGAGAAAGACGAGAGCTGGGGTAAGGTGTTCTACTACTGGGGAAAGGACAACCATCTCAGTGGGTCGTCGCACAACGCCACATGGGGCGAGGAAGACTATATGGAAAGCCAGCTCAAGAAGATGAAGACGAATTTCGTGGACAAAGGCATTCCCGTCATCATCGGAGAGTTTGGTGCCAACTGGCGTAACATTTCCACCGTCTCGGGCGAGAGTCAGGAGAAGCACAACGCTTCCATCAAGGCGCACTATCGTGAGTTGCACCGTCTCTGCAAGGAACTAGGCGGCATGGCTCCCTATGTCTGGGACATCAACGTGTCCAACCAAAACGGTACGAAGGGCGTCATGACCCTTATCAACCGCAAGAACCTCTCCATCTACGGCACCCACGCTATGGAGGGCGTCAACGAAATCTATCCGAAGCCCGATCCAACGCACATCACCACTTTCCTTCCCGACGACCAGCCCAACCTCACCTCTGCCGTCTACAACCTGCAAGGCATGAAGGTGTCTGACGTCTCCGACTCATACAACCTCCCCTGTGGCATCTACGTGGTAAGCGGAAGGAAAGTCGTCCTTCAATAACCAATAATCAACGGACGAGTGCCCTTAAACATCGACCGGCACTTAGAAAGAAAATCCTTGTGAGCCAAGAAAGGTGGTTTGCAAGGATTTTGTTATTGCTTTGTATTGTTCATTTCTCGTGGATACCTTATACGATTTAAAGATTCCTAAAGAAATCAAAAATGTTGGATGAGAGTTGGTATGTCGAAAAAATATCGTATTTTTGCAATCGATAAATTAAGCTACTCATTAAAAGAATGGAAAATGGAATTTGGTAAGATATTGTCAAAGGTGGAGAAAGGCGCCAAGGACAAAATAGATAGTTCAAACAATAATGTACGACCCATGAACAAGAGATCTGTTATCACTACAATACTGCTCCTGATGCTTTTTGCATGCGCTTCCGTTGCCCAAGCGCAGGAAACAGCAATCGAAGAGGAGAACGACCTCAGTAAGATCATAGCAATGGTCAGCAACCTTACTGACGAGCAGAAGGAATTCGTGCGAGAACATTTGCTGGAAGCTCCGCAGGCCTACACCCGAAAGCACGACCATCCGGCAACATATCTCATCCAACCTAACCCAGCTCCCGACACGCAACCAGAAAACGAATGCGCGGGATGCTCCAGTGCCTACCTGTTGCGCTTTTACGGCGTGGACATCGATGGCGTATCGCTCTACCATAAGGACTCCTTCCCCTGTAAACATGATGGCGGCGCTTTCCCCAAGTGCTTCAAGGAACTCTTCGAGGATTTATACGAAGGCTACACGACGGAGTATTATACCGGCACGACCGAAGACCTGAAAGATGCCGTCAGTCAGGGCATCCCTGTAATCGTTCTGTTATTTAAGGGCAAGACGTTGCATTATGTGCCGGTGGTGGGATACGACGAGTCGCATTTCTTCATTCAGGACTCTTCGGAGAAATATAGGAATGTCACCGACAACGACGCCTATAACGAGGCTATCGACATCGAGACGTTCGACAAGACGTGGAACATACCTCTGGAATCGTGCCAACGTCTGTTCGTCATCGTGAAGAAAACATCAGAATAGTGACTCTGAAGAGTAAAGGTTGCTGGAACCATAATAGTTTTGAGTGTTGGAATTGGCAATATTTTTGAATAAAGTGAAGCTATGAATAAGATTATGTCGAAAAAGTTTTTGGTGTTGTTCGCCTTGAACATGATGTCTGTGCTTGCCTGGGGACAGGCTCCTGTCGTTGAAGTTGAGGGAGGACGCATTCAAGGCGTTGCATCCGCATCGAGTGAAGTCACCGTCTTTCGGGGAATCCCCTACGCCGCACCTCCCGTAGGTGAACTTCGTTGGAAGCGACCGCAACCCGTTGTCAAATGGAAAGGTGTTCGGATGGCCGATACTTTTAGTAAGATCTGTTGGCAACCGGGAAATGCTGTTGGCACATTCTATGGAAATGAGTTTTATTGGAAGGAACAGACGGTGCAGAGTGAGGACTGCCTTTATTTGAATGTATGGACACCTGCAAATGCCGTGGGGCATCCAGAGAAACGATTGCCAGTGGCTTTCTGGGTGCATGGCGGCGCCTATCATAACGGTTATGGACATGAGATCACGATGGATGGCGATGCGTGGGCAGAACGGGGTGTGATTCTCGTAACAATCAACTACCGTCTGGGTATCTTCGGCTTTCTTGCTCATCCAGAATTGTCGGCGGAATCATTAGACGGCACATCGGGTAACTATGGCACCTACGATCAGGTGGCGGCCTTGAAATGGGTACACGACAACATTGCCCAGTTTGGTGGTGATCCCGATAATATCACCGTTATGGGACAGAGCGCAGGGGCTGCCAGCATCAAGAATCTTGTATCCTCGCCCCTGTCAAAGGGTTATGTCAAGAATGCGGTCATTCAGAGCGGTGGTGGAATCGCGGAGACCACAGGGTTAGAATCCGAGCAGAAAAAGGCGGAGGCAACAGGTAAGGCTTTCATGGATAAGTTCGGATATCACACCTTGAAAGAGATGCGTAGCGTGCCCGCTGAGGAACTTCTTAGAATGTTCAAGGATCAAGGTATGGGACTTTTCAGACCGCATATCGATGGCGTCTTATTGACGGAGTCGTTTGATGATGCCGCAAGGAACCAGCATCTGGCAGATGCGTCGTATATGATAGGTTGTACGCTCGATGATATCCGCCCGATGGGAAAGCAGATTGATGCCTTCTGTTTCTTGCGTGACTCGTTGTACCAACGTCCTGCTTTTCAGTATCTTTTTGCCCGCAAACTACCAGGCACACACGATGGGGCATTCCATTCTGCTGAGCTATGGTATATGTTCCACACCTTGGATCGCAGTTGGCGACCGATGATGAAGGAAGATGAGGCCCTCGCAGATGAGATGATGGATTGCTGGACACAATTCGCGAAATGTGGTAATCCAAACGGAAAGGCTGGTGATACCCAGAAGACATACAAAGTCACCACAAGTGGACAAAATCACGAAGCCTGGCTCCCCTTCACCCTTGCTAACCCTTACGTCAAAATCTTCAATGTGAGGTTTGAGAAGAAATAAAGGCCGTTGTCTATTCCGTCATTATCCTTCCGCGCAATCCTGCCTCGGTACACGTTTGTACGCATAGCCCCTTTGCTTCTTTAATTAACGCGAGTTCGACGAAAATGAGTGTAGATGATTTCTCTTGTCGTGAGGAAATTCGCCACTTTAGACACTCAAAAGCAACAATTTTGCACATTGAAAGCCACGATTTTACTCATGCAAAGCCACGCTTTAGATCATGGCATTTGGTGCTAATGAGTTTTGAAAGGCATACTTTATATGGATAAGAAAATGGAATATTCCACTCTATTTCTATAATTTCAATTAACACCTACCGACCTACCATGACCACGCTCAAACGCCCATCTACAAAGGGTTTGAGGCATGGTAGGTCTTTCGCCAACACCTACCATACACCTACCATAGACCTACCATGAATCTACCATAGACGTTTGCACTTTATTCATATGCGTTAGCGAGTTGTTATGGTTGTTTTGTTAGGTCCTTCCGAGAAAAAGGCTTATTCCATGATGGCTTCGTCGAACTCACGTTACGAAGATTAAGATAGAACCTACAACTTCTTTCACTACATTTGCGTTTAACATCAATCAACCTTCCATCATCACTCGCAAACCCCAACGGCAAAGAGTTTGAACAATGGTAGGTCTATGGTAGGTGTTAGGAAAAGACCTACCATCGTGGATTCCCTTTATTTATAGGGGTTTGAGGGGTATGATGGTAGGTCGGTAGGCCTTTTTCAGAAAAGACTTATTTATATTGTTTTTGTCGAACTCACGTTAATTAGTGTTCTGAAATTTTCTTCCGATTTGTTTGGATGTAATTAGTTTTTTCGTATCTTTGCCAACGCTATGAGGATTCAGGCCGCTATCAGTTCTGTTTGGGTCTCGTTCAGACTGAGTTATTGCCAAACCGATTCTCGCCCATGCGGACAAGGGAAAGACCAATGAAAATCTTTCATAATACAGAAAATGCAAGAAATCGTATTAAAAGGTAGACGCCGTATACCTTTAAGTGTAAAAACTTGCAAACAAAGAAGATAAGAATGGATAAAATACAAGACATAATGGCACGCTGGACAGCTTTGCAACCCCTCTCTGAAAGAGACCGAGAGATGCTGAGCCGTCGCTTTACTATTGATTTCAACTACAATAGTAATCATATTGAGGGCAATACGCTGACATATGGACAGACTGAGATTCTTCTGCTTTTCGGAAAGATTATTGGCGAGGCTGAAGCAAGAGACGTGCAGGAAATGACCGCAAGCAATGTAGGATTGAAGATGATGACTGAGGAAGCTAACATGAAGGATGTGCCACTCACTCAGAACTTTATCCGTACCCTCCATAAGACATTGCTTCGCGAAGACTATATTGTCTATCACAATCTGCCAGGAGGACAAACAACGAGCTATGTGATTCATGCGGGACAATACAAGACGCGTCCTAATAGTGTCATCACACGTTATGGAGATTTTTTTGAGTATGCTTCACCTGAAGAGACACCAGCTTTGATGACCGATCTCATGGATTGGTATAATGAGGCGGAGAAATCAGGCAAGTACACTCCAGTTGAACTTGCGGCAATATTCCATTACCGTTACATCCGCATCCATCCATTCGAGGACGGAAACGGTCGCATAGCCCGTTTGATGGTCAACTACATTCTCTCACGTCATGACTATCCGATGATAGTGGTTCGTAGTCGTAAGAAGAATCAATACTTAGAGGCTCTGCACAAAACAGACCTTACAGTTGGGGCAGAACCTTCTCAGGGTGCTCATGCCTCCAAGAGAGAGATACAGCAGTTCCTTACCTATTTTACCAATCTGTTTGTAGAAGAGGTTACATACAATATCCGTTTCCTGACAGAACGTGGTGATAATGTATGGTGGTTTGATGGTGAACGAGTGAACTTCCGTAGCGATTCAACAAGCAAAATACTCAACCTTATGTCTACCTTCCCTGATATCACCATACAGAAGTTGTCAGACGAGGTGGGCATCAACGTGGCTGCCGTAAACAAGCAACTGAAGCAGTTGACCACAAAAGGCTACATACAACGAGCCGGGAAGGATGGCACCTGGCGACTCATCATCACACCATCGGTCTAATTACACTACCAACATGGACAACCTTTCACATTTCCGCTCGTTAGAAGAATTGATACGTGCTCTGGACAGGGAGCGCCGGTTGCTTCATGCGCTTTTCCAGGATAGAAAGAAATTGTCGTTTAGATATGATTTGGCACGTGAGTTGGCCAGCAAGAAGGATGAAAGTATCGAGTTCTTGAGGCGATATGGCGTCATCCGTGAGAATGCTGACTTTGTGGAACTGGAAGATGTATATCTAAAGTTCTTCGAGGATGTGCTGGAAGTGAATGAGGAGATTAATGTGGCAAGCGTCAAGGAGAGCATCGGCAATCTGAACAATGCCATCGACTACTATCTCAGCGAGAACAATCCCAGCAGGAAGTACGGTTATCTGCGTGATGTGAAGCGGATACTGCGCAATATTGCACTCACAACGCTAAGGAATGTGATTGACCTGAAGCGCAATATAGATAACACCTACAAGAACGAACCGACCTTTGCCATCAAGAAAAAGAAACTGGTGCATCTGGATGAGAAACGTAAGGACATTGCTGTTCTGATAAACGAATGTGAAAGAGTGATTGATGAGAAGCAGACAACGTTTTTTATGGTGGCGATGGATGTTCAGCTGAAAGACATCGTGACGGACGTGAAGCTGCAACTGCGTGAGGTGTATCATAACCTGCTGGAACTTGACCGTCAGATTATCAACTACCTGAACCTCATAGAATATCAAAACCGACTGCTGCAGAAGGTCCAGAAGCTGAAATACCTGCGTGACCAGATGCTGCTCGATACGAACACTGACATACGGGCAAAGCTGCAGGCGAGGAATCCTGTATGGATGGAACCCCGTCCGCGATACTCGCTAAAGGTCTCTCTCTCTATGCTCCGGAATTCGGAAGAAGGGCTTAAGGTGTTGCAAGATGTCGCAAAGGGGAAGGGTAATAGTCGTCTGAAAAAAGGCAATCTTGCAGAACCTCTTAATGAAAGCGAACTGACAGAACAGCAACAGGTGCTGCAGATGGTTGACGTGAACGAAGTGAAGAATGCGTTCATGGCATCAGGCGACCATCTGTTTCATTTTCTGATGAGCTATTCCGGCTACCGAATCAAAATGGATGATGAGGCAAAGCTTGTCCTCTTCTGCCAGATTGCCACTCACTATCTCGACGAACTGCATATCGATGAGGAATATCGGCAGTTTGGAAAAATTGAGTATCCTGTTATCTATCCACAAACAAAGATGATGTAAACAATATGCGTTATACAAAAGAAATATTTGATATATTGAGCAAAGGAGGATTTATCTCCCAGAACTCCATATCGCAGCAGCGTTCACACCTGTACGATGCCATAGAGGATGATTTCAGTGACTATCAGGATTATTTCAGTGGCATAGGATTCTTGTTGGAGGGAGGTAATGGATATTACTATTTCTCAAGAACAGAGAACAGAGTGGATCTGGCTGATAAGGTACAACGCCTTGCGTTATGGATTGATCGTGTGGATTTCCTCAAGACGTTTAACAACACCTTC
>JAILAI010000045.1 GCA_024681705.1 Prevotella sp.
CCTTAGGAATAAAGGTTAAAGTGTAAACGAAAACAGGAATAAAGTCATAAGACTGACAACCTGTATAGGAATAAAACAATAAAGTGTAAACCAAGTTAGTAATAACAAACAAAACTGTCAACCAAAATCAGTACACTACAAGGGTTTTCTCTTCACTATTCACTTAAACCGAAACCCCCATGAAAACTGCCGCTTTCCGTCATCAAAACCGCCGCTTTTCTTCACGAAAACTGCCGCTTTTCGTGGCATAAAAATTTCGCGTCAATCAGCACGTTGATATAGCTAGAGGGCCTAAATTTGAACTTACCGAAATAAGATTATTTAACAAAAACTTTCCCCTTGGAGACCCCTGAATGTTTGTTTTTTTGACGAAAATTTTGTACCTTTGCATATGTGCTGAGATAGCAAACAAAAGGGGGAATTTGGCAGGAATGATAAGGGAATAATAGTAAGAACGAAAGGTGAAAAAGCAGGAACGAAAGGTGAAAATCAGGAATGAAGTGGGAATAGAAGGAATGAAAGGTGGAAAACAAAGCGATATATTTTGGGGAATGAACCGGCGCAAAATTGCGCCCGTTGGTCGAGGTCGGCTCAGATCTGAGCCCACCATAGATAGGTTTCATTGGTTGAACCGGCTCAAAATTGAACCCGTTGGCAGAGTGGTTCAAAATGGAGTTCATATTGAAGACAGGCCAAACGATAAATTATTTGGTGGAATAAAAATAATTCCGTACCTTTGCAGATGGTACTCTGTCTTGAAAACAAGGGGTAGAGAATGCGTGAAGCACTTTTTCTTGCCGACCATTAAGTAGTAGGTGTTGTCGTACCTCTTCGTTTTGCTCGCCAGATCGTACAACAAAGACTGTGTTTTTAAATCATTAAACCAATAGATCATGAAAATTGATTTCAAGAAAATCGAGGAAACCATAGTGCCCAACTTCAAGGGAGGCGAGGGGCGCTACATCATGAAGCACTATACCGACGACAAGGTGAAAATCATGTTCGGACGTCTGGAACCTGGATGCTCCATCGGCTTGCATTGCCATGACCAGAATTCTGAAATCATGTACATCCTCTCGGGTGTGGCCACCTATATTTATGAAGGTGTGGAAGAGATTGTCATGCCTGGTGAGGTGCACTATAACCCCATGGGCAAGGAACACACGCTGAAGAACAAGGGGACGGAAGACCTGACCTTCTTCGCCGTCGTTCCCGAGCATCATTAACGCCTCGATGTGCCTTCCATAGGGATTTTGCCGTTGTTTTTCGTTAAAAAAACGTAACCCAGCGGGATTTATAAGTGCTTGTAAGCCGATAATTCTCGAAATCTGTGTACCTTTGCACCGCTCTTACGAGATGAGAGCATGAAATTCAACAAATATTTAAAAAAAAACAACAAACAATGGCAACAAAAATCAGATTGCAGCGTGGCGGTCGTAAGGGCTATGCCGTTTATCGCATCGTTATCGCTGACGCAAGAGCACCACGTGATGGTCGTTTTACTGAAAAGATTGGTATGTACAATCCCAACACCAATCCCGCCACGGTAGACTTGAATTTCGACCGTGCCCTCTATTGGGTTGAAGTAGGCGCACAGCCCACTGACACTGTACGCAACCTTCTGAAGAATGAGGGTGTGTATCTGATGAAGCACCTGCGTGGTGGCGTTCGCAAGGGCGCTTTCGACGAGGATGCTGCTCAGAAGAAGTTCGATGCTTGGAAAGAGGCTAAGGAGAAGGGTTTTGAGGCCGTTCGCAATAGCGAAGCTAAGGCTAAGAAAGATGCCGCTACCAAGAACCTCGAAGCAGAGAAGAAAGTAAACGAGGCTATCGCCCAGAAGGTGGCCGACAAGAAGGCTGCCGCTGCTGCCGCCAAGGCTGAGGCTGAGGCTGCACCTGCTGAAGAGGAAGCTCCCGCAGAGGCATAAGGCGAACCGACCTTCTGGTCAAAGAAACAAGGACAAGTGTTGCAGGTTTTCTTGCAGCACTTGTTTTTTATGGGCTCTGCGCTATTTGCGCAGAGCACGGGACAGAAGGACAGAAGGGCAGAAGGACAGAAGGGCACAAGGGCAGAAGGACAGAAGGACAGAAGGACACAAGGACAGAAGGACACAAGGGCCCTATTTGGGTTTAAGCTGAACGAAGGCAGAATTGTCGATGATAACAATTGCCTCATACGGATAGTTATCATCTTCTTATTCTCCTTAATGCCGAGTGGAAGTGTTGGTCTATAAGTTCTTTGCTTTGGTGTAGAACTCGAGGTATTGTCGTGCCACCTTCAGATAGTCGTGATGGCGGCTGATGTATTCTGTGCTTTGCCGTTTGAGCTCGGGTATGCGCGAAGGTTGGCTTATGAAGTCCACAAGGGCGGTGTAGACGCTCTCGTAGGTGGGTTCTACGTTGACGATGGGCCTCAGTTCGTTCTCGTGGAGTATCTCGTAGTTCTCGGGCTCCCCACCGCCAATGTTCACGATGCCTTTGCTCATGGCGAGGAGCGAGTTCATCGATGGGGTGTAAGAGTAGAGTTGGTCGAGAATGGCATCGCTTCCGTTCATGAGCTTCTCGTATTCATCGAACGGCACGCTTTCTGCCTTCACCAGCTCCATCTTGCCAGGATAGTCGCGCCTGACGTCGTTTGCGGCTTTCAGCATGATGTCGGTACCCTTGTATTCAGACCTTGCCTTGTTGATGCCGATGAAGATGCGTGGCGGATTGGACGCTTTGAAGTCGGTGTGCGTCGGAGACATTTGGATGGGGTAGGGAATGAAGCAGGTTTTCTTCGGGAAGAGCGGATGGTAGCAAGCCCAGTATTCGTAGAGACCCGTGATGATTCCGTCGCAATCCTCAGCTATATACTTGTTCAGCCGTTCTTTGTCGGTACCAATCCAGTCGCGTCGTTCCTTTTCCGCATCGGCGTTGGTCCTGTTCTCATCGCCCATATTGAAGTCGCTATAGCGGAGCGGTTTCCGCGTGTCGCATTCATGCACCCAGTAGTAGTCCATGCCGAATGCCCCCAGAAAAACCTTCTTGTTGTTTTTCCGCAGGTAATCATAGATGCTGAACAGGCGGTTGGCCTTCAGCTCGATGAAGATGGGGTTGATGAGTTGTACTACGTCGAAGCCCTTCATCTTTGGCAATGCGCGTAGCAATTTCACGACGAACCTGATGCTCCCGCTCCATGAAAGCTCTCTGCTTAGGTCGATGTCGCGAGGGTAGTTCTTCCAGAAGTCGCCATTACTGGCCACCACCACCTCGTGCCCCAATTCGCGAAGGCCTTTTGCTAGAGTGGCGTGCACGTTGCTGTATTCTCCGAGCAGCAGTATCCTCATGGCCTATTTCTCCTTGTTCAGCAGGGGGAGTGTTCTGAGCAACAGCTTCTTACCGGTGCCAGTGTTCATCATCTTTCTGAAATACTTGTATTTGGCGGTGTAGTCGCGTTCAGGTAGCGGATAGAGTCCCCTTGCTTGCAACCGCTTCAGTCGCTCGTCGAGCTGATGCTCAGAGCGTGTAAGCATGATGGTGTTGTAGATGTAGTCCATCGTCAGCTGAGCTACACGGCGCTGGAGGGCAAGTCGCTCGGCCGTTGGCAATGTGTCGGCCAGATGGTTGAGCTGCTGGATGACATATTCGGCATCGTCGAGTCTTTTCAGCTTCCAGCGTGTGCTGTTGTTGTGCACGATGGAATCGGCCCGCTCGCGGTAGTAGTAGGCAAACGTCTCGGTGCAGAAGAGCTTGTCGGAGCGTAGCACCAGCTGTGGCGTGAACTCCTCGTCCTCGTGTAGCAGGTTGGGCGTGAATCGCAAGTCGAGCAGCAGTTTCTTGGCGAAGGCGTAGCCCCATGCCGTTGCCCTGAGGTTGTTGTGCTTCATGTATTCGGTGCCAGTCATCGGACCGTCGAACAGATAAGGCGTGTCCACCTCAGCATCCTCTTTCGTGAAGTTGAACACCACCATGTCTGGGTCTTTGTATCTGATGATGTCCAGACAATGCTCATAGCCAGCCCTTATCAAGCTGTCGTCGGCGTCGACAAACTGGATGAACTTCCCGTGACAGATCTCTATTCCCATGTTTCTCGCCGTGCTGAGTCCCAAGTTTCGTTGGCGCATGTAGATCATTTTGTCCCTGTATTCGAACAGTTCGTTGAGCGGAGACACATCGGAGCCATCGTCAACGAGGATAATCTCGCGTTCCTCATCCTTCAGCGTGAGCGAGAGAATGCTGTCCATACACTCTCTGAGCATGGATACCGGTTCGTTGTGATAAGTGATGACAAAGCTAATCAGTGGCTGAACTTGAATATCTTGTGTATTTTGCATAATTTCTTGATTCCTGTTGTCTTTAGCATGATGGCTTTCAGTTTGTCGCCGGACGACTTGATTTGCCTTATGCGCAATTGGTCGCTATAATCGGGCAGAAGCACCTTTCCCGTGAGTCTGTATACGTCGAGCTGAATGTTCAGCACGTGCATATAGTATTCGGAAAAGCCCTTGCGGGTGATGAGAATGGCCTGTTCGAGCACCTCGATGTGGGCTTCGAGCAACGACATCAGCGAGGGTCCATCGGCCTTGTGCGTGATGCCCTGCGGGTTGTCGTAGTAGCAATAGAATCCCTTCTGCGTGGTGGCAATGGTGTGAGGCGACTTCAGTATCTCCTTCAGCGCCCAGATGTCCTCGAAGGCTCTGCCCTTGGGGAATGTATGGTTGTTGAGCAATTCGCGACGGAACACCTTGTTGCAAGCGTAGCTATGCCTATAGGCTTTACCTCCGCACCAATAGTCGGCCGATTCCCCGTAGATGCAATCTTGCAGGCCTATCGCACTTTGGTCCTCGGTGAAATAGTGGATCAGGGTATCGTATTCCAGAATGTCGTATTCAGGATGCTCGGCCAGCATCTTCAGCAGGGGAGCGAGAGTGTTGGGTGCCAGTACGTCGTCCGAATCAACGAAGGTGATATAGCTTCCAGTGGCCTTCTCGATACCAGCGTTGCGCGCATCGCCAAGTCCTCCGTTTTCTTTGTGAATGACGCTTATCTGCTTGTTTCCAGAAGACAGTTGGTCGCAGATGTTTCCGCTATTGTCGGTCGAGCCATCGTCGACCAAAATGAGCTCCATGTCTGCAATGCCCTGCGCGAGCACACTCTCTACACACCTCTCCAGAGTCTGCTCAACACAATATATGGGAATGACTACACTAAGCCTCATGGCTGCAAAGATACAAAAAAAAACAATTCGTCAAAGAGTTTTGTAAAAAAAAAGTCGATGAGGACGGTTTTTAGTTGTGCAAATGTAATAAAATGCGGCATTTCGCGTTCTATAATTTATATGATAAGCGAGAAAAAAGAAAGCAGCTATGGGCATATTCTGAAATATACCAGTCTCTTTGGCGGTATACAAGGTCTCAACATGCTCATAGGGTTGGTGCGCAACAAGCTGGTGGCCATCATCCTAGGGCCTCAGGGCATGGGACTTATCTCGCTTTTCAACACATCGGTCAAGCTGATTTCAGACTCCACGAACCTGGGGCTCTCCATGAGTGCTGTGAAGAATTTGTCGGAGGCTTACGAAAGTGGCGACGAAGAAAGGCTCAAGCACATGATGGTCGTCATTCGCATGTGGAGCTTGCTCACCGCCTTGGTGGGTGTGTTCTTTGCCTTTGCGCTGAGTCCTCTGCTCAACAATTGGACCTTCAACTGGGGCGACCACACGCTTCATTTCGTGCTGCTTTCGCCGATTGTCGGCATGATGGCCATAACTGGAGGAGAGATGGCCATACTGAAGGCTACGCGCCATCTAAGGCGGCTGGCCGTCATCTCGGTGTTCAACGTGCTGCTGGCTTTGTTCACGTCTGTCCCCATCTACTATCTGATGGGCGAACGCGGCATTGTGCCTTCGTTGGTGGTCATCGCCTTGTCGCAGATGCTGCTCACCATCTACCAGTCCTTCCGTTTGTATCCCTATCGCATTCAGTTCAGTCGTCAGGGTCTTTCCGACGGTATGGATATGGTTCGTCTGGGCATCGCCTTCGTGTTGGCTGGCGTAATGGGTAGCGGTGCCGACTTCATCATCCGTTCTTTTTTGAACAATGTCGCATCGCTCGACGAGGTGGGCCTTTACAATGCCGGCTACATGATGACGATGGTGTATGCCGGAATGGTATTCTCGGCGATGGAGACCGACTATTTCCCCCGTTTGTCGGCGGTCAACAACGATAGCGACCTTTGTCGGCTCACCGTGAACAGGCAGATTGAAGTGTCGCTTCTGCTCATCGCCCCTATGTTGGTGGCGTTCATCGTTGCTATTCCCATTCTGCTTCCGTTGCTCTATAGTCGTCAGTTCCTTCCAGCCATCGGTATGGTGCAGGTGATGTCGTTGGCACTCTATTTCCGCGCGTTGAAGCTTCCGTTGTCGTACATTCCTTTGGCAAAAGGCGACTCGTGGTCGTATCTTTTCCTCGAGATGCTTTACGATATACTCATCGTCGTCATGGTCATTGTGTTGTTCCGAAGCTACGGACTTCTGGGTGCGGGCATCGCCATTACGGCAACTGGCATTCTCGAATACGGGTTGTTGTTGATCTATACTCGCGTGAAGTATGCCTATTGTCCTTCTCGTGAGGTGCTGATTTGCTCTTTGATTCAGATTCCAATTGGATTTGCCGCCTATCTAACCGTCATCACACTTCATGGATGGATGTGCTGGCTTGTCGGAGGTGTACTCTTTGCCATCAGCCTTTACTTCTCAATTCGCATTCTTCAGCAGAAGACTTCCATGTGGAAGAAACTCACTTCGCGTTTTCCCTTCCTACGTCGTAAAGAATAGTGCCGCATGCCAAAGGTCAGTATCATCATAGCCGTGTATAATGCAGAGCGTTTTCTCAGAAGATGCATCGAATCTCTGACGGCTCAGACGTACGGCGACCTCCAGATAATTTTTGTGGATGACGGTTCCAACGACCAGAGCCTTAAACTTATAAAGGAGTTTGCTGATGTCGATTCGCGAGTAGAATATGTATCTCTTCCAGAAAACCGAGGGCTCCCATGTGCTCGCAATGCAGGCTTGGCGCTCGTCAATGGTGATTTAGTCTGCACACTCGATGCCGACGACTGGCTTTCGACTGATGCAATAGAGCAAGCTGTACGTACGTTTGAGTCATTCTCCGAAACCGATTGTGTGATGTTTCGCTTTGTCTATGTCGACGAAACGACCAACGAAGAAAAGGAGTTCCCGATGACAGACTTCGATGTGCTTTCAGGAAAGGAAGCCATGAAACGAACACTTCTCGAGTGGAACGGTCTTCATGGCATCTATATGGTGCGAGCAGCCATTCATTTGCGTTATCCCTTTGATGAAACCACACGTGTGTATAGCGACGAGAATACCGCACGCCTTCACTTCTTTGCGTCTCGTGAGGTCAGGAAGTGCAAAGGTACATATTATTATCGGCAACATGCGGCTTCGCTCACGCATTCGGGCACGATGGGATATTTCGATCGACTTCTTGCCAACGAAAGCTTGCTCCATCAGCTACAATCAGAAGGGGTCGATGCACAAGTCGTACAAACGCTTTATGACCGATGTTGGCTGGGCGTTGTCGATGCTTACTACTATTATTGGCTTCATCACGACGATTTCTCTGCCGACGAAAGAGAAACGGCGCTCCGTAAGATAAAGAAAGCTTGGGAAAATGTTGACGTGAGCAAGGTTTCTTCCATACACAAGAAGTTCGGCTATTGGCCTTGCAAAAGTTCCTGGAATATGTTCCGACTTCAGGAAAAGGTTTATTTCTTCTTGAAATCGTTCAAAGCAACTAGATAGCTCCCATTATTCGCGATAGAACCAGCCAATCAGACGATTGAGCCAAGAGAAAGAGAAGCGGAACCATCGGTAGGTGCTCACTTCTTTTCCGCCGAAGCTTAGAATGAAATCTCTGTAGGGGTTGTGACGGAAGGGCAGACCTACGTCCATGAAGCGGAAATGACGGTAATGGCGTTGATAAGCGTCTTGTATAGCGGCCCATACGGTAGCTGTTTCGGGATGAAGCTTGGGATGGCTCTTTCTTTTTGACCCCATATACCATAAGTACGCGTTTTCTTTGTCGTAGACACATGCACAACCACCAATCGTGCGATCATGATACTTTGTGCAGAAAAGTCGTGCTTGTCGGCTTTTGAGTAACTCGGCGAACAGGCGCTCGGGTGGGAGATAGCGGCGAACCTTCAGTGTGAAGAAACGATAGAGCATGCGATGGAACTCACGAAACTGGTCGAAGTCCTCTACGGCATTCACTTCGACACCCGCTTCAGTGATGCGTGCGATTCGCTCTATCATGTTTTCGCTCAGTCGCTCTTCGGGTTCTCGTGAGTGAAGGGAATTGTGAACCTCCATCCAATGAACGGGGAAATATCCTTGTTGTCGAAAGAAACGGTAGCCAAACATCTTCTGAGAGAGGTTGCTGAACTCGATGTAGAGACAAATCTTCCTTTGGAACTTCTTCGTGATGGCCTCAAGCATTTTGCTGAACAATAGCTCGCGGTCTTCTCCTTCAGAGAACTCTCCTTCACCATAGATACGCCCCTGGGTGAAAAGGTAAGGCGGAATGAGCGAACCACGTCGCCTTAAAGAAGCAAGCATGTTTCCCACTACACGCTCTCCACGTCGGGCTACCACCATGTAAGGTGTTTGTCCGCGCGTCTTTTCGAGTATGCGGAAATACTCTGGCCCATGGAAGAAATGCTTGTTTTCCATGGGAGGCAGATGCTGGCTTTGCTCGATAATCTGTATGGTTAGTTCTCCGTTCACGAAGCAAAGATAATGCAATTTGTGCAGAAAACAAAAAAAATCCTTTGTTTTTTCCATTATTGTCGAATCTCGGCATTTCTTTCAATGAAAGCCTCTTGTTTTGTCGGATTTTCTTTGTATCTTTGCAAGCGGTAGCATCGTCGAGTGCAATGCTGTCGGATACATTATTAAATACTTGATTAATATGGAAGATTTCAAACAATTGGTTCAGGTGCGTCGTAGCCACCGGAAATTTACTGAAGAACAGATATCGCCCGAAGATGTTCAGCTCATCCTGAGGGCAGCACTGATGTCGCCAACATCCAAGAGTCAACGTGCCTGGCATTTCGTTGTCGTAGACGATGCTACAGACATTGAGAAACTTTCTGATGCCAAAGACCTTGGTAGTCAGTTCATCAAGGGTGCACCGCTTGTCGTCGTCGTCTTGGGCGATCCATTGCAGAACGATTGCTGGGTTGAAGATGGAAGCATTGCCGCCATCTCGATGCAATATCAGGCAGAAGATCTAGGTCTTGGCTCTTGCTGGGTGCAGATGCGTGGAAGAGGCCTTTCAGATGGAACAAGTGCCGACACCGTGATTCGTGGCATTCTCGATATTCCTGAGAATATGAGTTGTCTCTGCGTTTTAGCGTTTGGTCACAAGGCCGACGAGCGCAAACCTCAGAACGAGGACCGACTGAAGTGGGAGCATGTGCATGTTGGTAAATGGTAATGGCCGATGATTAACTATGATCTGAAGAAAATACGTGCCATCATCTTCGATGTCGACGGAGTGTTGAGTGCTGAAACCATCGTCTTGAATAGCGATGGTGAACCCTTGCGTACGGTAAATATCAAGGATGGCTATGCCATTCAGCTTGCCCAGAAAGTAGGTTTGCGGATAGCTATCCTCACGGGAGCCTGGACGGAAGCCGTCAGATTGCGCTATGAGCGTCTGGGCGTGGAGGATATCTTCATGAAATGTGCCGTTAAGATTAAGACTTATGACGAGTTCCTCGAACGCTATGGTTATACTGACGACGAAATCATCTACGTGGGCGATGACATTCCCGACTTCGAAATTATGAAACGCGTTGGTTGCCCGTGTTGCCCTTCGGATGCTTGTCCTGACATCAAATCAATTAGCCGTTACGTCAGCGATTGCCGAGGTGGTTATGGTTGTGGACGGGACATTATCGAGCAGGTGCTTCGTGCACAAGACAAATGGCTTTCAGATGAGCATGCCTTCGGATGGTAATGCCCAAACACTATGGTTGTGAAACAATGAATAAGAAAATCATACTTGCAAGCAATAGCCCTCGTAGACGAGAACTTTTGGGAGGGCTTGACATTGACTTTGAGGTAAAGGTTTTGCCCGACATCAACGAGAGCTATCCCGAGGGATTGCCGGTAGAGGAGACCGCTCAGTATATAGCTTCTGAGAAGGCCGCCGCGTATGTGGATTTGATGAAGTCTGACGAGTTGCTGATAACGGCCGATACCATTGTGGTTGTCGATAAGGAGATTTTGGGGAAACCTCACGATGTAGAAGATGCCCGTCGAATGCTAAAGCTTATCAGCGGACGAACTCATCAGGTCATTACGGGTGTTTGTCTGATGACAAAGCAACGGGTGAAGACCTTCTCCGTTTCCACTGATGTCACCTTTAAGATGCTTTCTGACAAGGAAATCGATTACTATATCGAGCACTACAAACCATTCGACAAGGCTGGTGCCTATGGCATTCAGGAATGGATAGGCTATATCGGTGTGACGAATCTTTCAGGTTCCTATTTCAATGTGATGGGATTGCCCGTACAACGCATCTATACGGAGTTGCAAGACATGTGACGTCTGAATTCAGCGCATGTGATGGCGGTGGCGATGGCAACGTTGAGACTCTCAGCCGTCTCTTGATGTTCGGGATAGCTTGGAATCAAAAGACGTCTATTGATAAGCCGTCCTACTTCTTCAGAAATACCATTACCTTCATTGCCCATCACGATGATTCCGTTGTTGGAAAGCGGTTGCTCGTAAAGGTTGTCACCGTCGAGGAATGTTCCATATACCGGAATCATGGGCGATAGTTCGCTAAGGTAAGTAGGCAGGTCGGTATAGACGACGTTTACGCGTGCGATACTTCCCATAGTCGCTTGCACGACTTTTGGATTATAGGTGTCCGCCGTGTTGTTAGAGCAAACGATGGTATGAATCCCAAACCAATCGGCTATGCGGATGATGGTTCCTAAGTTTCCCGGATCTTGAACACCATCCAACGCCAAGAGTAGTTCTTCTTCAGGATTACCGACATTCAAATTCTCAGAGGGTAGGGGAAAGAGCCCAAGCACCTGCTGAGGGTGTTGAAGGAAACTGATTTTCCGGAGTTCGTCTTCTGTCGCAATGACATCGTCAAACCGCTTGCCGAAAGTTTGTTGACGGAACCATTCTTCGGTAGCTATCAGGCGATAAGGTGTGTACTTGCCGAGCAGGTCGCCCACCACTTTGGGACCTTCAGCAACGAACAGCCCTTCCTTCTGCCGACCTTTCTTCTGGTCGAGCGAACGGACGAGTTTCATCAAGTTTTTGCTAATCATAGCGCAAAAGTACAAAAAAATTGCTAATTTTGCAATCAAATTCAAGAATTGTGGTAAGATTGTACATGAAAATATGGTTGGGAGTAGTCGGAATGCTTGTTCTGGCCGCTTGTTCCTCGTCAGAGCAATTGGCTGAGGACACACTCCTCTTACATAGTGTCAAGGTACAATCCGATAGCAAAGAAGTGAATGTGGCCAGTTTGGAACCCTATGTTCGACAACGTCCCACCGTGAAATGGTTTGTACTCAAGAAGGATGTTCCTCTCGATACAATGCTGACACGACAGAGTTGCGAGGATTTGCTCACGGCTATGCAAAACATGGGTTATATGAATGCTCAGGTGAGTATGGACACTATCGTCGGTAAAAAACACAAGGTGGATCTTGTTTACAACCTAAGTCCAGGCCAGCCTTTCTTCATCAGAAGCATTCGTCGTGAGATTGCTGATAGTGAAATCGAGAAGTTGTTGCTTCAGCATCCCGAGGTTCTTCAGTTGGAAGAAGGAATGATTTTTTCGGTGAATGAGCTCAACAACGAACGTAAGCGCATCACAAGCTTGCTCAACAACAATGGTTATTTCAAGTTCCATAAGGAGTACATCCGCTTTACGGCTGATAGTACAAGAGGCTCGCGAATGGTAGACCTTACTATGCACCTCATGCCATATAAGGCAAGTAACGATGCTCCTGAGGTGAACCATCCGAACTACACCGTTCGAAATGTGACGTATACGAGTGGTGATGAGCAAGGAAACATCCATTTACGTCCGAAGGTGCTTCAAGAGAACACTTGGATAAGTGAAAACGCTCCTTATAGTGCCAATGATTTGCAAAAGACATATAATCACTTTGGCAAGCTCTCGGCGGTGAAATATACCAATATCCGATTCTCTGAAGTTCCCGATACAACACTTCTCGATTGCAATATTCAGGTGAGCACCAACAAGCCTAACACCTTGAGTTTTCAACCTGAGGGAACCAATACCGCTGGCGACTTGGGTGCGGCCGCATCGCTTACCTACGAAAACAGAAATCTCTTCCGAGGTTCAGAGACCTTCAGCATTCAGTTGCGCGGAGCCTTTGAAGCCATCACTGGTCTTGAGGGCTATCAGAATCAGGACTACGAGGAGTATAATGTAGAGGCGAAGCTTACATTCCCGCGTTTCATTGCCCCATTCATCTCGAAGAGTTATCGTCGGCGTAGTACAGCCATTTCCGAGCTGATGCTGAGCCATAACCTTCAGAATCGTCCGGAGTTCCATCGTCGACTTTTCAATGCCGCCTGGCGTTATCGTTGGAGTGATGCGTCAACTCATACCTCCTATCGTGCTGATGTCATCGACTTGAACTATATCTACATGCCTTGGATATCGCCAACCTTCAAGCACGACTATCTCGATAGTGTATCAAATAGAAATGCCATTCTTCGCTACAACTATGCCGATTTGTTCATCATGAAGATTGGTTTCTCGCTTTCGTATGCTTATGGTAATCATGCTTTCAAGGCTAATGTGGAGACGGCAGGCAATCTTCTTAATGCCACTTCAAATCTCTTTGGATCGCATACGAATGAACATGGGCAGCACACCTTATTTAATATAGCCTTTGCCCAATATGCAAAAGCCGACTTCGACTATGTGCATACCGTCCGTTTCAGTTCTAATAACGAGTTAGCTTTGCACGCGGGATTCGGCATCGCCTATCCTTATGGTAATAGTCAGGTGTTGCCTTTCGAGAAACGATATTTTTCGGGTGGTGCCAACTCCGTTCGAGGATGGAGCGTCAGGGGATTGGGACCAGGAAAGTTTCATGGCAACAATGGAGCCATCGATTTCATCAACCAGACGGGCGACATGAAGCTTGACCTAAATATGGAATATCGCACTTTCCTCTTTTGGAAACTGATGGGAGCCGTCTTCATCGATGCTGGAAATATCTGGACGCTTCGTGCTTACGATGAACAACCGGGTGGACAATTCAAATTCGATGAGTTCTACAAACAAATAGCCGTTGCCTATGGTGTAGGACTTCGTCTGAACTTTGGCTATTTCATCTTGCGCTTCGATGCAGGCATGAAAGCTATTAACCCAGCTTATGAGTCAGATGAAGAGCATTGGGCCATTGTTCATCCCAAATTGAGTCGCGACTTCGCCTTCCATTTTGCCGTAGGTCTACCGTTCTAAATCTTTGCGTCTTATTGTTTTCCAAGTTTTGTTCTCCTACTCTTTTGGAAGGAGTTGGCAAGGTTTCTCCAATAAGGAAGCCCCTGCGCAGAGCGAACTCTAAACACAGGGGCGGAATGAAAGGAGGAGTGGTACCACCAGGAATCGAACCGGGGACACACGGATTTTCAGTCCGTTGCTCTACCAACTGAGCTATGGCACCTTTTGGTTTTGTTTTGCGGGTGCAAAGGTACGATATTTTCTTGAAGAAAAAAAGCTTTTGCCTTAAAATCTTCCTTGTTTAACATTCTGTAACAAAACCCGTAACTCCTTTTGAACATTCATTTTTTCAACCATTCTTTTCTAATTGGCTGACCTATTTGCTTTTAAGTGGATTCCAGCCTTGTGCGGTCAGTTCCATCTCCTGATCATCGCGTGTAACCAGCATTGTTCCCAGTTCGGGCTTCGTGATGTGGCCAATCACCTTCACACCTTCCACCTCTTGTATCTTCTCGTAGTCGCCGATGGGAATGGTGAACAGCAGTTCGTAGTCCTCACCACCATTAAGAGCGCAAGTCGTCACGTTCATGTTCAGTTCCTCGGCCATCACTGCCGTCTGGTAGTCTATGGGAATGTTTTTCTCGTAGATGCGGCATCCGGTTTTGCTTTGTTTGCAAATGTGAAGGATTTCGCTAGAGAGTCCGTCGCTGATGTCCATCATTGCGGTGGGTTGGATGTTGGCTTCTTTCAGATTTTCGATGATGTCGCCACGAGCCTCTGGCTTCAGTTGTCGTTGTAGCAGATACTCCTTGCCCGAGAATTCTGGCTGGAAATCCTTTACGATGTTCCATTGTTGGTTGAACATCTCGCGCTTCTGCTCGTAAGTTCCATCGGCCTTTGCTTCTTTAATCTTTTTGTTCAGGTCGTCAATCTGCTGGTAGTAAACAATCTTTTCGCGTTCCAACAACTGAAGGCCCATGTAGGCGGCCCCCAGATCACCACTCACGCAAACGAGGTCGGTATCATGGGCACCACTACGATAAACAATATCTTCTTTCCGAGCTTCGCCAATGCATGTGATGCTGATGGCAAGTCCGGTGAGCGATGAGGTGGTGTCACCACCCACGATGTCGATGTTCCAACGGTCGCAAGCCATTCGCAAACCGCTATAGAAGAGCTCTAAGTCTTCCACATTGAAGCGTTTGCTCAGGGCAAGACTTACGGTCATCTGACGAGGTGTGCCGTTCATGGCGAAGATGTCGCTTATGTTCACCATTGCCGATTTATAACCCAGATGTTGTAAATCGATATAGGTGAGGTCGAAGTGCACGCCCTCCATGAGCATGTCCGTCGTCACCAGCACTTCAGTTTCGGGATATCCCAATACGGCACAATCGTCGCCAACTCCGCGATGGGTAGATGTGTTTTTTATTTCAATATCTTTGGTGAGTCGGTCAATAAGACCGAACTCACCGAGTTTTGCTATTTCCATTGTAAGTGTTTTGAATGAGCGGTGGGAGCGAGTTTAGCTACGACGAATCATTTCGCGCATGATTTCCGTCATGAGAGGTTGTGCGGCATTGGCTGCCTCTTGCACCTCTTCGTGGCTTACCTCAACGGGAACGTCGAAACCGCCAAGATCCGTAATGACCGAAACGCCGAACGTCTTGATTCCGCAATGGTGTGCTACAATGACTTCGGGAACGGTGCTCATGCCAACCGCATCGGTGCCAAAGAATCGGAACATGCGATATTCAGCTGGAGTCTCGAAGGTGGGACCCTGCACGCCGATATAGGTTCCATGTTTCACTTCGATGCCTTTCTCCTTAGCAATCTCATCGGCCAGAGCCACAAGCTTCAAGTCGTAGGGTTCGTGCATGTCGGGGAATCGAGGACCAGTGGGGAAGTTCTTTCCGCGAAGAGGGTGATCGGGGAAGAAGTTGATGTGGTCGGTAATGATCATCAGGTCGCCAATCTTGAAATCAGGATTCATGCCACCAGCCGCATTACTTACGAAGAGCGTTTTGATGCCTAGCTCGTACATCACTCTCTCGGGGAACGTCACTTCCTTCATGTTGTAGCCCTCGTAGTAGTGGAAGCGGCCTTGCATGGCCATAATGTCCTTATCGCCCAGTTTTCCGAAGATGAGTTTGCCCGAATGGCCCTCAACCGTAGAAACGGGGAAGTTTGGGATACTGGAGTAAGGGAACTCGTATTTGTCGGTGATTTCTGTTGCCAGCTGTCCGAGACCAGTTCCCAGAATGATGGCCGTTGTTGGACTTGTGGTCATCCTCTGCTTCAGCCAGGATGCCGTTTCTTGGATTTTTTCGTACATACTGTTCCTTGTTTTTTAATGATACTTGATGTGTGCTGATAATGCAGGACAAAGCAGAGTGGGGGACAAACGGACACGATAAGATTTTCATGTCGTCGTTACGTTGAATCTCATGGCTCCTTTCCTTCGTTCTGCATGTTTCAGAATCTGTGGCAAAGATAGCAAATATTTCTGATATAAACAAGAGATGTGTATAAATAAAAAGTGGCTTTTATTTTGGTATGCTAACAAATAAGTTCGTTAAGAGCTTGATTTGGTCATTGCTCGTATGCTCGATTCACGTATTGGTGTTTAATGTTATCATTTTCTTTGGCTTTTGAGACGATTGAGACAAATCGCCAAAATCAATGATGAAAACCGCCAATATTCGTGATGAATTGCGCCAATATTCATGATGAATTGCGCCAATATTCGTGACTCGTTTTGCCGATATGTTTAGGCACCTTAGATATTACATCTTTTCCAAACTATAGGAATAATTCGTAAGGGATTGAAAATCAGTGATTTCAGTACTTTTTTAGAACTTAATGGTTGTCTTGGATTTTCCTTCTTTTGGTTCTTTTTTCCTATTTGATAGCGTACTTTTTCTGGAGTTCTTTGTGACGTAGCCGATAATTTTATCGTTGAACTCTTCCTGCTGGTTGAGCATAAACTCAATTTCGACCGGAAGCATATAGATGTTTTGTCGGACTTCGTCAGAAAGGCCTTCAATGCCGAATAGACGTGCATTGTCCTTCTCTGTTGTAATGATCATCTTCGGCGAAGGCATAGCCTCGAATGTTTCGTTGATTCGGCGTATGTCTTTCTTCTTGAACTGATGATGGTCGGGGAAGACAAGCGGGGTGATGTTCTTTGTGTAAGGCTCAAGGTCGATAATCATCTGCTTGGGCGATGCAATGCCCGTGAGCAAGAGGATGTTCTGCTCGGGTGTGATGCTATCAATTTTCTTGTTTCCTCCCTGATAAAGAGGTTTCAAGTCACCATATTTAAGCGTGGTGAAGAACAATTTCTGGTAAGGGTAGAGGTTGAGAGCCCTTGTGAGCACGCGATATTCCATGGGCTTGAGATTTCGCGGACACTTGGTCACGATGACGATATCGGCTCGGTTCTTCTCTTGCTTCGGTTCGCGAAGGCGTCCAGCTGGCAAGAGCTTGTCGTAGATGATGAGACGATGGTAGTCGACGAGGAGGATGTTTACTCCTGGTTTCACGTAACGATGCTGGTAGGCATCGTCGAGCAAAATGACATCTGTTTCCTTTGTCGTTTCGTCGGTCGTGAGCCGTTCTATACCTCTACATCTATCAGCATCGACGGCAATAAACGCATTAGGATATTTCGTGAACATCTGATAAGGTTCGTCACCAATATCTCTCATCATTGTATCCTTATCAGCCAGCACGTAGCCTCGACTCTTCCTCTTGTACCCTCGGCTTAGGACGGCCACTTTCACCTTGTCTTCGAGCAACCGGATGAGATACTCCACATGGGGGGTTTTCCCCGATCCGCCGACGGTGATGTTGCCGACGGAGATGACGGGAACCTTAAAACTTCGGCTCTTCAGAATGCCCATATCGAAGAGTTGGTTGCGCACCCCCACGCCAACTCCATAGAGCCAGCTAAAGGGGAGCAGCCATTCGCGTATCTTAATGAAGTCGCCTTCCATGTTGAGAGGGTTAATAGATCGGTTTGCTAAAGATTATTTAATGTTAATGCTAAAGGGAATGCGTGCCTGGATGGCGTTCTGATGGTTGAGGCTCTTCATGAGCATAACAGGCTCGTAGAGGTCGCCCAATGCCGAGCGCATCTGTGCATCGAGATAGTTGTTGTGAACTTCGCCGCTGGCTTTGAGCAACTCTTCCATAAAGTCACTGGGACCAGGATAGCTCTTCGTGTAATACTCCGAGAGCTTAGCCAGCTGAGCGGCTTTCTTGATAGCTTCATCGAGTCCTCCAAGTTGGTCGACGAGTTTTATCTTCAATGCGTCTTTACCCAACCATACGTGTCCTTGGGCAATTGCTTCTACGGCATCAACGCTGAGATGTCTTCCGTCGGCCACACGTTGGCGGAACAACTTATAGCCACGATCGATATACATGTTGAGATAACTCATTTCCTCTTCGTTGAACGGACGTGAAGGTGTTCCGAAGGATGCATTCTTGTTGGTCTTGACTTCGTCGAACTTCACTCCGAGTTTCTGGGTGAGCAATTGGCTCATGTCTGGGAACATGCCGAAGATACCGATAGAACCTGTAAGCGTAGTGGGTTCGGCCACAATCCAGTTGGCATCGCAACTGATGTAATAGCCGCCCGAAGCTGCCATTCCGCCCATTGAAACGACAACGGGTTTCTTGGCCTTGAGATTCTTGACGGCGTGCCAAATCTGCTCAGAAGCGAAAGCGGAACCACCACCGCTATTTACGCGGAGGACAACGGCCTTGATGTCGTCGTCGTTCATGAGTTCCTCGAGATCCTTGCTCACTTCGTTGCCAACAATGAGATGTCCCTGACCACCCATGACGTCGCTTGTTGACTCGTCTACGATGTCGCCAAAAGCATAGTATACGGCGATGCGTTCACCATCGTGACTCTTCTCCTTGACATTTTGCATCTGTGCAACGCTAACCTGATTGATGTCATCGTCGTCTTCCAACTTGAGGAGTTTCTTCACTTCATTCTTCACTTCGTTGGTATAAATGAGTTTGTCAACCATCTTATACTTGACGAGGTTTTGAGCATCCTCGAACATGATGAGGCGATCGGCATACGCGTTGAGCGAGTCCTTGCTGATTTTGCGGCTTTCGGACACATCGTTAAGCATGCTATCCCAAATGCCGTTGACATAAACCGTTACCTGTTCGCGGTTGGGGTCGCTCATTTGGTCGGCGGTAAACATTTCAGGTGCGCTTTTGTAGGCACCCACCTTGGCCAATTGCATCTTTACGCCAAACTTAGCCATGAGGTCTTTGAGGAAATAAGGCTGAGAAGAAAGGCCGTGCCAGTCGACCATACCTTGAGGATTCATCCATATTTTATCGGCGACACTTGCAATGTAGTAGGTTCCTTGTGTGAATTGGTCGCTATAGGCAACTATCCATTTTCCGGATTTTTTGAAATCGGCAAGGGCCTTGCGCAATGCTTGCATAGAGGCGGGGGAATCGGTAGTGAACATGCCGGCCTCGATGTAGATGCCCTTGATGTTCTCATTGTCCTTTGCCTTCTTGATGGCCTTGATGGTTTCATCGAGACCTGATTCTTTGGCAAGTTCACCACCAAGAATCGTAAGCAGATCGTTGCCCGCTTGTTCATTCATGGTGCCTTTGAGATCCAGCACGAGAACAGTGTTGTCCTTCACGTTAGTCGTGGTATCAGCAGAGGCTACCATACCCGCAATGCTCATGATGCCTAAAATACTCATGATGAGCATAAACACGAAAATGCCTGCCACTGTGGCCAGCATATACTTCAAGAAATCTTTCATAACTATCAATTAATAATTTAAGTTTCACATTCGCTCCGCCCCTTTATGGTTTGAGGCAGAGAACTCTGACCAGTTGGGATAGTTGAGTAATAATTGAATGCAAAAATAATAAAAATATGTGAGATAGCACGTATGATAGGTGAAAAAATGAGAAATCTTGACGTTTTTTCATCGATTTTGAAACAAATGCATCGTAGAAGTACCGATTCTTCACTTGAAAAGCGTAAGGCGTTCATCAAAAGATATTGCATTTACTAAAATAAAAATGTGGTATTTCCTTTGTGCTTTTCGTGCGATTTCGTAACTTTGCACATATGATGAAAAGAGCAATAATTATCGGAGCCTCTTCAGGTATAGGACGTGAAGTGGCTGAACTGATGCTTGAGAAAGGCTGGAAGCTTGGATTGGGCGCCAGACGAAAGGAAAAACTTGATGAGCTAAAAGCCAAATATCCCCAGCAGGTAGAGACGGAAGCCATTGATGTTCAGAAGCCGAATGGCACTGAAGGACTTCTTTCGTTGATAGAAAAAGTTGGGGGAATGGATATCTATGTTCACGTTGCTGGTGTTGGCAAGCAAAATGTGTCTTTAGAATCTGATGTGGAAGAGCAAACCGTTAGCACGAATGCATTGGGCTTCACAAGATTCGTTGATTGTTCTTTCAACTATTTCGCATCGCACAAAGGTGGGCACATTGTTGTCGTTTCGTCTATAGCGGGGACGAAGGGCTTGGGCGTTGCGCCTTCATATAGTGCGACCAAAGCTTTTCAAAACAACTATATTCAAGCGCTCGATCAACTGGCACATCTTCGCAAACTTCCCATTCGCTTCACCGATATAAGGCCCGGCTTTGTCGATACGGATCTGTTGGGCGATTCGCAACACTATCCTTTGCTGATGAAGAAAGAGGAAGTGGCCAAGGACATCGTACGTTCAATAGAGAAGGGAAGGCACGTACGTATTATCGATTGGCGCTATAGAATATTGGTGGCGTTTTGGAGATTGTTACCGAACAGGCTTTGGCCTTTGCTGCCTATTAAGACGAGGCAGCAAAAGACTTAGTCTGTAGTTTCGAAATAATCTTCCAAATCCGACTTCGCACTTCCGGCTTCGTTGGCGAGGTCTCGGATGACAACACCGTGCTCAAGCAAAGCAATGCGTGGGCAGATGTCTACGGTGTGTGACAAGTTGTGGCTACTGATAAGAACGGTAGCACCCGTTGTCTTGTTGTAGTCTTCAAGTTTGTGCTTGAGGATGTTCTGGCTTGTAGGATCAAGGAAGTTGAAAGGTTCGTCGAGAATCAGCAGTTGTGGGTTGTTGAGAAACGCCGAAATGATGCCCACTTTCTGCTTGTTTCCTGCCGACAAATTGCGGATAAGCTTCTTTTGTCCAATGATTTCACCACCCATGAAATGGTCGAATTCTGCCACCTTTGTCTTCACTTCTTCATCCGAAAGATTGCCTACCTTACCAATGAAACTGAAATACTCTTCGGGTGTGAGGAAGTCGATGAGGAAACCTTCGTCGATATAGGCTCCAGTAACATTCTTCCATTCCTCGCTAACAACTGGGTTGATGGGAGCGGAGAAATCGTTGGAGGATAGTGTAACTTCGCCATCATCGGCTTTCAGCAAATCGAGAATCAGACGAAACAAAGTAGTCTTGCCGGCACCATTGTTGCCGACAAGACCAAGCATGTCTCCCGACTTGATGGTGAAATCGGCTATATCAACAGCCGTCTTTTCACCAAAAGTCTTTTTAAGATTTGAAATGTGTATTTCCATAATTAGCCTAATCCACGTCCGTGACACTTCTTGAATTTCTTTCCACTTCCGCAAGGACATGGGTCATTAGGTCCAGGAAGTCTATCCTTCTTTATGGGCGTACGATTTATTTCTGTTGCCTGTGCACGAGTGTCTTGTTGAGCAGCTGCCTGCTGATTACGGTCGACGAGTTGCTCCTGTTGAGGTTGGTTGGCGTCGGCCTTGGTCTCCTGATAACGCTGGCTATGCTTCTCGGGTGCGGCTTCTCTGACCTCTTCCTGCTGAATTTCAGGAATCTGTCCGCGCATCAAGATGCTGGCGATGCGGTTGTTCATTTCATCAACCATTTCGTCGAAGAGCTTTGCACTTTCCAACTTGAAGATGACCAGCGGGTCTTTCTGTTCGTAGCTGGCGTTTTGCACGCTATGCTTCAGTTCGTCGAGAGCACGGAGATTCTCTTTCCAGCAGTCGTCGATGATGTGAAGCATGATGGCCTTCTCAAATTCCTTCACCACCGATTTGCTTTCGGTATCGTAGGCTTCCTTGAGGTTACAAGCAATGTTGTACATGTGCTTTCCATCAGTGATGGGCACCATGATGCGCTCGTACACTGAACCTTGGTTCTCGTAAACCTGCTTGATGACTGGATTGCCAACCGTACGAATGCGTTCGGTCTTGCGAGTGAATGCTTCCATCACTTTATCGTAGGAGTCATCCTCAAGCTTGGCTTTCGATGTTTCAATGAACTGCTCGTTGCTGAAGGGACATTCCATTGCAAATATCTTTATGAATGCTTCCTGGCAACCTTCGTAGTCGTTGGTTTCGATGATGCTACAAACACGATCCCAAAGCACGTTGGCAATGTCCATACCGATGCGTTCACCCATCAGAGCATGGCGACGTTTCTCGTAGATGACGGTACGTTGCTTGTTCATCACGTCATCGTATTCGAGCAGGCGCTTACGAACACCGAAGTGGTTTTCTTCCACCTTCTTCTGAGCACGCTCAATACTCTTGCTAATCATCGGGCTTTCAATTCGCTCGCCCTCTGCAAAACCAAGACGGTCCATCACACTTGCAATGCGCTCAGAGGCGAACAGACGCATCAGCTTGTCTTCAAGAGAGACGTAGAATACAGAAGAACCCGGGTCTCCTTGACGTCCTGAACGACCACGAAGCTGACGGTCAACACGGCGACTTTCATGACGCTCGGTACCGATGATAGCAAGACCTCCAGCTTTTTTCACATCGTCGGAAAGCTTGATGTCGGTACCACGACCAGCCATGTTGGTAGCAATGGTTACGGCACCTAAGCCATTGGTGCTCTGACCGGCCAATGCAACGATGTCGGCTTCCTTCTGGTGGAGTTTAGCGTTCAGAACCTGATGCGGTATGTGGCGCATGTTCAGCATTCGGCTGAGCAATTCTGATATTTCCACCGAGGTGGTACCAACCAGTGTTGGACGTCCAGCCTTGCGCATCTCCTCGATTTCCTCGATGACGGCATTGTATTTCTCACGTGCCGTTTTGTAGACGCGGTCGTCTTGGTCGTTACGGATAACAGGGCGGTTGGTTGGAATCTCAACCACATCGAGCTTGTAGATGTCCCAGAACTCACCAGCTTCCGTTGAAGCCGTACCGGTCATACCTGCTAGCTTGTGATACATACGGAAGTAGTTCTGCAAAGTGATGGTGGCGAATGTCTGTGTGGCATCCTTCACCTTTACGTGCTCCTTGGCTTCTACAGCTTGATGTAAACCATCGCTCCACTGGCGGCCTTCCATGATACGGCCCGTTTGCTCGTCGACAATTTTCACCTCACCATCCATGACGACATATTCATCGTCCTTATTAAACATGGTGTAGGCCTTGAGCAACTGCTGGATGGTGTGCACGCGTTCGCTCTGTACACCGTAGTGCGAAAGCAGTTCGTCCTTCTTCTGCACGCGTTCTTCCTCAGTGAGATTCTCGGCTTCGAGTGCTGAGAGTTCGGAGGTGATGTCGGGCAACACGAAGAGCTGCTTGTCGTTTACCTGCTTCGAGAGCCATTCGGTACCCTTGTCGGTAAGGTCGCAAGAGTTCAACTTCTCGTCGACAACGAAGTATAGAGGTTCAACGGCCTCAGGCATGCGGCGGTTGTTGTTTTCCATATAAGTCTCCTCCGTGTGGAGCATGCCGGCCTTGATTCCCTCTTCGGAAAGGAACTTGATGAGCGGCTTGTTCTTTGGCAGAGACTTGTGCGAGCGGAAGAGAGAGAGGAAACCAGCATCCAACAATTCCTGACCTTCCTTTTTCTTTCCTTCTTCCATGAGCTTGTTTCCTTCAGATATCTTCTGCTTGGCGTCTGAAAGGAACTGAGTGGCAAGCTGACGCTGAACACCAACGAGCTTCTCAACCAACGGCTGATACTCTTCGAACATCTGGTCGTCACCATTAGGCACAGGACCAGAGATGATAAGAGGCGTACGAGCATCATCGATGAGCACTGAGTCAACCTCGTCGACGATGGCGTAGTTGTGGCGACGTTGCACGAGGTCGGCGGGTGAGATGGCCATGTTGTCACGCAGATAGTCGAAACCGAACTCGTTGTTGGTACCGAATGTGATGTCGGCCTGATAAGCCTTGCGTCGTTCGGGAGAGTTGGGGCGATGCTTGTCGATGCAATCGACAGAAAGGCCGTTGAACATATAGAGCGGTCCGATCCACTCGGAGTCACGCTTGGCCAGATAGTCGTTCACCGTAACCACGTGGACACCGTTGCCGGTAAGGGCGTTGAGGAATACGGGAAGGGTAGCCACGAGGGTCTTACCTTCACCCGTTGCCATCTCGGCAATCTTACCTTGGTGGAGCACCTCACCACCGAACAGCTGCACGTCGTAGTGAATCATTTCCCATTTTAGATCGTTTCCACCAGCCGTCCAGTGATTGTGGTAATAGGCCTTGTCGCCTTCGATGGTGATGAAGTCCTTGCGCGGATCGCCTGCCAACTCACGGTCGAAATCAGTGGCGGTGACGATTGTCTCTTCGTTTTCGGCAAAGCGACGGGCAGTTTCCTTCACGATGCTGAAAGCAACAGGCATCACTTCGTCGAGAGCCTTCTCGTAGATGTCGAGCACTTCCTTGTCGAGCTTGTCTATTTGGTTGAAGATGGCTTCGCGCTCGTCAAGGGGCGTGTCTTCAATCTTTGCCTTCAGCTCTTCAATCTGCTTTTTCTGCTCCGTTGCCGACGACTGTACATATTCCTGTATCTCCTTCGTCTTCAATCGGAGTTGATCGTTGTCGAGTGCCTGAATCTCTGGGTAGACCTTCTTCACCTTATCAACCAGAGGCTGAATGAGTTTCAGGTCGCGTGATGATTTATCGCCGAACAACGACTTTAAAAATTTGTTTAATCCCATGGGTATATTCTTTTTTTATTGATGCGATGTAAATGAGCGTGCAAAGTTACGAAGAAATCTCGTAATTGTTGCACATTTTTGGATAAATTATGGTTTTCGAAATGGATTATGGAAAATCGCAATGCGTCTTCCGGAGTTGATGTCGCCATCAGAAGAGTGGAGACGCGGCACATGCGTTTGGTGCCCTGATGTGAATGGTGGTTGCAATCGTTGGCGCAATGCGGTCAACGGTTATGGGTGTGGCAATGCGTTGTGGCTTCACCCCTGCTCCCAAAATGATGAGGGGGAAGTTCACCGTGCGCGCATTGATTTGATAATGTTCGTTGGTGTTCTCGTTGAACAGCTGCCAACCGGGAGCCACCTCGATGAGCAAATGTCCGCCTACGTTGGTGTTGAAGCCATTGCGAATCAGATCTGTCTTCGAGTCGCTGGCGGTGAGCAGGCTTTCGCTTGTGTGCACATTGATGATGCCTTCGCATTGTAGCAGGAACGATTGAGAGATTTGCAATATCTCGCTGAGTTTCAGTCGTTTCTTCTCAATCAGTTCAACGTTTAGATAAATATGGTTTCGCCAACATCCCCTGACGTAGGTGTCGCTTCCGTAGAGGGCTCCCAGATAGAGGTTGAGCAGATTGGCGGTGCGGTTGATGTAGAAAGAACCCGTCGGCACACGATGGTGCACATAGTCGTCGAGGGGGATGTCCTGATGACCTGTTCCTGTTATGAGGAAGAGAACGTTTCCGCGACCAACTTTGCTCTGTATGGTGGCGATGAGGTCGGCCAGTTGCCTGTCGAGATTGATGTAGGTTTGTATGGCGTTAGCCTGCCAGTCGGCATTCTTCTTGTCCTTCTGTTTTTTGACGGAAGCGTCGAGCGTGATGTTGAGCATGTCCGTCACATCGTCGTGCCCCATGCCGGTTTGCTCAATGCAAAGCACAGCCAGATTGGTGAGTTCCGTAATCTGCTCAAACTCTGTCTTCTTTCCCTTTCCCGAAGTCTGGTTGAATGCGTCGAGCCATTGTGGCGCACTCTTCATGAAATAGGTGGTAGTGCACCATCCGCCGTTATAGGTATCTTTCCAGAAGGCGCCATCGGCATCGTGTCCTGCTGACAAAATGGCAGCATCTTGTTCGTTGGCAATGGCATAGACGAGCCCTTTACCTTGTGTGGCCACCTTCAGCTCATCGGTGATGGTCGATGTGCGGATGCTTTTGGGCGAAGAGAACTCCGTCGTGTAGACGCCAGGATAGGTGGGGTCGTCGACGCAGCTGATGGGTCTCAGTGTCTTCTTGTCGAGCCATCCAGTTCCGATGATACCATTATAATAAGGTGTGGTGCCTGTCATGATCGACGCGATGGCCGAAGCCCTGTCGACAGGCGAGAACGGGTAGCTGACGTTTGAATAGACGGTGCCGTTCTGCATGAGTTCCTTGAAGCCGTTGGTGCCGAAGTAAGGGCCAAACTGCTCGATATACTCGGATGAGAGCTGGTCGATGGCAATGTTCACAACAAGCCTTGGTGACTGTTGCGCTACTTGTGCCTGAACCGTTGCGGCAATCAAGGCAATGAGGGCCGATGTGAACTGTCGTCTATTCAATGTCTTTTTATCTTTTGTCGTTTGTGGCGTAGGTGCGTTGTCGCATGAAACACCATATATTCCTTAATAGCAAAGATGATGCCATGAGATATATTCCTTCAGCATATTGCTGCCAGATGCCTCCAACGAAGAAGAGGCAGATGAGGATGATCCACATGGCAAACTGCCAGTCTCTGCGCTTCTTGCGCACGCTCCTGATCATTCTGAAGATGAAGAACAGGGGTAGGGGATTGAGCAGAAGAATCTGCAGGTTGACCCTTACGGTGGGGTGTTGCGAGAAGAGCATCATGGTGAGCACGATGCCCGACAAACCACAGAGGAGCATCAGTATGGCATCATACCACCAAAGGCTCTTCTTCGAGAACGCCTCAATCACTGTTATCACAACTGTCAGTGCCAGCAGAAGCAGGAACACGGTGCGGGGCCTGAGCGGAAAATCTTCCTCAACGACCTGCGTGCCCGGAGCTACTAACTCTTGTGGCGGTTGCACCAATCTCTGCATCTTTGTGCCGTTTCCAAAGTCGCGCCTTGTGTTCTCAAGGTCCACCAGCAGGTTCTGCGGAAGGAATTCCTGTTGCAATCTGGTGGTCTTGAAATCGGCCTGAAGCCCTAGCAGCATATCGATACCAAACATCGACCAGGGGTGATGGTGACACTTCTGGTGCACCATGTCGCGATAGGTGAGAGTGCTATCCCTATGGAGTCCGCGAGGCGAGTAGTGAAGCCCTCCGTTCAGGTGGTTCAGCACCATGTCGCGCGCCCTTGTGGTGCAGTTGTCGTAGAAATAATTGTATCGGTAGACCCTGTTCTCGGGTTTGTTGTTCTCTTCGAGGGCCAGCAGAATGGCCTGTTTCTCCTCTCTGGTGAGGTTAAATGTCTGTTGGGTGACGCTGCTGCCATACGACTGATATATCCTACAGAACACGTCGAACGGCTCAATGCCCATCTCGTAGTCGGTGAGTCCGAAGATGAACCTCAGGATGAAGTAGGGCTTGTTGAACGAGAACATGCCGTAGTTGACGGCAATGTCCTGACCACCCGCCCGATTGTCCTTCACGCGTAGTGCGGTGTGACCGTAGAGGCTATAGATTTCTTCGTGTGGCGAGCAGGTCAGCAGACTGATCTCTATGGAGTCGAGCTGTTCGTCTTGTGCGCTCACGTTCAGTGGCACAAGCAAGGCGAAGAGCCATACGAGAAGATGCTTTGTCTGATTCATGTTGCAAAGTTACGCTTTTTTCTTGAAACCAACGACTATGACTGCTCTAATTCTTTTTTCAGGAACTTCGGAGTGTATCCTTTTTTGCTTCTGGCCACTTCTTCGGGCGTTCCGCAGGTGAGCAACTGACCGCCGTTTCTTCCGCCTTCGGGCCCCATGTCGATGATGTAGTCGGCCAGTTTGATGACGTCGAGGTTGTGCTCGATGATGATCACGGTGTTCCCTCGGTCGACCAGCTTCTTGATGACGTCCATCAGTATGCGGATGTCCTCGAAATGAAGTCCGGTGGTGGGTTCATCCAGGATGTAGAGCGTCTTCCCCGTGTCTTTCTTCGATAGTTCGGTGGCCAGTTTCACGCGCTGGCTCTCGCCTCCGGAGAGGGTGGTTGAGGGTTGTCCCAACTTGATGTAGCCAAGTCCTACGTCCTGAATGGTCTTTATCTTTCGGAGTATCTCGGGGACGTTCTCGAAGAATTCCACCGCCTGGTTGATGGTCATGTCGAGCACGTCGGCAATGCTTTTCCCTCGGAATCTCACTTCGAGCGTCTCGCGGTTGTATCTCTTTCCGTGACAGATTTCGCAAGGCACCATCACGTCGGGCAGGAAGTTCATCTCGATGGTCTTGTAGCCGTTGCCGCCACAGGTCTCGCATCGTCCACCCTTCACGTTGAACGAGAAGCGACCGGGCTTGTAGCCTCTGATTTTGGCTTCGGGCAGGTTGACGAAGAGGTTCCTGATGTCGGAGAACACACCCGTATAGGTAGCCGGATTGCTTCTGGGCGTGCGTCCGATAGGCGTCTGGTCGACATTCACCACCTTGTCAATGTAGTCGAAACCTTCGAACGAGTCGTACTCCATCGGCTTCTTCAGCGAACGGTAGAAGTGTTGCGAGAGGATGGGCTGAAGCGTTTCGTTGACGAGTGTCGACTTTCCCGACCCACTGACGCCCGTCACCACGATGAGCTTGCCCAGCGGAAACTCTACGTCGATGTTTTTCAGGTTGTTGCCCCGTGCCCCACGAATCCAGAGGCTCTTGCCGTTCCCCGGACGTCGGTAGACCTTTTGCTTTGCCTCTTTCGAACCTTCAGGAGGCGAGGGTAGGGCGATGCACTGCTTCCCGTTCAGGTATTGGGCGGTGAGTGTTTCGGTCTTCAGCATCTCCTTGGCCGTACCCTGAAACACCACTTCGCCGCCTTTTCTTCCGGCCTTTGGACCGATGTCTACGATGTAGTCGGCATTGAGCATCATGTCCTTGTCGTGCTCCACTACGAGCACCGTGTTTCCGATGTCGCGCAGCTCCTTCAATGCACCGATGAGGCGCTCGTTGTCACGCTGATGGAGCCCTATGCTTGGCTCGTCGAGGATGTAGAGCACATTCACCAGTTGCGAGCCTATCTGGGTGGCCAGACGTATGCGCTGACTCTCACCACCCGACAATGTTGCCGACTGACGGTCGAGGGCCAGATATTCCAACCCTACCTCGAGCATGAAGGTCAGTCGTGTCTGTATCTCTTTCACTATCTCCTCGGCTATTCGCTTCTGTTGCGGCTCCATGTGGTTTTCCACTTCGCCGAGCCATTCCTTCAGCTCCAACAGGTCCATCTGGGCAAGTTCGGAGATGTTCTTGTCCCAAATCTTGTACGAGAGCGATTCGCGGTTCAGCCTTTGTCCCTTGCATTCGGGGCATTTCACCACCGCCAGGAACTGGTCGGCCCACTTCTGTCCACTTGCGCTATCGTCGTTTTCCATCACGTTGCGCAGGTATTTCACAATGCCGTTGAACTCCACGAAATAGTCGCTCGATGTGTGCACGAGGTCCTTGCTGATGCGGATGTTGCCCAGCGAACCGTAGAGCACCTCGTTGAGGGCTTCTTCGGGCAGCTCGCCCACGGGTGTCTTCAGGTTGCACTCGTACTTCTGCAGGATGGCGTCAATCTGCCAGAAAATCATCTGGTTCTTGTATTTGCCCAGAGGCACGATGGCGCCTTCGTGGATGCTGAGGTTTCGGTTGGGTATGACTTTTTCAAGGTCGATGGCGTTGATGTAGCCAAGGCCCTTGCAATGGGGGCAGGCGCCTTCGGGCGAGTTGAACGAGAACTTGTTGGGTGCGGGGTCGCCATAGGAGATTCCCGTCGTTGGGCACATCAGTCTCTTCGAGAAGTATTTGGCCTCACCCGTGTCCTTGTCCATGATCATGAGCAGGCCTTCGCCTTGCTTCATCGCTATCGAGACGCTCTTCTTCAGGCGGTCGTCGTCCTTCTCGTGCACCTGCAGCTTGTCGACCACCACTTCGATGTTGTGGTTCTTGTAGCGGTCCACCTTCATGCCTCTGACAATCTCCACAATCTCGCCGTCGATGCGAATGTGCAGATATCCCTTGCGCCTCATGCTCTCGAAGAGTTCGCGATAGTGACCTTTTCGGTTGTGCACGAGTGGTGCGAGTATGAAAATCTTCTTGTTGGCATAGCTGGTGAGAATCATCTGAAGCACCTTCTCCTCGGTGTATTTCACCATCTTCTCGCCAGTCATATAGCTGTAGGCGGTTCCTGCTCTTGCGTAGAGCAGACGCAGGTAGTCGTAGACCTCGGTGGTGGTTCCCACCGTCGAGCGCGGGTTCTTGTTGGTGGTCTTCTGCTCGATGCTGATCACGGGGCTGAGGCCTGTAATCTTGTCGACATCGGGCCTTTCCATGTTTCCGAGGAAGTTGCGCGCATAGGCCGAGAATGTCTCAATGTATCGTCTCTGTCCCTCAGCGAATATGGTGTCGAAGGCCAGCGACGACTTGCCGCTGCCGCTCAGACCTGTTATCACCGTCAACGAATTGCGGGGAATCTCCACGTCCACATTCTTCAGGTTGTGCACGCGTGCTCCCCACACGTTAATCTTTTCGTCTTCTCTCTTCATTATCTATTTCTCCAGTGCTGAAGGCGTCTTATTGGTCGACCGTTTCGTTACCGTTCTCCGTGTAGCCGCGCAGCAGGTTGACGGCTCTTTTGATGTGGTATTTCCTGCCATCGGCACCTCGGGCTTCCACATTCACGTAGTACACGCCCTGCTTCGCATCGTGGCCGTTGAACGTACCGTCCCATCCATCGTTGGGGTCGGTCCATTCGAACATCTTCTGTCCCCATCGGCTGAAGATGGTGGCCTTGAATTCCACCAGGCTCTGCCATCCGGATTTGGCTTTATAGATGTCGTTGATGCCGTCGCCGTTGGGCGAGAAGGCATTGGGCATTTCGAGCTTGCTCTCGCTCACCGTCACGCGGATGGGCTGCATGTCGCTCCAGTATTCTTCGGTGAAGCTGACGGTGTCTGTACCCTGCACGAAAGTAGCATAGAGCACGATGGCATGACTTCCAGCTTTTGTGAAGGTATATTCCGTATCTTGCTCATAGCGATTGAGATACGGGCTCTCTTCTCCTTCAAGGGTGAAGCGCCATTCGTAGGTGGCGTTCCATCCCGCATCGTTGCTGGGATTGGCCACGAAGCGTCCCACGATGGGTGCCGATCCTGAATAGGACGTGCTCTGTTCCTCTTCGCCCTCGGTGTTGGTGAAGTAGGCCGTAGGGTCGATGCTTGGCATCTCGTCCTGCGCCCATGCCGATAGTGCTGATGCCATCATAATGGCTGCGATATATGCTCGGATTCTTCTCATTTTCTTTTCGTCGTTGTCACTTGAATTTATAGAGATAACGCTATTTGCGCCGAAACTATTATGCAAAGATATGAAAAAAAATTCAACCTGCCATCCATGTTTTACTTTTTTCTATAAAAAAAACTTTTTTCAAGCACTTGCGCCGTTGTTTTGGAGCTATGAAGTGCGGCGGTTTCCGTGAGCAAAACTGGCGCTTTTCGTTGTCGAAAGCGCCAATTTCGGGGAGGGATTTCGGCGGTTTCTATGGGGGGCTATGGGATTTGATGGTGGCTATGGGGTTTTGATGGGGGGGCTATGGGATTTGATGGGAGATGATGGGGGCTGTGAAGGATAGCGGTTGTTTCACGATGTCCTATGATGCCCTATAACCCCCTATTTAATCCTATAATCCCCTATCTAACCCTAGGAGGCCCCGCCGCTCGGTGCTCCCCTTCTTCGGAAGGGTTGGGGGAGGTTCCCATTTCCGCCTGCCGCCTTGGAGTTGGTGATGGTGTTCTGTACCAATTTGTAGAATACTGCCATTGTGTTTTTCCTTTCAAAGATTTTAACGGTTAACGAATTCTGTTCTGAAGGAGTTTCCGCGTTGCGCTGATCAGGCCTGTTTTATCATCGCTGAGCATCGTGTCGTGCCGTCCCCGGGCCCTTGGTTTCCGCATTCTCACGAGCTTCCACGTTTCTTCTCCTTTCAAGTGCAAAGTTACAACATAATTCCCTTAAATTCCAAATTTTTAGGGGGTCGAAAACGGCTAATAATTGTTAAGGATATTGAACGAATGTATTTGTTACAATGTTACATTTTGTCTTTCCCTGAATATGGTTGACTCCTTTTAGGCCTTGTTTTTTAACATTTGCCTACCCGTACGGATTTGGTTGACTGCCTCGCCTGAGTACAGTTGACTACTTTCGCTGGAGACATTGTGCCCGACCCCTAATGTCACAAAGTCATATATGTCACAAATACATTCGTTTTGTATCCTTAACAATTATTAGCCGTTTTCGACCCGTTGAAAATTTGGAATATGGTCATGAATTGTTGTACCTTTGCAAGTGAAAGGAGAGGAAAATATAAAGGCACAAGAAAGACGGAAACAAAGGGCAAACTCAACATCTCTCTCACTAGTTGCTAACTCGCATCTACATCATCAAAAATTAGTTATCAATCCATTAAAGTCAAAAAAGAAATGAAACGCTTGTCATTGATTTTATCCCTACTACTGCTGGTATTCGTAGCCAGCGCCCAGACGTACAATGTTCGCATGAAGAGTGGTGCAGTTGTCAAGTTCAACTCTTCGGATATAGAATACGTAGATTTTTCTGCCAACGGCGAAGCACCGATAGCCGTCGACCTTGACCTTCCCTCCGGCCGGCTATGGGCAAACATGAACGTGGGCGCGAGCAGTCCCGAGGGCTACGGGTTTTTGTGTGCGGCCTGTGCGTTAGAGACTCTAGATTTTTCTAGAGATTCTAGATTTTCTAGAGGTTCTAGATTTTCTAGAGATTCTAGATTTCCCCGAGCCTTTATATCCTAGATATAACATTTTTCCCTGTTTGGTAGAATAAATTTGGTAGTTTAAAGAAAAATTTGTAAATTTGCGTCGAAATTATAACATAAGTATTTATAAGATATGAACACAAAACCTCGCCACACACTTCTGCCGGCATCATGCACTGCGTCTGGCAGACTAATGAAAACGATGATCGTCATCACGATGTTGTGCCTCTCATCGGCAATCAAGGCCGAAATCGGGAAAACGTTCACATGGACCGTCACGCCCTACACAGTTACCTACATGGTGACTGGCGACAATACCGTGCAAGTGGGCGACGGAACGAACCCCTGCATCAATTCCGTTTTCGAAGGGACTGTCAGGATTCCGGAAACGGTACATGACCCTCAAGGCAACCAGTACACCGTAACGAAAATTGGAGACAAAGCGTTCTATGGGTGCACCAGCATCATAGGCATTAAAGTGCCCAAAACCATCACGGAGATGGGAGATCTTGCTTTCTATGAGTGCACCAACATGGAGGAAGTGCAGATTTCCGACTTGAAAGCATGGTGCAATATCAGCTTTCAGAATAGTTATTCAACCCCCTTGAAATATGCACACCATTTGTATCTGAATGGTACGGAAGTTACGGCGCTCACCATACCCAGCGGCATCACAAAGATAAAGAGCTATGCCTTTTTCAATTGCGAGAGCATCACGTCGGTGACTATGCCTGATGATGTGGTGGAAATAGGCATCAGCACGTTCCACGGGTGTACCCAACTCTCTACGATTAGCTGGTCGCCGAACATCACCTACTTAGGTCAGTCGGCATTCCAAGATTGCATCAACCTGGCGGCGACAGAACTACCTGCCAGCTTGAATTCACTCTCTAACAACGTTTTTCAAAATTGCAAGAAACTCGCTATAACCGAACTGCCCTCTCAACTAACGAGTGTATTTTCTTACGCATTCAGTGGTTGTGAGCAAATCACCTCGTTGAAGATTCCAGCATCACTTACGGATGTTTATGGTGGGTTCACGAATATGCCGAATCTCAAAACCTTCGTTGTCGACCCGGCCAACCCCTGTCTCAGCGTCGTTGACAATGTGCTCTACAGGACCGTGAATGGAACAAAGACGCTAGTGGCATATCCCATGACAAAATCAGACTACTCATTCACGGTGCCCAGCGATGTGACAATAATTGGAATAGGTGCTTTCTACGGTTCCTCCCTTTCAGCCATAACACTCCCCAGAAGTCTCAACATCATTCATAGGGATGCCTTCAAAGGATGTCAGAACTTGTCGTCCATCGACATCCCCGAGACCGTGACGTCGTTAGATTTCTACACGTTTCAAGATTGTACCAATTTATCGACAGTGACCATCAACAATAGTGTCACGACCTATAACAATCGCGTTTTCTACAATATTTCCCCCAATGCCACGCTACGCGTGCCTCTCGGCTCGCTCCCCGTCTATAATGTAGATCCATGGACAAACTGGTTTAAGAACATCGTGGAGTTCGATGCCGAATATGCTCTTTGGGTGGAAGGCACAAAAGTGAAGAGGTCGACACGCGACAACCTCGCCAGTGGCACGGCATCCTACTCTCCCGTCACGGAGACGCTCACCCTGAACAACACGCAAATGGCAACATACCTCAACGACGTGTATTGCATCCACAATGAAGGCATCGCTGGGCTTACTATCGAAGTGAACGGCAATTGCAAGCTCACCTCCAACGACCCCGCCATGGTGCTCAGCGGAGGCCATACCACCATCGAGGGCGACGGCACGCTCAACCTCGTTAGCAACTACAGAGAGGGCATCAGGATTGAGTCGTACAACACGCTCACCCTAAAGGACGCCAACGTCAACGTCACGGGGGAATATGGCATCATGGGCAGTGGCAAAGGAAACGACTGCCGTGTCTACGTGAACCACTCCACGCTCGTGGCGAACACCTTCAACGTCTACGACGAGCACCTCACCATCTCTGGGCTCGACGACTTTGAACTCATCAATTCTGTATACGATGAGCCTGGTTTTGGATTCGACTACAGCTACGGCTGGGTGTGCTATTGGAACGATGAATACTACAGCAAAGTCAGCATCTCGCCCTACAACATCCCGACATCCATCAGCCAACCGCAGGCAACCGAACCGTCAACCTCCGACGCCACCTACTACAACCTGCAGGGTCAGCGCGTGGACCATCCCGCGAAGGGCATCTAC
>JAILAI010000046.1 GCA_024681705.1 Prevotella sp.
GCTGAAATGCGACACAGATATGACCATCAGTGGAGGAACCGTTACGGCTACGACCACGGGATCGGCCGAATATGATGAAACCGACGCCGACCTCTCGTCGTGTGCTGCTGCCAAGATGGACGGTGCCTTCACCCTTTCGGGCGGCGATGTCACATTGAGCAGTAGTGGCGCAGGCGGCAAGGGCCTCAATGCGACGGGTCTGGTCACCGTGAAGGGCGGCTCGCTTCTGGTCTACACTACGGGAAGTACCTTCACCTATGGTTCGCTCGACACAAAGCCACAGGGCATCAAGAGCGACACTAACATCGTGCTCGAAGGTGGAACGGTGCTCAGTTGCGCGTCCGAGGATAGCGGTACTGCCTACAAGACCGACGCAAAGGTGCTGACCAATGGCGCCACTGTGATGGGCATCGGCGGCAAGCAGACCAAGCCCGACGCCTCGTCGACACACTCGTATACCACCTATAAAGGCGTTTCCATCAGCGGCGGCCAGACCGTTTCCTACGATGGCGTCACCTTCACCGTGCCTTCCAGCTACAGCAATAGTAGTGCAAAGATCATGGTTTCGTCCGCATCGATGTAAAGGACCTATACGCTCATAAGCAAAAGCTCACCCTCAGCTCTTCTCACATAAGAGAGTTGAGGGTGAGCTTTTTTAAGAGGGCCAATGAAAGACTTCCAACCCCTTTTTTGCGTTTTTTTTCCTTCTTTTCTTGTTCGTTTCATGCTTTTTTCGTACTTTTGTCCCATTAAACAACCTGAAACGAATATGAATAAATCTATCACTACCGCTATCCTATTATTCATGGCGACTTTCGTCATGGCCAATCCTGTAGACAAACAGCGTGCCCGACAGCAGGCGCAGGCCTTCTTCGCTGAGCGTGGCGTCTCCATCGTAGGCGAACCGCGCCGAGCACCCGGACAGTCGGCAACTGTTGAAAACCAACCGCTCTACGTGTTTAACGCAGCTTCCAACAAGGGCTTCGTCATCATTGCCGGTGACGATCGTGCCGAGCAGATTCTCGGCTACGTGGAAACCGGCAGCTACGACGAGCAGAACCTTCCCCCGAACTTCTGCTCGTGGCTCAAGATGGTGGCCGACGAGATTAAATCTCTGCCCCGTGTTGACTCTTCTTTTGACACGTCTTATAGAGCTCCTCTCTTTGTGCCGACACATACAGCTATAAGTCCTCTCATTAAAACAGAATGGAATCAGGGATCGTCAGAAGTTGAAGGAGGCTACATTTATAACGAGCAAACACCTACTATTGATGGTAAACATTGTCTAACAGGCTGCGTGGCAACTGCAGGCGCACAGATTATGTATTACTATAAATACCCAAAGACGGCAACAGCGGAAATGCCATCGTATACCAAAAGTGATATAACGTATGAATCACTGCCAGCTACAACCTTTAAGTGGTCGAAGATGAAAACAAAATACACTTCTGAAGACCAAAATACAGAAGCATCTGGTGCTGTTTCAACTTTGATGAAATATTGTGGATGGGCGGCAAAGATGGATTACGGACTTGATGGTTCGGGGGCAAATGAATCTGTTTTGGCGAACGGTATGCAAAACTATTTTAACTATGACCCAAATTGGAAAAGTGTTTATCGCGACAACTATACAGTAAGTGATTGGGATGCCATCATTTATGCAGAATTAGCAGCTGGACGTCCCGTGCTATATAGTGGACAAGCTTGGGTGAATAGTGGTCATGCCTTTATTTGTGATGGCTATGATGGGGAAGGCCTTTATCATTTTAATTGGGGATGGGGAGGATCTTACAACGGATATTTTAAACTCCATGCAACAAACCCAACACCAACTGCGCAATTCACGAATGGACAATTCGATTCTGGTTACATTATAACAGCCTCAGCAATTATCGGTCTACAACCCAATACAGGTGTTGCTGTAAACGATGACCAGAATGACTCTTGGGAAGCTCCTGTAGCTGACGGAACAGTAGCAACCGTTTTCGATGCAGAAATACAAGGTACGTCCATCGTTCTTGGTATGGGTAATGGCAATGAGGATGCTTTGGGTTTTGGTTATGGAATGGGCGAATTGGGAACAAATGGCACTATAACAATGATAGATAAGAAGTATGAATATATGCAATCATATGTCTTGAATTGTCGGAGCTACTATCCTGACCGCACATTTGATACATCAACCTATGGCTTGGCAAATGGTAAACATCATTTGGTACCCATGAGCCTGTTGAAAGGAGAAAGTACTTGGAAACGCTGCAAACCCCTTGAGATGTACTTCGAAGTAACGGTCAGTAATGGTTCGGTGACCAATATCGTTCAGCATCCTGTGGAGGACTTAGAAATAACAGATCTTATTTGCACAAGTTCGATGCAACCCAACACGAATCAGGTTCTGTCGTTCAAGGTGAAGAATAATGGTGATAACTTTGATGGTAGTCTTTTTTTATTTGCTAGTAAAACTACAGATATGGGTTCCTGTTCTAGTAGTTGCAGTCTAAAAATAAAAGCAGGAAACATGAAGGAACGTACCATGATTTTCAAGGCTGGAGATGCCGGTGTTTATAACATCTGGATCACTTCAGACTATCAAGGTGAAAACATTATAGGTCAAACTACCGTAACAATTGCCCAGAAACTACAACTTTTAGAAGTCACTTTCCCAGGCAACAAATTAGCCACAAAGAAACAACCTGTTGTGGCTACCGTGAAAAGTATAGCAGGTGATTACACACAACCTCTCTATCTCTTTGCCAGTTCTTCATCGAGTAATATGGGCAGTGCTATTTATTGTGCTGCATCAGGCATTGAGAAGGGTAAAACTGAAGATATAACATTCTATTTTAAACCCGCAGCTGCAGGTAGTTACAAAGTATGGATTTGCACTGATAAGGCGGGACAAAACGTCGTTGGCACAGGTACTGTAACCATTATAGATCCACCAACAGGAGAAGTGACCTTGGCTGCTTCCAACCGTACATTCAATGTTGGGCCAACAACAACGATGACCATGACGGTGAAAAATACAGGAACCGTAACATATTACGAGACAATTTGGACATTCATTTATCAGAAGGAAGGTAACAGTTGGGTATCCAAAACTTACGATGAAACAAATGAACTGACCATCAAATCAGGTGAGACCGTTACTGTGACACATGTTTTTGAAGACTTGTTGCCAGGTGAATACATGGTGAGCAGTAACTATTCGCCTACGTTTGGCAGTAATAGTGCCAAGTCCCTAGGTCGTGAAACTTTTACGGTGACAGATGGAACTCCCACCGCCATCAGCTCCACCAAGTCCGAAGAGAGCGTCAGTACTGGATGGTACTCGCTCGAGGGCGTGAAACTCGCAGACAAGCCCGTGAAGAAGGGCGTCTACGTGAAGGATGGAAAGAAGTTTGTGGTGAAGTAAGTTATTGCCGACTCTTGATAATGGGCCCCGAAAGCTATACTCGGTTTTCGGGGCTTATCATTTTTCGCTGTTGGACGATTGCAAGGATGAAGTGTTCTATAAGAGCACATGGTCTATACGCAGAATTAACTTCTGTTAAAGGATTTGCTCGCAGAAGATGTTAAAAAGGAGTGCCGAAAACCGACATTTTTTTAACATAAAACTACCCACATGTCTATCCCCTTTTTGCTATCTCGGAGATTACAATCGAAAAGTCGGTTGAGCAAAACTGCCGCTTTTGATCATCGAAATTGGCGCTTTTGATGACCTAAACTGCCGCTTTTGCTCTTCGAAACTGCC